>QNYZ01000037.1 GCA_003973265.1 Deltaproteobacteria bacterium | reverse complement strand
AAAAGCGACAATGCATAGGGAATAGTAAAAACGGCAAGACTATTGGCCGCAATCGTAATCATCAGGGCGTGGGCGGCATTGCCGCCCGCGGCATCGGTCATCACCACGCCGCTGCTCAACGTCGACGGCATGACGGCGACGAGAAACATCCCGATGATAATCCCGGTATCCATGGGAATAAAACCGAACAGGCCTGCCACCAGCGGCGCCACGATAAAGATATTAACGGCCGCAAGCCATACACCCGCTATATCTCCCAGGCCGCTTCGCAACTGTTCCGGGCTCAGGGTAAACCCGGATAAAAGAAAAATAAAAACAATCACCAGGCCCGGGCCATGATGTCTCTTGACCCAGCTCCCGCAAATCGCAAGCACGCCGGAACGATCGGTAAGCGTCAACAGACAAACGGTGATAAGCCCAAATAGAAACCAGTATTTCCGAAAAAACCGGACGGGTTGTTTAGTCATATTTATCGATTGACCCGGAATCCATCTTAAGGGCAGGTGCGGTCATTTTAACCAAGCATCATTTTTATTTTCTTCATTTCTGTTTCCGCGTCACTAACCATCTCGTCAATAATCTCGTTCAGCGGCTGCGTCTGGTCCACGAGTCCCACCGATTGCCCGGCCATGAGCGACCCCCTGGCCACCTCCCCGTCGATGGCGGCATCGCGCAGCGCTCCCACCCAGAACCGCTCCACCGCAAACTGCGCCTCCTGCCGGTCGATCACGCCGGCGTCCAGTTTGTGCAGCAATTCCAGCTGGAGTTTTCCAAATTCAATGGCCCCTTCGTTTTTCAGTGCCCGCACCGGAATCACCGGCAGCCGGCTGTCGAACTGCGGGGTGGCAATGGCATCGCGGGAACGGGCCTTGATAAACGCCTTTTTAAAGTCTTTATGAACCGGGCATTCATCGGCCATGATGAAACGGGTACCCATCTGAACACCGGCCGCGCCCATCATCAGCAGGTGGGCCATCATGCGCCCGGTAGCAATGCCGCCGGCCACGAAAACCGGGACCGTCTGCACATTAAAAAGAATCTGTTGAATCAGGACGGAGAGGGCGACCGGGCCGATATGGCCACCGGCTTCCGAGCCCTCCAGCATCAGGGCGTCGGCGCCCATGTCGACCAGTTTGTGGGCCAGCGGCGCCGTGGGCGCAAAACAGATCGTACGGGCGCCGGACGCCTTGGCCTGAAGAATTTCCCGTTTGCGGGGAATACCGCCGGCAAAGACCACCATCTCACATTTCAGATCGCAGACCATATCAAGCTGATCCCGATAGACCGGGGCCAGGGTGATCAGGTTGACGCCAAAGGGATGATCGGACAGCTCACGGGTCAGGCGAATCTGGTCTTTCAGCACCTCCACCGGCGCATTTCCGCCGGCCAGCAGACCAAACCCGCCAGCCTGCCCAACGGCAGTGACCAGGCTCGGATCACTCACCCATGTCATGGCGCCGCACATGATCGGGTAGCGACAGTTTAAAAACGTTTTCCCCTTTTCCATAAAGGTATCAATTAGCATCATGGCCCCCTTCGGCATCGTGACTGCTTCAGCGAAACGGTAATTGTTCTTATTCCTTAACCTGTTACCGGCTATGTTTCAAGTAGCGCTTTGGCCTGTTTAACCGCTTCAGAGGCATTTTCCGCAAAGGCGTCGGCACCGATCCGTTTGGCCCACCGCTGGGTGATCGGCGCACCGCCTACCATGGTTTTAAACCGTTTCTTCAAACCGGTTTCTTTCAATTTATACTCCAGCCGGCGCTGGCCCTCCATGGTGGTGGTCAACAAAGCGCTGGTGCCGATAATATCGGCGTTGAACTGTTCGGCCGCTTCGACGAACCGGTCGGTCGACACATCCCGGCCCAGATCCATGACCTCGAACCCGTTGGCTTTCATCAGGGACACGACGATGGTCTTGCCGATATCGTGGACATCCCCTTCCACCGTTCCGATGATGATCCGTCCCCGGGTCTGCCCTTCCCCTTCGGGAATAGCGGCATTGACAATATCCGTGGCACGCTGCATGGCGTTGGCGGCTTTGACCAGCTCCGGCAGGAAAAGCTGGCCGCACTCGAACATATCCCCCACTTTATTGATGCCCGGAACAAATCCGTCGCTGATCAGCGTCAGGGGATCGATTCCCTCGCCCAGCCCTTTTCGGGCCACTTCCGCGGCCTTTTCAGGATCGCCCCTCAAGATGGCATCGGCCGCGCTTTCAAATATCTCCTTGTTCATGAATAATCTCCTAAAAACCCATTTGGGATTTAAACAGGGCCACGGACCGGATGTTGATATCCAGCAGCTCCGCCACCTTTATTTTTGCCCGGATACCCTTGGGGCTGCCCGCGATGGAGGTGACCGTGCCGATTCCCAGGTCCTTCCTGATATCACGCATGATCTCTTCATCGGTCAGATCAATGATCCCCACGCCGAGTTTTTCCGCCACATATGCCTTCGCTTCGTGAATTCTCATTCTTCGGGTCATCTGCATCCAGGCCACCAGATCTCCGGAAGTCCGAATGCCCCCCATGCACGAGGCCATGATATGGGCGATTTCCATTCCCATGGGATCGCCAACGCCTATCTACAACCCGTCCGCCTTACCGATCTGGACCAGGGCTTTTGAAACCCGGGTGACCGAATCGATGGGCGGCTGCTCCATCATGGGAATCCCGCAGACGCCCATGCCGACATTGGCGTGCACGGGAATATTCGAGGCTTCGGACGCGGCCTTCATAAAGGTCACCGATCGGGAGAGGTTCCACGGCAGCGATTCCGTCGTGGTGGTATTGATGGCCACCCCGGCAATATCGGCGCCGGCCGTTTCAATGACTTTCACCTGATCCTGGGGGTAAAGCCCGGCCAGGCGTTGGCCGTCATACTCGACTTCACCGTGCATCCCGATGATGAACTCCCCGGAAGCACCCATGAGAATCGGTAAATCCGGCACCTTCTCCTTCAGCCTGGCCACAGCGTTCAGCGCAGCCAGAAAGTCCGCGTCCCCGGCTGATCCGCTGGTATCCAGGTTCAGGCCTTCCAGGCCCACATCGGCCAGGCGGCTGCCCACAAAGACCAGGTCGCGGGTCAGATGCCCGGCGGCTTCTTCCTGGGCCTGCCTGGCCGCGTCGATCTTCCCCATGGGCATCAGCTCGGCGGCGTTGGGACAGGGGCCGTCGGGCTGAAAGTATAACCCCAGGTTGGGCTGTGCCCCGTAAAAGAAAGGCGCCGTTGTAACCATCGACGTGTTGTAGTAGTCGTTGGCCTCGAAATTGATGATCGGTTTAACCGGCTTAAAACTGTAATCGCTGTGACCCAGGGATGTGGTGTCTGCCCCGCAGGCCCGCTCGTAGGTCAAAACCGCCTGCATCCGGCTCAGCGGTGCGCCGACCCCGCCGCCGTCCTGACCGCCGTAAAAGCTCATGGAGCAGCCGTCATCGGAAACGATAACTTCTTCTCCGGGCTGGACGCTGACGATGCGGGAGGGATCGGCGATAATGTCAAACAACTTCTCCTGCTCTTCGGCCGAAAGCGCGGGGATACCGGCCCGTTCGGCGGCCTGGGCCGTGCCGACCCGGATATCCTCGCGGATCTCTTCGGCCGAAAACAGAACCCGCTCGCCATCGCCCATTCGCGTGGTAATCTCGTTACTCATTGCTCTTCTCCGATTTCCGTTTGGTCTCTTGCGTTTGGCCTATATGGACGGTTCAATGCCCATTTCCGTCTCAGCCTGCACCACAATACGTCTGATCTTTGTCAGGACCGTGTCGGGCAGAGGTTCCGGACGGTGATGGGCCAGTATCCAGCGGGCCTTTTCCAGGGCCCGGTCATAGGCGCTGGTGGCACCGGCAGCCTCCCAGTCGCTTCTCATCTTGCGGTCAAACAATTCTGCCTGCGACTGGTTCCGCATTCCGGTAAACGTCGTTTCGTGCATGAGAAAATCACGCCCCGGCCCGATCTCCCGGATCGCATCCAGCGCCAGGGTCGTGTCGTTGACCGGGATTCCCTGCACCGTAAACTTGATCATGCGCGCCATTTCACAGTCCAGCACCAGCTGGCCATAATCAAAGGTGATACCGCTTTCAAGCATGCCCAGACCGTAAATCATATTGGCACCTGCCAATGCGGGTAACAGTCCGGTAAGCGTTTTTTCATGGCCTGTCTGGGTATCAGATATTTTGGCATCGCCCTAGCCGCCGGCCACGTAGCTGGGCAGGGCATAATAACGCGCCAGCCGGGCCACCGCTCCGCTGATCAGGGCACATTCGGGAGTTCCCACCGACGCCAGGGCCATTTTCAGGTCCATGGCCGTGGTCGAACTGCCGTAGATCACCGGTGCCCCCTTGCGGGTCAGCTGGCTCAGTGTGATCCCGCTTAAAATTTCCGCATTATGCGTCACCAGGGTCCCGGCCAGGGTTACCGGTGCCGTCGCACCGGACATGGCCATGGAGAGGATATTGCACACCACGTTGTTTCTGGCGGCCGTCATGATGATATCGCAGCAGTCGGTAATCAGTTTCAGGGGGCTGACCGGGCAGGTAGTAAACGAAACAATGGGCCGCTGCCTGAACTTCTTGACGCCGCCCACAATCGCCGCAGCCATCTCCAGGATTTTTTCCAGTAATCTGCCGTTGCCCGGACCAAAAGCACAGTGTTTGGTTGTGTTCGTCAGATAAGCTTCGGCATTGTGAAGGGGCACCACCGCCTGGTCGATCTCGTGGGCACCCAGCGCTTTCTCACAAAAATCGACCTCATCGAGATAATCGATGATGCGGGCCGTATCGACCAGGTCCTGCTTGTGCGGCGTCCGGTTTTCCCCGGTGTAAAGATCGTTGACCTTCACCCCTTCGCTGAAGTTGGTAAAGTGTACCCGATTGCTTTCCAGGACCAGGTCGTGTCTCGGGTCCCGGCCGGCCAGGATCACCTTGGACGGCGCCGACCGGATCGCTTCCTCCACAAGATAAGGCGGAATCCGGACAATCCGGGTCTCCCGGGCCACCCGGGCCCCACCTTCTTCAAAGGTATCCAGCGCGGCTTCGTCTTCGATATAGATTCCGGTGGTGTCGAGCAGTTCCAGGGTGCCGAGATGGATTTCGTTGAGTTCGTCTTCAGTCAGAATATTGAGGCTCAGGCCGCCGTTCAAACTTTTGCCTGCATGTAAATTTCGTTTCATCGGTTAAATACCCTGCGTTCGTTTATGAATAAATAAGCGGCCCCGATCCATCAGCTCATCGTGATCCGGGGGCGGCGACAGATGGTTGAGCAGATCTCCTGCATATGTCCGCAACACTGCCTCCGCCGATACCGATCCGCCGGTCTGCCACTGGTCCAGGGACATCGACGGCCAGATGGGGCTGTCGTAAGAAAGGTCCCGGAAAAGTGCGCCGGTCAGATCGGACAAGAGAAAATTACCGCCGGGACCGATCGTGTCGATTTCGTCACGGGCCACGGCGGGTTCGTCCAGGGAAAACCCATCGGCAAACAGCCGGGACAGCCGGATGACCTCCCCGGCATAGACCACGGCCGCCGGGGAAAAGGCCATCGAATCAAAATTGCCGCCGACAAACGGGGCCAGCCCCACCTTGCCCAGCAGGCTCGAAAAATGGTTCATCCAGAATCCGCCCGCGGCCAGCAGATCCGGCCCCCATCCGGGGCCGCTGCCCGATGTGCCTGAATGGGGCAGGCCATAATATGCCATCATTTCCGCACAGGCCAGGTTCAACAACATGGTATGCGGGGTATACAGGCTCATCATCGACCGCATGTCAAACCCCGCCGGCAGGCTTCCCAGAATAACAGGGGCACCCGACCGGATCAGCTGGGAAAGGACCAGCCCCGCCAGCAGTTCCGCATTGAGCAGGGCCAGTGTGCCCCCGGGCGTGATGGGCGCAGTGGCGCCGGACATGCCGTAATTGTTGAAAATCAGCGGCAGCCCGCGCTCGATGGCCATCGTCATCTTCTCGATCGTCTCTTCGTTGAGGACCAGGGGCGAAATCGGGTTGACGTACGGCATCACAAAGGGTCGCTCGGCCAGGTTGCCATGTATCTGACCGAGCAGATCCAGTACCGTACGAAAACAGCGATGCTCGGAAACGAGAACCACCAGCGGTTTAACGGTGTTGGCCATCATCAGCAGGGTCGTGTGCAGATCAGCCGTCTGCGGGGGGATGTCCTGGGCAATCCCCGGCGTGGCGAGCATATCAAATTGAGTCAGCGTTTCCGCCAGCCGGGCGGTGGTCGCCACATGGTCAATGGAAAACGGCGTGACCGCATCCGTTTCCGGGTCCTGGAAATAGAGATTGGTAACACCGATGCCGAATCGCGTGCCATGGTTGGCCCCCTGCCCGACCGTGAAGGCCGGGCTACCCGTACGGTCATAAATATCCACGTGATCCGGCGCGGCATCGATCGCCCATTGGACCCGCTCGCCTGGAATAATAACGCGATGGTCGGGCAATACCCGGCAGCCTGCCTTTTCAAAAAGAGACCGGGCAGCTTCCGAATCAACCCGGACGCCGGTCTTGGACAGAATCTTCAGCGACGCATCGTGTACCTGGACACATTGATCCCCGGTCAGGCATCTTATGAAAGGGCGCACATTATCCAAATTCAATCTCCCGCAGGCACTGCCTGTCGACCCGGTCTTTCCAGTCAAGCGCCGGGTAATTGTCGTCACAAACAGGACAACAAATATCAATCCGTTCATGCCGTGTCAACCGGCTATTTAAGAATATGGGCGAGAAACTGCCGGCTGCGTGCATGCTTCGGGTGGGTGAATATCTCTTCGGGCGGCCCGTCTTCAATCCAGTTGCCCCCATCCATGATGAATACCCGATCAGCCACATCCTTGGCAAAATGCATTTCGTGGGTGACGGCGATAATGGTCATCCCCTCTCTGGCCAGGCGTTCCATCACGTCAACGACCTCGCCCACCAGTTCCGGATCCAGGGCCGAGGTGGGTTCATCGAAAAGCATTACCTTGGGTCTCATGGCCAGGCTGCGGGCAATGGCGACCCGCTGCTGCTGCCCCCCGGAAAGCCGGGACGGATGTTCGTCCCGTTTATCGGTGAGACCCACCCAGTCAAGGAGTTCTTCGGCATACGGGATGGCTTCCTTTTTTCTCTGCCCCAGCACCGTGATCGGTCCCTCGATGATATTTTCGATGGCTGTCATGTGGGGAAAGAGGTTGAATGACTGGAAACACATCCCCGCTTTTTTCCGGATTTCCAGAATATGGGCATCGCGCGCTTTCCCCCGCTCTCCGGCCGAGATGACGACCCCGTCGATCTCGATACTGCCGGCCGTGGGCTCTTCGAGAAAATTGATACAGCGCAGCAGGGTGCTCTTGCCGGAACCGGATGGCCCCAGAATCACCACCACTTCTCCGGTTTTTACTTCCAGATCGATACCCCGCAATACGTGAAGATCCTGCCCAAATACTTTGTGCAGGTTGTTGATCCGGATCATCGTCTCCCCATTATTCATCGTCATTTTCTCAGGCATCAGCTGACCTTCCGATCGCCCCGGGCCATATGGGCTTCTATCTTCTCTTGAATCGACTGCAGGATAATACACATCACCCAGTAGATCAGCGCCACCATGATGAGCATTTCAAGGGACTGGAAATAGCGCCGCCCGATCTTGATGGCCCGGTAGCTCAGCTCCCAGACCCCCATCAGCGATACCAGGGAAGAATCCTTGATCATGGCGATAAATTCGTTGGATACGGGCGGGATGATCACCCGCAGGGCCTGGGGAAAAATAACCCGCCGCAGGGTCTGGCGGGGCGTCATACCCAGGGCTTTGGCCGCCTCGGTCTGGCCGATCTTGATCGACTGGATGCCCGCCCGGACCGTCTCGGTCATGTAGGCCCCGTAGCAGACGCCCAGCGCCATTACGCCGGCGGGGATGGCCGGCAGGGTAAACAGCCGCTGAATCCCGTGAAGCCCCAGATCTTCCAGGGCCGCGCCCACCTGGGGCAGGGCCAGGTACCACATATAGACCTGGACCAGCAGGGGGGTCCCCCGAATCAGCGACACATAGGCCGTGGCGATACTGTTGAAAATCGGATTTTTAGATAACCGCCCCAATGCGCCGACCACAGCCAGAACACAGGCCAGGGTAATCGCCAGAAAAGAGACCATCAGGGTATAACCGATACCGGCCATGATAAATCCGAACCAGTGAAACATGAACCTGAAATCGAGGTTGATAATCCTCATGAGGGCAAACAGGCCGGCCAGCAACACGGCAAAGGAGAGGGTCAGGTTTACCCGGAACCGTTTGCGGTCCTGTTCAATCTTATCTAATACCTGCCTGGCTTCGGGAGGAATCTTGCTGATCGGAACGGGAATCGTATCCGCTGAATCATCCATGGGCATCTCTCTTAAAAGTCAGGGTAAAAGCGATGGCCGGCGTTTTGCCGAAAAGCATACCGCTGAGATCGGATTGTACCGTATCCTCCAGCGGAAGCCATCCCACAGGGCTGGCCGGAATCGCAAAAAAAACCGGTTTCCCGTCAGAAGAAAGTGGACGGAAAACCGGGTCGACAAACCTTACTGCAACTTGGGAATTAAGTTGGTCTTGTAAAATTTCATGGATAATTTAACCAGTGTCCCGTCATCATACATCCCCTTTAGAATTTCGTTGAGCCTGGCCAGCAGCGTTTCACTGTTGGGACGGCTTTTATCCAAAGCAAAGCTCAGCGGTTCATAATAGGGCGGCTCACCTATCATTTTGATGGGACATCCCTTCCCGCATCCGGATTCAATGGCCGCCGCCAGGGTCTGCCGGGAGGTAAAGACCGCATCCAGACGCACACCATCACCCAGGGCCAGGTCCTCGATATGGTTGGCATCGGTGGGGTAGGTTTTCAGTTCCCCCGGCTTCCAGTCCGGGTAGACAATTTTGACATCTTCGATCTTCAGATTGTGTTCCAGGTACCGCTCGTTGGTTGTTTCCGAGGCAACGCCGATTTTTTTACCGGCCAGGTCGCTCAATTTTTTAATCGTGGTATTGTCTTTGTGAACGGCAAACTGGGCCGGAGAGCTGTAATACGGCATGGTAAACAGCAGGGCTTTCTTACGTTCAGCGGTCGGGGTCATGGAGCCGATGGATATATCCCAGCGCTTTCCCCATTTTCCGGCGGTGATCAGGTCCCAGTCCGGTGTAACAAATTCAACCTTGACGCCCAGCCGTTTGGCCACTTCCTTGGCCACGCTGATGTCAAATCCCTCCAGTTCGCCCTTGTCGTTCAGGTAGCTCTGGGGGGCATAATTGGCATCCGTGGATACCTTGATCTTTCCGGCAGCCATAATCTCTTCCAATACGGTCTGGCCGGCCATAACCGTTCCCGCCATCAGCATCATCATCCCCACGAGTAATACCGCAATCAATCCACTTTTTTTCATCCTCTCTCTCCTTTCAATGTGATTATCCGTATCCCCCGCATTTTTTGCAGGGGACAATCAAGGGCTCGCTATAAACTATTTTCTGTTTTTTATCGATCCCCGCCATCCATTCAAACTACATGTCATTCTGAATCATTTCATAGAGCTTTTTTTCATTTTCGTCCAACGCCTCTTTCAGGGTATGGGTCTTGTAAAGAAAATAATGAAAAAAATCATGACGCAGGCTGTCGCGCCCGGCCAGGACAAACCATCGGTTCCGGCTCCAGTTGATCCGGCAGGCGTCGACTTTCTCCGGTGTGAACATACCGCCAATAAACTCTTCCCTGTCCACGATCAGATCAAACGACCGCCCGCCTAATTTTTCTTCCACCAGCTCGTGCTGCGGGTGGATCACCTGGACATTAAAGGTGTCGGGAAACGGCTCCATGAAAATGCATTTGACCGGCACGGCCCGCTGTTCTGCCTTTTTCAGGGCCGGCACCAATACGTCGGCTTCCTGTCGGAACAGGCGGACATAAATTTCGTTTTCGGCCGCATCAATCATCTCGCCGGCCTTGGCCATAACCCGCTGATACCCGATAATCGTCCAGATAAAATCGTGACCAGCCGGAGCATCCACGTCGTTTACCAGGTCTTTAAAACGATTAAGATCCGCCTCGTAATCCCGCCGCAACTGCTTGATCAGTTCATCGGGGGGCAACGGTACAAACTTCCCCTTCCCCGCTTCGGCAACAAACCCCCGTCGTTTCAGCATCCGAAGGATATCGTAAATCCGCGCCCGCGGAATTCCCGACTGCCTGCTCAACTGAGACCCGTTGACAGGATGGGCCTTGAGAAGTGACAGGTAGGTGTGGATTGCATAATCGGACAGACCGATATTTGCCAGATTGTAGGAATGCTGCATGCCGAATCCTGTTATTGTCACAGCCGTACAATTGTTGTCACAAATCGTACGACAAAGCGTTTAACAGTCTGAAGAGATTTTGTCAAGGTTTCGAACGGGTTAGCAAAGAAAAGCGGAGAGGCTGATAAGGCCGGCAATTTTGTTCGTGCGTAATGCGGGTTAAAAGCGGACTATCCGGCATCCGAATCAACGCGCCACCAGGACCGTGACCAAGCGGGTGACCGCCGCCTTTTTGCAGCGACCACCCGTTTGACGCGTTTGATATTTCTATTGGCGGATCGCTTTTCCCTGGGGATCGTAGAGCACATCCGCCGCTACCCTGGCCGAAACCCGTTCTCCGAACAGATCGACCTCAAGCGCGGTTCCCTCTGCGACCAGTTCCATCGGCAGGTAGGCAAATCCAATATTTTGCCGGACAGCATACCCGTACCCGGCGCTTCGCAGTCGGGAAACAACCTCACCCCGGTAATAGACCGCTTCGCCGCCATACAGGGTCTGGTAGGTCCCGTCGCCAACTACCACCGTGCAGAGCCGTTGCCGGGTACCGGTATCCATGGCCTGCTTGAGGGCCTCCCGCCCGATAAAATGCCCTTTATCCAACCGGGCACAAAATCCCAGCCGGGCCTCAAACGGATTCTCAAGGGGGGTGATATCGCCGGCAAAGGCCAGGTAGCCTTTTTCGAGCCGCAGGGAATCGATGGCCTTGTACCCACAGGCCGCCATCTCGAATTGTTTCCCGGCTGCCCATAATTGATCCCAGATAAAAATCGCACGTTCTGTCGGGACATAGAGTTCCCAACCCAGCTCGCCCACATAGGTCACCCGCTGGGCCAGAACGGAAATACCGCCGATATCAATGGTGGCGGCCGTCATATACGGAAAACCGCTGTGGGATACATCGGATGTCGTAATGGTTTGCAGCACGTTTCTCGCCTGAGGCCCCCAGATACCGATCACGGCCAGCCGGTTCGTCAGGTCAGAAATCGTCACCGCTGCATCCTCGTCCTGCCGGTTCAATTTAATCCATCCCAGATCGGAATTCACGGTGCCGGAACCGCTGATGATCCGGAAATGTTCCGGTCCCAGGCGGGTCACCATGACATCGCCCACAATTC
Source organism: Deltaproteobacteria bacterium (assembly GCA_003973265.1). Lineage (GTDB taxonomy): Bacteria > Desulfobacterota > Desulfobacteria > Desulfobacterales > QNYZ01 > QNYZ01. Next base: position 64,424 of record QNYZ01000037.1, on the reverse strand, counting down.
CGCCGGTCTGGTTCAGAAACTGGGTGTAGATCACCGTACCTTCCGGCCGATCCATATTGTTATCGGTAATCCGCTGGATCAGGGCCAACGCCCCCGGCCCGGTCAGATCGATCTTGCCGAAAGAACTCAGATCGAAAATTCCCACCCGCTGGCGCACGGCCCCGGCCTCTTGGGCCACGGTGTCAAAATAGGGCGGCTTGACCCATCCGCCCCATTCGCGCTGGTCTTCACCGGCCCGGCGCCAGGGTTTGTCCGGTTGAAAGTAGTTGGGCCGCTCCCATCCGTTTTTCTTTCCAAACACTGCGCCCAGATCCTGAAGACGATGGTGAAAAGCACTGATTCGCCGGGGCCGCATCACCGTGTCTTCGTCGTTGGGGAAATAGGTTCGATAGTAATATTTATAGCACTCACAGGCACATCTGGCCGCATAGAACGGGTCCAGATAATGCGGGCTGAACCGCCAGGCCCGGAAGGCATGGACGTCCCATTCGGTCTGGCCGGTGGTGATCCACTCGGCCATGATTTTTCCGAAACCGCCGCCGCCGCCAAACCCGTGCATGCAGGACGCTCCGGCAAACCAGAACCCCCTGATGCCGGGCCATGGCCCCAGAAGCGGGCCGTTATCCGGGGTAAACGCATCGGGATGGGCCACCAGGTTCACCATCCCGGATTCGGCCAGAAACGGAAAACGTTTGATGGTATCTTCCAGCATAGGCGCAAACCGGTCAAAATCGTTGGGCAGGTCCGACGACTCATGCTCCCACGGCACCCCGTCTATCCACTGGGATGGCGGATTCGGCTCCCACCCGCCCACCAGATAGCTGCCGCCTTCGGGTCGCCCGTATACCAGCGCCTCATAATCCCGGAAGGTCGGGCTGTCGCCGGGGATCTCGTGGCCTTCAACCGGCTCCATGGCAATATGCTGATGGACCACCGGCGTGCAGGGTACTTTTGCGCCCACCATGGCCGCCACCTGGGCCGTCCAGATTCCGGCGGCATTAACAACGATCTCGCAGCGGATATTCCCCTTGTCCGTCCTGACCCCCATCACTTCGCCCTGCCCGGACACGTCGATACCCGTCACACGGGTTCGGATAAGGATGGTGGCCCCCAGGTCGGTAGCCGCCTTGGCCACGGCATAGGTGGCGCCGTGGGGATCGATGTGGCCGTCTTCGGGAAGGTAGACGGCACCTTCGATATTGTCGGGACTTGCCCAGGGCAGCAGATCAAGGGTTTCCCGGGCCGAAATAATACCGACTTCCAGACCGATCCCCCGGGCCCGGCTGACATTGCGCTGGAGAGTTTTGAGCATCTGCGGGCTGGCAGCAATATTGACACTGCCCACCTGTTCGTACGCATTAAGTTCATGGTATAATTTAGCGCTGTACTGGCGCATACGCATAATTGTCGGTGAGGTATTAAACTGGGTCAACATCCCCGCGGCATGACAGGTCGCCCCGCTGGTCAGCTCCCCTTTTTCCACCAGCACCGCATCTTTTACCCCGGCTTTTACCAGATGATACAATACGCTGCACCCGGTAATTCCCCCGCCAATTATGACAACTCTGGCCTGATCAATCATTTTCTGGTTCTCCTGTTCATATATGTCATACGCCTGATACGATAAAATTCACGCCTATACCCGGCCAACGTTCAACCGCAGGAAACAACGTATTGAATCTCTCTGAACGGGACCTGATTTTCTTCCTGCGTTTACAATATGTGTGAAATTTTTGTCAAGTGTTTATTTTAGAACCAATACCGAACAGACCGGATTTCGCATTCATGGAATCCGCCGCATAGATATTATTGACTATAATGAGCTGTTTTATAAAAATAAATATGAATATTTTGCACCAATCATAATATTTCACCCAATAGTGGAAAACCAGATACACCACCATATATATGTTCGTTTATGTTTGTTTTAAGATCATCAGACTTTCTCTTTTCTCCCGGCGTATGCATGCCACAGCATCCCCGTCAGCCCCATGCCGGGCTGGTACGCTTTTCCATGCAGAAATAATTTTTCCACCTGCAGCGACCGCAGCTCCCCGGGGTCGAGTCGCAGCGGGTCCTGATTCAAAATGACCATGTCCGCAATTTTTCCTTTTTCCAGGCTGCCCCGTTCTCTTTCATCAAAGGTTGTCCAGGCCACTTCACAGGTAAACATTTTTAAGGCTTCCGTAATCGAAACAGACTGATCCGGGTCATACGGATGATTACAGGCACCATAGATCCCTTCAATGGGGTCCGGGTCAATCACGGGCGCATCGGACCCGCCGCTGAGATGGATGCCGGCATCGATGATCGACCGCAAGGGCGAGCTGCTGTTCACCCGGGACCCGAGGATGTCGTGTAAGTATTCCGCCGGTTCCAGGGGACTGATTAAAAAACCGGGCTGAAGGGTAATCCCAATACCCAATTCAGCTATTTTTTTTAATTCTGCGGGTCGAATCAGACACGCATGAATAATCGTATGGCGATGGTCTTTCCGGGGAAAATCCACCAGGGCCGATTCAATCGCCTTTACCGCCCGGGAGACCGCCGCATCCCCGATGGCATGCATTTCAACCTGCAACCCGGCCCGGTTGGCCTTTTTTACAAACGCGATAAGGTCGGCTTCACCTTGAAAAAAATGCCCCCGGTTACCGGGATTATCCTGGTAAGGTTCGTGCAGGGCCGCATCACAGGCACCAAAACACCCGTCAATTGCCGTTGCAAAACATCCGCCGATCCGTGGAAGATTGCGTTTCAGCGCTTTGTCGACGTCCAGCGTCTGAAAAAACAGCCGCGTCTGGAACCGGTTTCGCCGGGTTTGTGCTCTGGCGATCAGGCTGACCAGAGTCACGTCCAGGTCTCGGGGGAACCCGATGCCCTCTGTTGCATGAATCAACCCGATCCCTTTTTCTGCCAGCAGATCAAACCCCTTGATAATACTTCTAACCAGTTCCAACGGGGGCACCAGGGATGAGGCGTAATCCGTCCCGGCAAAATACGCCTCCCGAAACAGCTGGCCGGTGTCTGCCTGAAATCCGGCCATCTGTTTGACCTTATCGGGAAATTTTTCCATCAGCCGGGTATTGCAGATGGCCGAATGCCCGTCGTAGCAGATGAGAATCAGCGGGATATCCGGGCAGACTTCATCCAGTTCCTCCCGGACGATCAGCCGTTTTTCCATGACACTGTGTTTGGATGCGCCAAAAGCGATAATCGCCTTGGCCTTTTTATTTCGCGCCATGAATTGCCGTACAATATCCTGGATTTGACGAATGGTTTTGGCTTTTCTCACATCAAAAGATGATACGGCGATCAGGGCCCAGTTTGAAAAGTGCATATGCCCATCTCCAAAAGACGGCAGCAGCACACGGCTCCCCAACTCTACTGTTGAATGATTGTGTTGATATTCACGGGGAAGTAAATCGCCGACATGGACAATCCGTCCCTGGTCTTCCACAAGATAGTTGAAAATTCGGTTATCCGCATCCAAGGTAATGATTTTTCCATGATAAATTCGCATGAGTCGGCCCTTTACATTTCCGTTGACAAATCGCCCGTGCAGACAAAACCGGCAGGTGTTCAGATTTATTCCAGCCAGGGCCATCCTTTTTCCGATGGAACCCGCCTTATGGATCTTATATAGACGCTTGTGGAAAAGGATGCAACGCCATGGCCATACCTGAAAAATTCACATTGTTTGACCTGAGGCAAAGATACTGATATCTATCGATCACTTTATAAAATAGCTTGACCGGATCTGTTTTGAATAGAAATAATAGACGAAACACAACAACGAGGAGATGACAACATGGTAAAAAAAAGCACGACAATGATGGCCGTACTGATCGTATTGGGATTTATGATAACCAGCCCGGCCCTTGCGGCAGATGGACTGGTATCCATGCTGACCAGCGGCCTGGGCATTAACGACACCCAGGCGGCCGGTGCGGCCGGCGCGGTGTTCAACCTTGCCAAATCCAAACTGAGCGGCGACGAGTTCACAACGGTGGCCAAAGCAGTCCCGGAAATGGACACATTACTGAGCGCGGCACCGGAAACAGGAAAATCCGGCGGTCTGGCCAGCATGGCGGGCAAAGCGTTAGGGTCAGCCGCGGGTCTGGCAGGATCATTTGACAAGCTCGGCCTGGACGCCGGCATGGTTGGCCAGGTGATACCGATGGTGCTCGACTACGTTAAGGGAAACGGCGGCGAGACGGTCATGAAAGTGCTGGCCGGCGCACTGAAATAAATTGAACCCCCGGAATTCGTGACCGCTTTTCAGCGCCCCGGATTCCGGTAACCTTTCAATCCATATCACCGATTCACACCAATCGACATGGCCGGCGGGCCTTCCGGCAACCAGGTGAGAATCGTCCCTCACCTTTCACCCGAATCCAGGCCCGCATCATTTCCCGCCCGTGTCGGTCCCCTATTTAAATCCGCTTCGGAGCAATGCTTCCGCCATTGAATTGGTTACAGTCAATTTCTGTTTTCCCCGCTTCTTTTCCCCGGCCTTACGGGGGCGGGGCTTGCCGGTTGGCGTCTTTTTCACCCTGCCATCTCGTTTTTCCGCAGCCGACTGCTTCATGGACAGGGCAATCCGATTTCGTCCCAGGTCCACCTCAAGAACCGTTACCGAGACCTGCTGCTGAACCTTGACCACCTCACCCGGACTTTTAATAAACCGATCGGCCATCTGACTGATATGGACCAGCCCGTCTTGATGAACGCCAATATCGACAAACGCCCCGAACGCGGTGATATTGGTTACCACACCGGGCAGCCTCATCCCTTCCCGGAGATCCTGAATTTTTTCAATGCCGTCGGCAAACGAAAAGGCTTCAAACTGCGCTCTCGGATCACGGCCGGGTTTGGCCAGCTCTTCTATAATATCGTTGAGCGTGGGAATGCCGACCGTATCCGTCACATACCGCGATACTTCGATACGGCTGCGGGCATCCGGTTGATTCATCAGGTCGGAAATGGTCAGGCCGAGGTCTTTGGCCATGGCATCAACGATATGGTAGCTTTCCGGATGAACGGCGCTGGCATCCAGGGGATTTTCCGCATCGGAAATCCTCAAAAAACCGGCACATTGCTCAAAGGCCTTGGGGCCCAGGCGTGTCACATCGAGAAGCGCCTGGCGGCTTTTGAAGGGGCCGGTGGCCTCTCTGTGCAAAACGATCTTTCTGGCAATCCCGGCGTTTAACCCGGATACATAGGCCAGCAGCTGAGCGCTGGCCCGGTTCAGATCAACCCCCACGTGGTTAACGCAGCTCATCACGACATCATCCAGAGCCGCTTTCAGCAGTTTCTGGTCCACATCATGCTGATACTGTCCCACCCCGATTGATTTCGGATCGATCTTCACCAGCTCGGCCAGAGGATCCATGAGCCGGCGGCCGATGGAAACCGCTCCCCGTACCGTCAGGTCATAATCGGGAAACTCCTCCCGCGCCACTTTCGAAGCCGAATAGATTGAGGCGCCGCTTTCGTTCACCATGATCACCTGTACCGGTTTGCTGAAAGGAATCGCCCGGAAAAACGCTTCGGTTTCCCTGCCGGCGGTTCCGTTCCCCACGGCGATGGCTTCGATTTTAAATTGTTCGCACAGTTTTTTGACCTTTTCCGTTTCTGCCAGAACTTTTTTTTCAGACATGAACGGAAAGATCGTATCGTTGTGGAGCAACTTTCCCTGCCGATCCAGGCAGACCAGCTTACAGCCGGTTCGAAAACCCGGATCGATCCCCATAACCCGTCTGGCCCCCAGAGGCGGAGACAGGAGCAGCTGGCGAAGGTTATCGGCAAACACGCGGATCGCTTCGGCATCGGCCCGCTTTTTGGCATACAGCCGGGTTTCCGTCTCCATGGAGATGGACAATAACCGATGATAGCAGTCGTCAATGGCCAGCTTTACCTGGGCCGAATCATCGCCCCTTCCGATGATAAAGAGATCATCCAGTATCCGCAGCGCCGTTTCTTCATCCGGCAAGATGCGCATAATCAGGATCATCTCTTTTTCGCCACGGCGCATGGCCAGCATCCGGTGGGAAGGAATGGCGGCAATGGGCTCCTCCCAGTCGAAATAATCTCTGAACTTGGCCCCTTTTTCCTCCATTTTGGTCATCACGCGGCTTTTCACCGTCGCCTTATTGAAAAACAGGTTGCGGAGTCTGGCCCGGGCCTCATCATTTTCGCTGACGATTTCCGCGATAATATCCCGGGCGCCGGCCAGGGCGTCTTCTTCGGATTCAACGGATTTTTCAGGATCGATAAAGGGCTGGGCGGCCTGGTTCGGGTCGATACCCTTTTGCTCCAGCAGGAGGAGGGCCAGCGGTTCAAGCCCTTTTTCCCTGGCCATGACCGCCCGGGTACGCCGTTTGGGCCGGTAAGGCAGATAGATATCTTCAAGCGTCGCCAGGTTTTCGGCCTCAACCACCTTCTTTTTGAGTTCATCGGTCAGGTGCCCGTGTTTTTCAAGGGATTTGAGAATAGCGGCCTGACGGTCGAAAAGGTCTTTCAGCTGAACCATCCGATCCCGGATGGCGCTGACGGTAACCTCGTCCAGGCTGCCGGTGGCTTCCTTGCGGTACCGGGAAATAAACGGAATAGTGGCGCCTTCTTCGATCAGCGCGCTGACCGCGGACACCTGGCCGGCGGTTATTTTCAGTTCGGCTGCAATTTTTGAAATAAAGGATTCGGTTTCCATAATCTCCTGTTTCCGGTTAAATCGTCTTCAAGTTGAAGCTGTCGCATAGACGAAGCGGAGAAAATGGTCAACCGGGAAATCAAAAAATGGTGGTTTCAACCGATTTATTTTTCCAGAATCAGGTGGAGAATCGGTTCGATCCCGGCATAATTATCCGACATGACCCGGAATTTGATGATAAAATCGTCAAAGATAGCGGCTTAATTATTTTCGTTTGAGGTGACATCTGCCTGACACCTGCCGCTTTCGCGATCTGGACTTGATGGCATGGGCGTTGTCGAAGCCCGGCACCCGGTTATTAAACCGGTCTTATCCAACCCCATGCCCGCGCAGGAACGGTTTTTAAAAAGCGCACCCCGGGGATTCCTGTTATGGACATGACCATTGCGCAAGCCCTCCGGTCATGAAGTGCCCCCTCCGGTAAGCTATCCCCTTAAATCCCATGATCCGGTATTCTTGCGACCGGTATCATCAACCCGCTGCAATACCCCCAGCGTACCAACCATGACCAATTCCGTGAAGCGCCCTGAAGCCAGAGCAGACCGATATATTTCATAAGGCGCCTGGCCTCCCCTGGCAGGATCTTTAAATATATCATGAACCAGCAGGTAACCGCCGGGCAGGATATGGGGATGCCAGCCCCTGTAATCGGTTCGGGCAGCCGCAAGGGAATGTCCGCCATCGATAAACACGAGCCCCAGGGGGGTGGCCCAGCATTTTGCGGCCAGTTCGGAACGACAGACGATCGGCACCACGGTATCCTCCAGACCGGCCATGGCAAGTGTTTTTCTGAAATTGGGAAATGTATCCACGCTGAACGTCTGACAGTTAAACAACGACGGGTCAAAATAGAATTCACCCGGTTGCTGTTCTTCGGATCCCCGGTGATGGTCAATGGAAAACAGAACGTTACCGGTTTTTCGACACGCCATCCCCAGGTATACGGCTGATTTTCCGCAATAGCTGCCGATCTCAAGACAGGGTCCCAACGGGGAAGCCGCCACCGCATACGTGTAAAGAGCGGCCCCTTCGGCCTCATCGAGAAATCCGGGAATTTTGTCAATCGTTTTTTTGTTAATATTCACCTGGCGCCCCGAATGATCATTTTGGCGTGAAATCGACGAGGGGGGCAAAACCGGGCATTTTTACCCGGATTCGGGCCAGACCCGCACGCCTGCCGCCTGGAGGGTTATCAGCCCCTGACTGCTTTTACCGCCCGGGCGGCGGCATCGGCGAGCAGGAAGAGATCCGCCGCATAGGAGAGCAGGCGCACGCCCATTTTCTGGGCTTCATGGGCCGATTTTCTGTCCCAGATAAACTTGCCGGGCACCCGTTGATGTGTTTTACAGGCATCGACGACCTTTTGCGTGGCCCGGCCCACACGTTCATCATCAATTTTGCCGGGAATACCCATGGCAATCGACATATCGACCGGCCCTATATACAGCCCGGCCACACCCGCTATGGCGGCAATTTCGTCTACGTTCTCAAGAGCTTCGGCCGTTTCTATCTGGATGAAAATCATAACCCCCTGGTTGGCCTGCTTCATGTAGTCAGCCACATCCATCGTCTGGAACCTGTTGGCCGCCCGCAGGGGATGGCACCCTCGATGGCCCAATGGGGAGAACATGGCCCAGTCGATCACCTGGCGTACCTGATCCGACGTCTGTACACAGGGCACGAGAAGGGCGTCGGCGCCCGCGTCCAGCGGCTTCATCACCGCCCCGCGGCTGATCTCGGGAATGCGCACCATGACACCCAGGCCGGCAGCCCGGGCACCGGCCACCATAACGGTTATCTCGGCATCACTGAAATCCGAATGTTCATTGTCCAGGACCATGTGATCAAAACCGGCCTGGGCCAGCACATATCCAATATTCGGATTTTTTATCTCACTGATGAAAGTACCGAGCGCTATGGTATCTGTTTCCAACTTATTTTTAATAAGATACATGACGTCTCCTGCTTGACTTTTGTCCGGCATTTTTCCGGAAAATTCCCATAATCCAAATCGTATCAGGGAATATCATCGTATCCCCGGACCAGGACCTCCCGTGGCTTGGCGCCGTCCGCCGGGCCGATCACCCCTTCTCTTTCCATCATTTCGATAATCCGGGCGGCCCGGTTATAGCCAATGCGCAAATGCCGCTGTACTTTGGAAATCGAGGCCTGACGGGTCTGGGTCACCAGGGCGACGGCATCATCGTAACGCTCATCCTGTTCTTCTTCCGGCGTTTGATTATCCGTTTCCTTCAACTGCGCCTCAGTGACTTTCTGGTCGTATTCGGGTTTCTTCTGCTCTTTCAAAAACTGGGTGATGCGGGCAATCTCCGGCTCGGAAATGTACGCGCCATGGACCCGTTGAAGCCGGGCCACGCCAGGGGGAAGAAACAGCATGTCCCCGTTTCCCAGCAGGCTTTCAGCGCCATTGGCATCGATAATCGTCCGCGAATCCGTCCGGGACGACACCTGGAAGGATAACCGGGTCGGAAAATTGGCTTTGATGATCCCCGTCAACACGTCCACCGATGGACGCTGGGTCGCCAGAATCAAATGGATCCCGGCGGCCCGGGCCATCTGGGCCAGACGCATCAGGGAGGCCTCCACATCCCGGGAGGCCACCATCATCAGATCCGCCAGCTCGTCGATAATGATAACGACATACGGTAATTTTTTAACCGGATCTCCGTCTTTCGGTTCGAGCTTCTCGATTTTATTATTATATTGAATGATATTGCGCACATTTTGTTCGGAGAGCAGCTTATAGCGGTTTTCCATTTCATTTACCGCCCAGAATAAGGCATTGGTGGCCTTTTTGGCGCTGGTCACCACGGGCGTAATCAAATGGGGAATGTGGTTATACGGTGTCAGTTCGATCCGTTTGGGATCGATCAGAATCAGCTTCACTTCATCCGGGTTCGATTTGTATAAAAGACTGCAGATCATCGAATTCAGGCCCACGCTCTTGCCCGTTCCGGTGGCACCGGCAATCAGCAGGTGGGGCATTTTATCCAGCTGGGTGACGACCGGCGCCCCAACTATATCTTTTCCCATGCAGATCGTTAAAGGGGACTTCGACTTTCCAAACGCGCTGGAAGTGACAATATCCTTGAAATGAACCATATCCCGCGTGGAATTGGCCACCTCGATGCCGATGGCGGCCTTGCCCGGAATCGGCCCCACGATACGAATACTCATCGCCCGTAATGCCAGGGACAGATCATCGGCCAGATTGACAATCTTGCTGATTTTCACGCCCGCCGCCGGTTTGTATTCGAAGGTGGTAATCACCGGTCCGGGCATGACCGTGCTGACCCGCCCGCCGACACCGAAATCGTTCAGCTTTTTTTCCAGGAGCTGGGATTGAACCTGCAGATTTTCTTCGTTGGCATGCGAATTGGCCGGTGGCGGGTCATCGAGAAAATTTACCGGCGGCAGCTGAAACCCCTCCCCGCTTTTCATAAAATCGAAGACCTGCTGCTTGGGAACCGGGGGCTTTTTTACCGGAGGCGGTTTGGGGGCCTGAATTCGAACTTTTTGTTTCGGTTTACGGGCCGCTTTTTTCCTCGCTGCCGATTGCTTTTTGACTTTTTTCCGCCGTTCAGCCAGCTTGACGCTTTTCGCTTTCATCTCCAGGCTTAACTGCCAAAATTTTTTTGAGATATCAATCAGGGAAAGACGGGTCGTCATGATCAGACCGATCACCCATAAAACCAGCAGGACAATGAGCGCACCGGCAAAGTTAGAATACTTCAGCAGAAAAATTTTAAGGGGTATACCGACAATACCGCCGGTAGAGTACCGGCTGGAAAAAAGGGACAGGTGGTTGCCCTTAAGCGCCAGCAACGCTCCCGTGGCAATCATTAAAACCAACCCGCCGGCCACGGTCACCCCGATATCCCGGCTGGTTCGCCCGCTTAACATATGGATACTGACCAGAAGCAGCAATACCGGGATCCAGAAAGCGCCCAGCCCGAACAACCCGATGAGAAGGCCGGCCAGATACGCACCAACAACACCGAACAGGTTATGAACCGGATGCCCCAGGCTGACCACATGGTGGGGCGAAGGATCGTGGGGACTATACGACACCAGGCTCACCAGAGTAAAAATAAGGAGCAGAAAAAACAGTATACCGAAAATTTCCTTACGCATTTAAAACGAACCCATTTCTCTTTTCAAGTCCCCTCCGGGTAGTCAACCGCCATGTCGCGCATTAAATCCAGGATACCGCTGCTATAACTGCCCGGTGAACTCATTCCGAACTTTTTTCAGAAGATCATCCTTTGTATCACGACAATAATCTGTTGATTTAATAGGCATATGAATATCGACCCTTACTTTCCCCGGCCGAATATCCAGTGTATCCCTGGGCATGATCTCCCGGGTGCCGTGAATCACGATGGGTATAATCGGCACGCCGGAATCGATTGCAAGGAAAAAGCCTCCTTTTTTAAACGGACGCAGACGGCCGTCGCGGCTCCTCGTACCTTCCGGAAATATCAATACCGACACACCGTTTTTTATTTTCCCGGCCGCAATTTTCAGGCTTTTGATGGCGGCATGGCGATCCGACCGGTCAATACTGATATAACCGGCCCCCCGCATGGCTGCCCCAAACAACGGAACTTTAAACAACTCCGCCTTGGCCAGCCAGCGAAACTGACAGGGCAGCTCTCCCAGTAAAACGGGTATATCGAAAAAACTCTGGTGGTTGGCCATAAAGACATGGGAAACCTCAGGATCAAGATGATCCTTTCCCTGTACGTCTACCTTTACCCGGCTGATCCACAATATGGATTTGGCCCAAAATCTGCCGATGAGATGGGGAACATGGCCATCCTTCGAGAAAAATGCGGCCACAATAGCGGCAGAGCCCATAATAACAATCGACATGACGGCCCACAAGACGATGACCCACGAATGAATTTTTTGAGCAAAAGACAACTTCATGTCTGAATACCCAGATCATCAATCATCAGATCCATCTGATCTATCACCCAGTTACGCTGCTGCCGATCCGCATAACAGATACAGTCACAACCCAGTCGCTTTTTTGAGCGTACCAGCAATTCACACTTCACGGAAGTATCCATCAGCTCGACAGCCACATAAAACGGCCGGCATTCCCGATGCGCTTTCTGGGTATCGCTTAACAGGTCATCGGGAAGAATCACCCAGTAAACCTGGTCAAGACCCGTTGCGGAAAAATGATGCTTTACATATTCTACTATTTTTTCGCTGTCTCCAGATTGTAATTCATCAATAACGTATTGTTTCATGGCGACAGGCACTAACACAGTTCATCAGCCGGTGCAAGTGGTATGGGCCAGCGGGTCAGGCCCGCCGTCCAATTCAAATGTCCGCAAAATAGACCTGTTCTTCTTGTGGTTACCACGAAGGATCACGTGTTAGCGTATTCCGGTGACGGCAGCTGCAAATCCAATGGCCATCTTTCAGGCAGCCGTTTGAAAAAAAACACGGGTTAAAGGGAATGGATAAAACGAGGATGGTTGCGATAAACTCTTGGCATGGGTTATTTCCCCGATCCCGGGCACTGCCCGGGATCGGGGAAAAAAACTACACTTCTTCTACGGTGATCGCTTCTTCTTCACATACTTCAACACAGCTTTCACAACCGAGGCATTCTTCCGCATTCACCGGCTGTGATTTTTCGTCTACCATTTCAAATACCTCTACCGGGCAGACATCGACACATTCTTCACAACCGACGCATTTTTCCTCATCTACCGTAACGTTAAAAGACATGCTCAATTTCTCCTTTCAGAAAATAAAAGTTTGCCGATCCTTATATTTTGCCGCTCCATATATTCGGAACCGAATGTTAAAACGGTCATAAAAGACCGTAATTGCTACACGACCGCTCCCATATATCAAATAAAAGCGTGAGTCAAGCCTTTCCCTTCCCTTTTAAATTTATTAGGATACCCCCCCGCCCAAGTGTTGTTTATCCTGATTTACCGGTATATTACGCAAATATCAGTCCGTGGAAACAAATACCAGCACGGTGGCCGGCCCAGTGACACGGGAATCGGATTCCGTTTGAATATCACTGGTTATCCCTGCCGCCTGCTGAAACCATTGCCGGGGAGATTTATCGGTACGGTAAATTTTCAGGGAAATTGACGGCGCTCCGTTTTGTACAGCGGGAGGATCCGGCGGGGCAGATGATCCGACGGTTTCGACAGATATCGTCTGATCAGCCAGCCATTGTGCCAGCTTTCCCTGCCACCGCCGGTCAGCCTCAGGAGGTGTGTCCGGGCCAGGCATCGGGTTTATCCCTATCTTGTTGATCGTGGCCAGCGGCTCGGTTGATGGCAACGATTGTGCCAATAGCGTCATGACGGGTTCGCTGGTGGTAACAAAGATTCGATATGATGAGACGGCTTCCTGATTGAGAAAGCAGGTCCAGGCGGCAAGGCGCTCCCTCAGCATGTACGACGGCTCCCCACCTTCAGGCCACACAAGGGAAGGTGGTGATCCCTGCATGGCCCCATCCGCTGTTGCGTGTAATGCGTTTAAGAAATTTTTCTCAATGGAAGCGGCCGAAACCAGGTCCTGCTGAATTTCCCGGTTTCTCCGATCGTATTCCTGGGCAATGGCCAAAAGGACACGGCTTTTCTGAATATCGATATCTGGATGCCGGGTTGTTCCCGGTTTTTTCTTCTCCCCGCCTGGGCCCCGATCCGAACCCTGCCGGGATTCCTTTTCAGCGTCCGGGCTTACCCCCTGGCTGCGTCCCCGAATTTCATCAAGCAGCGTGAATGCAGATGATTCGCCGGAAAAGGATGCCTGTAGTTTCTGCGTGACGAATCGGTTTAGACGGTCCTGTCCATGCAGGTCGGCCCATGCCCGGTAGGACTGGACGATCTTATCCAGTGCAGCATCCCCATCTTCAAAGGGCGCAATCACAGATAACCAGCCTTTACGGATCTGATGCGCCATGGACAGGTCAATTGCCTTTTCTGATGGAGATAAAACGATGATCTGGTCAAACACGGCGGCCAAAAGATCGGCCACGGGTTCCGGCATATCGGTAAACGGAAAATAGATCGGGATCATGTTTATGCCTCTTCAAAATTCAATTCTGTTATTTTCTTGTCTCTTATCTGAATCCCCAGATGCCGCAGCTGATCCCGAATGGCATCCGCGCGGGCAAAATCGTGAGCTTTCCGGGCCTGTTTGTGCGCATGGATCAACTGCCGGGCTTTGGGATTTTCAACCGCATGCCCGCCATCGAGGATATTCAAAACGGTATCGATCTTTTTAAATCGCTCCAGGATCAGGGTGGCGGCGGCTTTTCCCAGAAGGCCCTGGTTATTGAGGGTGTTAATCTGCCGGATTACCTTGAAAATTGCCCCCAATGCCGTGGAAGAATTCAAATCGTCATCCATGGCAGCGGAAAAACCGTGTTTTAAATCGTACAGGAGCTGGTCAATTTTTATATCATTGCGGGTGCTTTGAATACGTTTAAGCATGTCGGTGCAATGATCAATCCGGGCCAGCGAGCGCCGCGCATTGCGCAGGGCATCAAGGGTAAAAACAAGGGGTTTACGGTAATGACTGGACAGTAGCCAGTAGCGAATTTCCCGGCCGGAAAACCCCAGATCGGTTAATTCGGGCAGGGTTGGATGATTTCCGTCCGCCATGATAACCTGCTCACTGTGGAGCCAGTAATGTGCCAGGGGCTGACCGGTTACTGCACCGGCAATGGCGCTTTCATTTTCGTGATGGGGAAATACAAGTTCCCGGCTGCCCGTGTGGATATCAAAGCTCTCGCCCAGATACTTCATGGCGATGGCGGCACATTGCAGGTGCAGGGAAGGCCGCGTGTTGCCCCACGACGTACGGACACGGATACCCCGGCGAAGTTCGGAAAGCCTTGAACGCTTGAGCAGGGTAAAATCCTTGGGATTGTCTTTTTCATATTCATCCAGATCTACCGTAGCGCCGATTCTTATCTTGCCAATGTCAACCCCGGAAAGCTCCCCATACCCGGAAAACCGGGAGATATTAAAATATATCGACCGCAGCTTTTCATACGCCGCTCCTTTATCAACGAGTTTTTCAGCCAGCCGTACCATTTCTGGAAGATGCTCACTCGTTCGGGGAAACCGGTCGGCGGGGGCGATACCCAGAATTTCCAGATCCTTTTTGAAACGGGCGGTATTTTTATCGGTAAAGGTCTTGAGATCCTCTCCGGCCTCAAAAGAACCCTCAATCGTCCGGTCATCGAAATCAGTAATGTTGGTAATGTGACGCACCACATACCTTTTTGATCTGAGGTACCGGCTGAGGAGATCAGAAAAAACATACCGGCGATACTGCCCCACATGTAACGGGGCGGCCACCGTGGGTCCGCATGAATAGATGTCTACCTTGTCAGGTATCAGGGGAGTAAACGGCTCTTTCCGGCCGGTCATGGTATTGAACAGGTCCATACCGGAACATGACGGCATGGTAAAAACCGATGTACTCAGATACCGCTCGCCTCCGTCCGGAAAAACAGCGACCACGAGGCCCTCTTCGAGGGATTCGGCCACATCACAGGCGGCCGCCATTGCGGCGCCCGAACTCATCCCCACCAGCAGCCCTTCTTTTCTGGCCAATTGGCGGGTCATCTCAAATGCACGGTCATCATCAATATTCATTTTCTGATCGAGGCGGTCTTTTTCGAATATCTCAGGCCGATACGACTCCATCATGTTTTTCAGGCCCTGGATCTTATGGCCCAGGTAAGGTTCTACGCCCACAATACTTATGCGGGAATTAAATTCTTTCAGACGCCGCTGGATGCCCATGACCGTGCCCGATGTTCCCAAAGCCACCACCACCGCCGACACCTCCCCGGCCGTCTGCTCCCAGATTTCCACTGCCGTGGTCTCATAGTGCGCCTGCCAGTTGGCGGGATTGTTAAACTGATCGGTCAAATAAAACTTGTCCGGATTTTCCCGGGCCAGTCGATACGCCTCTTCAATGGCCCCGTCGGTTCCCATCCGGGCCGGGGTAAGCAGAATATCCGCCCCCCGTGCCCTTAAAATTTTCTGCCGCTCGGTACTGACAGATTCAGACATCGTCAGGAGCAGACGGTATCCTTTCACCGCACAGACCAAGGCCAGGCCGATACCGGTATTGCCGCTGGTGGCCTCAATCACCGTTTTTTCCGGTGTCAACTCCCCGGACGTCTCTCCGGCCTCAATCATATACAACGCCGCCCGATCCTTGATTGAGCCGCTGGGATTAAAATATTCCAGTTTGGCATATATTTTCACGCGGGGATTCGGAGTCAAATGATTAATTAATACCAGAGGCGTGTTGCCGATAGTATTCAAAATTGCTGGATTGGTTTTTTTCATTTTCACCCAATTATTTTATGTTCAAGACATTTGTATCACACCAAAAACCCGCTTAAGGGCACAGTACTGGTCAACCTGATTACCGCCAGCCGAAATGGCTGGTCGATCTCTGAAACATCCATTCACCCGTCACCCGGCTGATTGCACGTATTTTTAGTCCAACCTGATATTCGGCCCCTGTTTCAAGCCGTTTGTCTATGTGTATCGTGGCCGATATTCACCCTGCCCGGCAACCGGCAGGATGTCTGCCTGTTACAACAAAACCTTGACTTTTTCAACGAGGTCGGATTTATAGCATATCAGTATTTTAACCCGGTTAAAGCATTTTACTTGATCAGACCGGTAAAAACCTCACTTTCATGCCGCACATTAAGAGATTAAATGAAAAATTGGGAAACGATCACCAGCCAACTATCATCGTATCCGGTTAGACGGGCATGTTCAGGGCAACGCCTCATACCGGTCTATCTGTTCGTTCTTGTCCTGTTGTTTACCCCTGTCGCTTCCTGGGGGCAAACCATTTCGTCCGACCTGCCATGGCGGATTTTTGCAGACAATGTCAGCTACGATAAAAATACCCAGCTTTTTAATGCCACGGGTCATGTAAAGCTGGTCCAGGGAGACCGAATCATTACCGCGGACAGTATCCAGTACAGTACAAAAAAACTGACCGCTCAAGCGTCTGGCCATGTTGTCGTAAAGGCGGGGAAAGATACGGTGGCCGGTGACCGGATGGACCTGGACCTGAGTAACGAAACCGGCACTATTTACAACGGCCGCGCCTTTTTTCAGGCCCGTCATTTTCATATTACCGGCAGCCAGATCCAGAAAACCGGTCCCCATACATACTCGGCTGAAAAAGCAAGTATTACCTCGTGCGACGGTGATTCGCCGGACTGGAAAATAACCGGAAGAGATGTCAACGTGGCGATGGAGGGCTACGCCACCGCATGGCATACCACGCTCTGGATCAAAAACCTGCCCGTATTTTACACCCCTTTCCTGGTGGTTCCCATCAAACGAAACCGGGAAACCGGATTTTTACCCCCGGAACTGGCCATATCCGACAGTCGGAATGGCTTTGAATACACCCAGCCCTTTTTCTGGGCGATCAGCCCCAGTACCGATGCCACGCTTTACTGGCAATACCTGGAAAACCGGGGCAATAAATGGGGCGCTGAATTTCGGTATGTCCTGGACCCACGGTCCAGGGGGACGATTATGTTCGATTACCTGGACGACCGGCAGGTGGATGACGGCACCGGTGATTCCAGTGATCGATGGGGCTATACCCACGACGACCAGACACGTCCGAACCGGGAGCGATACTGGTTCAGGATGAAACACGATCAACAGACCCTGCCCTGGGGCCTGACCGCCAAGATTGACCTGGATATTGTCAGCGATCAGGATTATCTGCTGGAATTTAAAAATGGCCTGACCGGATTTAATACAACGGATGAATATTTTTTTGATACTTTCGGGCGGGATCTGGATGATTTCAATGAAACGATTCGGCGAAACATCATTAATATCAGCCGTACATGGTCCAGGTTCCGGTTGAATACGGGGGCAACCTGGTATGATGATGTCATCCGGCGACAATTCAGCGACGAGGACCCCACGATCCAGCAGTTACCATGGGTAACCTTTAACGGCTCAAAGCAGGAAATCTTCAGCACGCCGCTGTTTTACACGATAGACACCCACTATATCCATTATTTCCGGAAAGACAGTGATGCCAGCAGCGATATCACCCGCCTGCATGAAGCCGAGTGGTATCCACGCATCTTTCTTCCCTTGAGAGCCGGCCGTTATTTCACCATTGAACCGTCCGCCGGGTGGCGATATAACTATTGGTATGTCAGCGAGACCGACAATAAGGACAAGAATCAGAAAACCTCCATTCACCGGAATATGTACGATATCGGCGGCAAATTCTCATCTGAAGTGTATCGGGTTTACCAGATTGGCGGCAACCGCATTGAAAAAATAAAACATGCCATCCGCCCCCAGATTTCTTATAATTTTACCCCGGACATCAGCCAGGACGATCTGCCCCGTTTTTCCCCGGTTAAACCAATTGAGAAGAATAATACCATCACCTACACACTGCTCAGCTCATTTACATCGAAGCTCAAACAAACCGGCCGAAAGGGACAAAGCGCCCGGACCGATATGCCTGTCAGCGCCGGAAAATACGATTATCGCGAATTTCTACGGCTCTTTCTGTCCCAGAGTTACGATTTTAACGAAGCCAGTGACAACAAGGATGACCCCAGGCCGCTTTCCCCCATTTTCGGTGAAATACGTTTTATGCCTTCTCCCTACCTGTGGGCCAAGGCGGATATGAAATATGACACCTACGATAATGATTATCTGCAAAAAAATGTGGAGGCCATTATCCGGGACAGACGCGGCGATCGGCTTCAGGCCAGCTATCGTATCCAGGGCGATCAACAGGAACATTTAAAGCTATATCTATACGCGCTGGTCACCCGTCGCCTGTCGGCCCATGCGGAATATGAACGCGACATGATCACCAAGGAGGATGTCAAGCGGGCGCTGGGATGGCAGTACCGGGCCGATTGCTGGACTTTTTCCCTGGACTATATCGAAGAAGCCGAGAATACAAGATATGCATTTTCCATATCCCTGCACGGCCTGGGCAGTATCCATCAGGGAATCGGCGGCCATACTACCGTCGGGGGATACTGATTTATGCATGGGACCCGGCTGACCCCCGCATGGTACGTGCTCCACACCAAAAGCCGATTTGAAAACACGACCTGTGAGGCCCTGGCCAGAAAAGCGGTGGAGGTTTTTCTCCCCAAAATCCTGGTTCAAAGCAGGCGCCGGGACAGACGTGTTATGTTACGGGCCTGTCTGTTTCCGGGATACCTGTTTGTCAAGACGGATCTGAACCCATCGCATCATCTTGAAATCCTTAAAACAGTAGGGGCTGTCCGTCTGATTGGCAACCGTCAGGGCCCGTTACCTGTTTCCCCGGAAACCATCGATTCATTGAAAATCATCACGGCAACGGATCAGCAGGTAACGACCGGGTCCCGTTTTAAAAAAGGAGATCAGGTCGTAGTGATCCGGGGCGCATTTACCGGTGTGATCGGTATTTTTTCACAATACCGGGGGAAAAACAGGGTGATTGTTCATATCGAGACCCTCGGCCAGTTTGCTGCCGTGGAAGTAGATGAAGACGATGTGGAACTGTTACACACATAAAATCCGGTTTGAATCCTTTTCGCGCGACCTTGAAACCATCTTTGAATCGCAATTTATACGAAACTTTATCAAAATGGCCGGACAAAACCGACATACGAAAAGAAATTAACAGCTTGACTTGCTGTTTGAATTTATTTAATAAAAAGTGATTATATGTGTTCGTGACAATCAGTCAAGGAGGCTAAATGAATAAATTAGAGTTGATTACCCGGCTCAAGAATGAAGCAAATATTTCCAGACTGGAAGCATCTCGGGTTGTACAGATTTTCTTCGACGATATGACCGAAACCATGGCCAGGGGTGAGCGGGTCGAAATCCGCGGATTATGCAGCTTTTATGTAAAAAGCTATAAAAGCTACATCGGCCGCAATCCTAAAACAGGGGAGAAGGTTCGGATAAAGCCCAAAAAGCTGCCATTCTTCAAGCCGGGAAAAGAAATCAGGGAGCGGGTCGATCACCAGTGATGTGCGGGTAGCCGGTCCGATGCTCAATCCAATGTTGATTCCAGGCGGCAGGTCGATCCAAGTCCTGACGCACCTGATTCGCACCCGGAAAATCCCCCATGCCATGCTGTTTACAGGGATTGACGGTGTTGGCCGATACCAGACAGCCATCCGGCTGGCCATGGCACTGAATTGTACCGGCCAGCCGGACATTTCCACCGAATCAGACGGTCAAAATACAAATGGAGACAGTCAGGATCCGGCGTATTGGCCGGTGTGCGGTTCCTGCCCGGCATGCAGGAAGATCATAACCGGGGAGCATCCCGATATCCTCAGTATTCAACCGGCTGGAAATGCACTTAAAATTGACCAGATCCGATCGCTTTGTGATACACTGGCGTTAAAACCTTACGATGCCCGGTATCGATTTGCTATTCTCGAAAAAGCGCAGGCAATGACTCTGCCTGCAGCCAACGCATTATTAAAAATGCTGGAAGAGCCCCCCGCCCGGACCACGCTGATCCTGATTGCAAATAAGCCGTCGGATTTACTCCCAACCATTTTCTCGCGTTGCCAGCATCTCCGGTTTCCACCACTGCCGGAAGAACAGATTGCGCGTTCCATTGCCGACTCAGAGGGAATCAGTGAAGAAGCGTCCCGGCTTATCGCCGCCATGGCCGGAGGAAGCCACCAGACAGCCCGGGAAATGGATTCGGGGCAATGGCTCCGACAAAGACACTGGTTGATGGATGAGCTGATGCAGATCCATCGGGGGCCAGCCCCGGATAAAACAGGGTCCACCCGTCGAATCATGGCCCTGGCGGATATATTGGCGCGTGACCCACAACATATTTTTCATCTGCTGGGTATCATGAAGTCCTGGCTGCGGGATCTGGCAATGGTGGCATTTACGCCCGAGCATACCATCAATCGGGATAGAACGGATCAGATCAAGGAGGTCGCCGCATCGGTTCCCTCCCAAACGTTCGTCGGCAGTTTTGAAGCCCTGGAAAAAATAGAAAAACAGATCCTGGCCAATGCCAATCCACGGCTGGCCCTGGAGACGTATTTAGCCACATTGGCACAAAATATATCCACCTCAGGTGGGTTGGAGTCGATAAAAAATTATGGGTAAAATCGTCGGCATCCGGTTTAATTCTGCCGGGAAAATATATGATTTTGACGCCGGAGCATTTGTTTTAAATCCGGGGGATCATGTCATCCTGGAAACCAAGCAGGGCCTGGGATACGGGATAGTTGCCATTGTACCGGAAGCCCGGGGCGAGAATAAAAACAAACGTCCCTTAAAAAAGGTTTTCCGGCTGGCCACAGCCAAAGACAGGGACCAGCTGGCCAAAAACAGGGAAACTGAAAAATTTTCTCAGAATTATTGCCAGAATTGCATCAATAAGCTCGGTTTAAAAATGAATCTTTTTTCGGTTGAAACCACCTTCGACACCAAAAAAACGACCTTCTTTTTTACTGCCGAGGGCCGGGTTGACTTCCGGCAGCTGGTCAAGATGCTGGTAAAAAAATTAAGAGTCCGTGTTGAAATGCGTCAGGTAGGAATTCGCAACCAGGCAAAGATGATCGGCGGGCTGGGCCGCTGTGGACGTGAGATCTGCTGTAGAAGCTTTATCGAAAAATTCGAGCCGGTCTCTATCCGGATGGCCAAGGCCCAGGGGCTTTCCCTGAACCCGACCAAAATATCCGGGCTTTGCGGGCGCCTGATGTGTTGCCTTACTTATGAAAATACCACGGTTTATCGGCCCAGAGGTAAGAGCCGCAGAAATAAGAAATAGCTCATCACAATTAAAATGGATTGGATATGCCAGAACCTTTTTTTATTACTACCCCGATTTATTACGTCAATGCCCGGCCCCACCTGGGACATGCCTATACAACCATCGTTGCCGATGTGGCGGCGCGCTTTAACACCATGCGCGGCAGACAAACTTTTTTCCTTACCGGAACGGATGAACACGGCGATAAGATCGTCCACGCTGCTGAAAAAGAGGGGCTGACCCCCAAGGCCTATGTGGATCGTATCAGCGATCTCTTCCGGAAATTATGGCCCGAACTGAACATTTCCAATGACCGTTTTGTCCGCACGACCGATCCGGCCCATATGGCGCTGGTGAACCGGATCCTGCAGAGAATATACGACGCCGGCGACATTTACTTTGCCGAATATACCGGTCTTTACTGTGTCGGCTGCGAGCGCTTTTATACCGAACGGGAACTGGTCGACGGCAAATGCCCGGACCACCAGACTTCGCCCGAAGAAATCAGTGAATCCAACTATTTTTTTAAAATGAGCCGGTACCAGCAATGGCTGATTGACCATATCAGGGCCAACCCCGATTTCATCCGCCCCAAACGGTATCGCAACGAAGTGCTGGCATTTTTACGCGAGCCACTGGAGGATTTGTGTATTTCCAGGCCCAAAACACGACTTCAGTGGGGAATCACCCTGCCCTTTGATGAAAAATATGTAACCT
The DNA here is from genome assembly GCA_003973265.1 of Deltaproteobacteria bacterium. Classification (GTDB taxonomy): domain Bacteria; phylum Desulfobacterota; class Desulfobacteria; order Desulfobacterales; family QNYZ01; genus QNYZ01. The sequence continues at coordinate 42,154 of QNYZ01000037.1, read as the reverse complement.
ATGTCTGGTTTGACGCGCTGCTGAACTATGTTTCTGCCCTCGGATACCCGGACGGCGATCTTTTTGGCACATTCTGGCCGGCGGCCCAGCATATTGTCGCCAAGGACATTTTAAAACCCCATGGTATCTACTGGCCCATTATGCTTAAAGCCGCCGGAATCCCCCTTTACCGTCACCTCAATGTCCATGGATACTGGAATATTGATGCCGGCAAAATGTCCAAGAGCATCGGCAATGTGGTGGAACCCCTGGAAATGATAAAAGTCTACGGCCTCGACGCGTTTCGGTTTTTCCTGATACGGGACATGGCCTTCGGGCTTGATTCCGATTTTTCCGAATCATCACTGGTACAGCGGATCAATGCGGACCTGGCCAATGATCTGGGCAATCTTTTTTCCCGGGTCCTGGCCATGACCCACAAGTACTTTGGGGGCCGGATCCCCGCACCGGACCCGGAAACGACGCCTGAAACAACATCCGAGACGGCCTTTGACATTGCCCCCATGGCAAGAAAAACCATCGATGCGTTTGAAACGGCGTTTGACACGTTTGCTTTTCACAAGGGCGTTATGGCGATATGGGAACTGATCGCCCAGATGAATCGGTATGTCGACACAATGGCACCGTGGGAGCTGGCTAAAAAGGATGCCACCCGCCCGCAGCTCAAAATAGTTATATACAACCTGCTGGAGGGGCTTCGAATTGTTGCCGGATTAATTTACCCTGTCATGCCGGATACGGCCTTTACCATGATCAGGCACCTGGGGATTGACCCGGAAGCGAAAACCGGGCACCCCTTTTACAATCTGCCCGGGTTACGGAAATGGGGGGCCATTCCATCGGGCCTTCAACTTCCCAAATCCATCGCCCTGTTTCCCCGGATAGAAACAAGGGCCGAAGATAAACCAGCCGGCAGATCCACCATAACCGGCACGGACACCCCATCGGCCGTGCCCCCGATCAAGCCGGAAATCACCATGGAAGATTTTGCCCGGGTTGATCTGCGTGTGGCAACCGTTGTCCGGGCGGAAGCAATCCCGCGGGCCAGAAAGCTGCTCAAACTGGAACTGGATACCGGTGGAAAACGGACCGTGGTTGCCGGAATTGCCACCCGCTATAAGCCCGAAGATCTGGAAGGTAAACAGCTGATCGTTGTTGCCAATCTGAAACCCGCCAAACTCATGGGCGTGTTATCCGAAGGAATGATTCTGGCGGCAGTAAATAAAAAAAACGTCACGCTGGCCGGGCTGGACGAACCGGTTCCGCCGGGGACACCGCTTTCCTGATACCCGGCCCGGTAGATATGAAATGGCACTTCAGATGCCCTCTGTTTCAGGCGGGTCGTTTTTTGAGCAGGCCCGGCGACTGGATCAGCTTTAAATGCAAATTAGACCAGGCAAAAGAATAGATGATACGAAAATACAGACTGGGATCGCTATCTTCAGATAACAATACCGGATGGCGGTCTTATCAGGATACATTGAAGCGAAATACCAGGAGGCATCGCCGCGGGAAACCGCCCCGGTTGCGGTGGATGCTGGCCCTTGCCGTCATATTCGTTCTATGTGCCGGCTATGGGGCCTCCGTTACCGGTATATGGCCGGACAGCAATACCTCGGCCCGCAGTATGGAAGCCGATGTGGCCACCCCCCCCCGGCCCCTGACCAAACAGGCCCTCCGCCGCATGCTGGCCAATGTCGGTACGAACCGTCTGGCGGCGGACACTTTTCCCCTTAAAGACGGCAGCAACCGGTATCAGGTCAACACCACGATTGACCCCCATCTTCAAAAGGCCCTCACGGATAAACTGCGCCTTGAATACGCCCGATACCTTGGAATTGTCGTCATGGACCCGTCCACCGGCCACATTCTGGCGATGATCAACCATGACCGGATCCACCCGGGCCGCAACATATGCGCGGACAACCACTTCCCTGCTGCCAGTATCTTTAAAATCATCACGGCATCGGCGGCAATTGAGATCTGCCACCTGGGCCCGGACTCGACCTTGAAGTATAACGGCCGCAAACATACATTGTATAAAAAGCAGCTGAAAGAACAGCAGAACAAATATACCAACCGGGTCACGCTGCAGGACGCCTTTGCCCAGTCCATTAACCCGGTCTTCGGAAAACTGGGCGCCAATCGCCTTGGTGGCAAAAATCTATTGTCGTATGCCAGCGCCTTTGGTTTCAACCGTGAGTTTAATCTTGATTTTCAGACAGCACCCAGCCTGTTCTCCGTTTCGGACCGGCCGTATCGATGGGCCGAACTGGCCTGCGGTTTTAATAAGGAAACCACGCTCTCTCCGCTGCATGGTGCCATGATCGCCGCAACGGTCATCAACGGCGGCCGGCTGATCGAGCCGACCCTGATTGATTCCGTCGTCAACAACAGCGGACAGGTTGTCTACCAGGGACACTCCCGTACCATTCAAAACCCCATTAAACCCCGTACGGCCCGGATTCTCGCCGGCCTTATGCAGACCACCATCCGCGAGGGAACCGCCCGAAAGGTGTTCAGGGGCTATCGCCGTGACCGGATCCTTTCCCGGCTGGATCTCGGTGGTAAAACGGGCAGTATGAATAATAATCCCCGGTATGACTGGTTTGTGGGATTTGCCAGGGACAACACCAGCGGTCAAAGCGTGGTTGTGGCTGCAATGGTGGCCCATCAAGATTTCATTGGCATTAAATCCGGACAATATGCCCGCATGGCTATTAAAGCCTATTTCAAGGAATACTTTGCCCGGCAATCCGCACCGCAAACCTCGACCAGCCATAACATGCAGGGACAATACCTGAAGACCATACCTAAAAAGGGATAAGCCAGCCATGATCAGACCTGTTCACTTAGACTTCAAACGCGCTGCAATTGTTTTCCCCCGGTTCCCGGAAAAGTGGTTTAATATCGGAATCTCTATTCTCAGGTATCGGATCTACCTGGGAAGATCGATCACGTCCGTTCCCCGAAAGGCGGTTATCTTTTTCCCGCTCACCGGGACCCGTTTGTCCTGCGGACTGACCTGTCTTATCGCCGTAAAGCCGGAAGAATCACCCGAAGTACGCCTGGATATTGACGGGCTGAAGGAAAACCTTGCGCAGATTGAAAGCGGTTCTCTGGCCCGTTTTCCGGCTAATGATCACTCGATTGAGGCCCGGCATCTGGGGGGTGCCGCCACGCTGGCCGGTTTTTGGGACGATGTCCGCGTATTAAAACAAGATCGCCCGTTCGAAAAAATTTATCAGAACGAGGAGATTCAGGCGGCACTGGGCGACATTGTCAACCGCCTTGAGAAACTCATCGAAACCGAGCAGCAGACGCTGACCACGATACAGATTCGACTGACAACAACCGGGGTGGCACAGGTATCGAAGAATATCGAACGCCTGAAAGACATCCACTGGACCCTGACCACGGAGCTTGCAAAAAATATCCTTCGGGTAAAAGACCTGCTGGCAAACGCACCGGTGCCACCCGGCGGCACATCAATCGCCATATTCAGGCAGATCAATGCCGTTCTTAACAGTATCGACCGGCTCGAAGTCCGTGGCCGTGATTCTGCCGGCCTGTCCCTGCTGTTCCATATGACCCGGTCGGATTTTGCCGGGTTTGAAAAATCGCTGGCTGAAAAATCGCTTTCCCGGCAGCTGAGCGACCGAATCCGGGCAGATATTCTGGTTAACGGCAACATTCGCATCCGTCACGCCCAGGACCCTTCCGGCCAGGCAATGACAACGCTGACGCTCACCTATAAAGTCGCCGCTGAAATCGGCAGCCTGGGCGACAATGTCCGTTTTTTACGTCACCAGATCCAGGCTGACCGGATCCTCCAGATATTGATTTCCCATCCGCATTGCCACCATACTGTCTGCGCCCATACCCGCTGGGCCTCGGTCGGCGCCATTACCGAACCCAACTGCCATCCCGTGGACAATGTCGTTATGACACCTGACGATCAACAGGGGATCATCCATGTCTGTCTCAATGGGGATATTGACAATCATCTGTCTCTGCAACAGGCCTTTGAATCAAACGGATACCGGATCCATCCGGAAATAACGACCGATACCAAGATGATTCCCCTGACCATTGAAAAACATCTAAAGGCCGGTCACGACATTGCCGACGCCTTCCGGCTGGCTGTCAACGAATTTGCCGGTTCGCATGCCATCAGCATGCATACCGACCTGGCGCCGGGCAAGATCTTTCTGGCCCAGAAAGGAAGTGGTCAGGCCATCTTTATCGGGCTGGCCCGGGACCATTACATGCCCGTATCGGAAGTATACGGTTTCGTTGAAGAGACCGACACCTACCTGAAGCTCGACGGCGAAGCCGTGGTGGACGGGAAAAACGGAAAAACCCAGGGACAGATTTTCATCCTGGACCAGATGTCTGGTGGCGGGCTGGCCGGCATCACAGCCATGTATTACGATCAGACCCCGGTTCATCTTTCCGAAGATGACATTAAAACCACGGAAATAACCTCCCGGGATATCGATCGCCAGGATTTCCCCCACTATTTTTTAAAGGAGATCCACGAAGCCCCGCGCTCCGTGGAACAAACCCTCCGGGCACGCTGGACAACCGACCCGGACAACAGCGATCGCTGTCTCATTGCCCTGGACGAAACCACTTTCCCGGCCCGGCTGCAGGCCGCCTTTGAAAAAAAACAGATCCACCGCATTTTTTTCATCGGCCAGGGAACGGCCGGAATCGCCGCCCGGACCTGCGCGGATATCACCAACTATTATTTAAACGACCCATCTATCCAGATCCGCGCCTTAAAAGCCTCGGAGCTGAGTGGATTTACCATCGACGAACACGATGACGCCCAGTCGATGGCCGATGTACTTGTTGTGGCAATCAGTCAGTCCGGCACCACCACGGATACCAATCGTACCGTGGATATGATTAAGGCCCGGGGTGCCCATACCCTGGCCATCGTCAATCGCCGGGATTCGGATCTGACCTTTAAAACGGATGGTGTCATTTATACCAGCAGCGGCCGGGATATTGAAATGTCGGTGGCCTCCACCAAAGCCTTTTATGCCCAGATTGTGGCTGGAGCCATCCTGGGGCTGTATCTCGCCCGGCTGACCGGCCATCGCGATGGGGCCTTTGTTTCAGATCAGATCAAAGAACTCAGAATATTGCCGGCACATATGCGCAAGGTACTCGCCACAAGTGACAAAATCGCTGACACGGCCAGGGACCTGGCCACCGAAAAGACCTACTGGGCCACGGTTGGCAGCGGCCCCAACAAGGCATCTGCCGACGAGATCCGTATCAAACTGAGTGAGTTGTGTTACAAAACCATCTCTTCGGATTTTGTGGAGGACAAAAAACACATCGATCTGTCCGCCGAGCCCCTGATCATCGTTTGTGCCGCGGGTGCCCGCCCGGCGGTGGTGGGGGATCTGGTCAAGGATACGGCCATTTTCCGGGCCCACAAAGCAGCGCCGGTGGTCATCGCCGACGAAGGCGAAGACCGGTTTTCTCCGTATGCCGCCCATGTGTTATACGTTCCCAGGGTCAGTGAACATCTGGCGCCGATTCTAAATACGCTTACCGGCCACATCTGGGGATATCATGCCGCCCTGGCGATCCATGAGGGATCACGCTTCATCTACCGCTTCCGGGAAGCGCTGCGACAGGATTTCCGGGCCTACTCCCGAAAGGGGCTCGATATATACGACATCATTCTGGAACCTGCCTTCCGGGAAAAAGTGGCCTGTTTTTACCGGGAATTCCGCTCCCGCAAAATCAACGGGAAGTTCCCGGCCATTCTGGGCCTGACCGTGGCCACCGACCTGAGCCTTCTTTTGAAATATCTTTCCGGACGGTTGCCCGTTTCCGATTTTAAAATTGATTTCGGCAAGGAAGGGTCCGCCCGGAATATGATCGACACCCTCTTTGCCAACCTGGGCAAGGCCATTAATTTATTGTCTCGCCCGGTAGATGCCATCAAACACCAGGCCAAAACGGTAACCGTCGGTACCAGCCGTATCTCTGACCGGACAGAGGGAATCCTTTTTGAAGCACTGCGCCACCATGGCATCGAGATCTCCCGCCTGATTAATCGTAATGTCATTGTTTTGCGAAACCTCCAGGCCATTGTGCAAACCATCGAGGGGGCCATTTTATACCGGATCAGCGGGCTGAATACGCTGGGTGAATTGACCGACCGGACAGAGATCCAGGTCATGAAAAAAGAAGGAACCCTGGCGCCGATCCCCTCCCGGGTCGAAACGGATAGCCGCCTGAAGGGGACCAAGCGAATCATCGTCCGGCAGGGGAATGTCTATATCGGCAAGGGAAGAAAAGATGACCGCAGCATGATCGTCATCCCGCTTCTGTCGGATGTACCCGGTGCCGGCCACACCATCGGCCAGTTATTGCTTCTGAATATCACCTTCCGGAAAACCGTTCCGCTGCCGGATAAAATCCGGGCCCTGGGCGGAAAATATGAGCACATTAAAAATATTTTTCAGGAAAACAGTACCGGATGGAAAGACAGCCACCTGGACATGGTGGCCATGGATGACCTGTTCGGCCGCTCGGCGGAAAAAATTGGAGAATTGATCGTCGCCAGGATCTGTGAGCGCTGATATCTTACGGTAACTTTTATTATTTATTCCGGGAAAAACCGAGCGCCGCCCCAATAAAAGCCTTGAACAGGGGATGCGGATCCATGGGCCGGGATTTAAATTCGGGATGAAACTGGCACCCTAAAAACCAGGGGTGATCGGCAATCTCGGTAATTTCTACCAGCTCACCGTTGGGTGAGGTGCCGCTGATGATCAGGCCGGCATCTTCCAGCTGCTGACGATAATCATTGTTAAATTCGTACCGGTGGCGATGGCGCTCTGAGATATCCGGCGTACCATAGGCACAGGCCGCCAGGGTCTCTTCCTTCAGGGTGCAGGAATACGCGCCCAGCCGCATGCTTGCCCCTTTATCGGAATCAGCGTCTCTTTTCTGCACCGTTCGGGTCTGCTCGTCATACCATTCGAGCATCAGGTAGATGACCGGATGGGGCGTCTTCTTATCAAACTCTGCACTGTTGGCGTCTTTCAAACCGACCACATTCCGGGCAAATTCAATGGTCGCCACATGCATCCCCAGGCAGATCCCGAAAAAAGGTACCCGTTGTTCCCGGGCAAACCGAACGGCCCGGATTTTCCCCTCGATTCCCCGGGAACCGAACCCGCCCGGCACCAGCACACCATCTACATGGCCGAGCAGGTTCCGGCATGTTTTCTGATCCACAATTTCTTCGGAATCGATAAATTCGAGATTGACCTTGCAGTTATGAGGAAGCCCGCCATGAAACAGGGCCTCATTCAGGCTTTTATAAGACTCGATCAGCTGGACATATTTTCCCACGATGGCAATGGTTACCTTGGTATCCAGGCTATTGATCCGGTCAATAAGCGCCTCCCAGGCATCCAGCCGGGGGGACCGGGTCCAGATGTTCAGTTTTTTAATGATCTGATCGTCCAGTCCTTCCCGGTGAAACACCAGCGGGACTTCATAGATATTGTCTACATCCTTGGCCGTGATCACGGCTTCTACCCCGACGTTGCAGAAAAGGGCAATTTTTTTCTTTATCTCATCGGGCAGAAATCGATCCGTCCGGCACAGCAGGATATCGGGGACAATACCGATACTCTGCAATTCCTTGACGCTATGCTGGGTGGGTTTGGTTTTCAATTCCCCGGCCGTGGGAATATAGGGAACCAGCGTCAGATGGATATAAACGACATTTTCAGGGCCCTGATCAACCTTGAACTGCCGGATGGCTTCCAGAAACGGCAGGCTTTCAATGTCGCCAATGGTGCCACCGATTTCCACGATAACCACATCCACATCCGTGGCCACCCGGCGGATGCTGTCCTTGATTTCATTGGTAATATGGGGAATAACCTGGATGGTACCGCCCAGATAGTCGCCCCGGCGTTCTTTGGAAATCACCGAATAATATATCTTGCCCGTCGTAAAATTGCTGTCTTTTCCCAGGCTGGCATGGGTGAACCGCTCGTAATGGCCCAGGTCCAGGTCGGTTTCAGTCCCGTCGTCGGTTACGTAAACCTCGCCATGCTGAAAAGGATTCATGGTACCGGGGTCTACATTGATATACGGGTCCAGCTTCTGGATCGTTACCCGCAGGCCACGGCTTTCAAGCAATGCACCGATGGCAGCCGATGCCAGTCCTTTTCCCAGGGAGGACAACACGCCGCCCGTTGTGAAAATAAACTTCGTTGAATCACCCATGATGTCCTTTTCCATTTGTTATTAAACGGGTATCACATTCGGGCTCCGCGAAAAACAGCACCTGTCAGGGCTACAGCAGGGATTCCGCAAAGTGTGCCGACTGGCCGAGTTCTTCTTCGATTCGCATCAGCTGATTGTATTTGGCCACCCGGTCGCTGCGGGAGAGGGAGCCGGTCTTGATCTGCCCCCCGTTGACGCCAACGACCAGGTCGGCAATAAACGTATCTTCCGTTTCGCCGGACCGGTGCGAGATAACGGTTGTATAGCCGGCCTGTTTGGCCATCTCGATGGTGTCGAGCGTTTCGGTAACCGTACCAATCTGGTTCAGCTTAATCAGGATCGAGTTGGCAATTCCCCGCTCGATGCCCTTTTCAAATATGCCAGGGTTGGTCACGAAGATATCATCCCCGACGATCTGAATGGCCCCCTCCAGGCGATCGGTCATCATTTCCCAGCCGTCCCAATCCTGTTCGGCCAGCCCGTCTTCAATGGAGAGTATCGGGTATTTATCGATCAGGGCGTCGTAATAATCGACCATTTCCGCAGCCGTTAACGATCGTTTTTCCGATTCAAGATGATATTTCCGGTTTTTATAAAACTCACTCGCTGCCGGGTCCAGGGCGATACCAATATCCAGCCCGGGCCGATACCCGGCGGCCTCAACCGCATTTAAAATATATTCAATCGCCGCTGAATTGGATTTAAGGTCTGGGGCAAAGCCGCCTTCGTCACCCACCGCCGTGTTGAGGCCCTCGCTTTTTAAAATTTTCTTTAGCTGGTGAAACGTTTCAGCCCCCATCCGGACGGCCTCGCAGACAGACTTGGCCCCGACAGGAACAATCATGAACTCCTGGATATCCAGGTTGTTGGCCGCGTGAACCCCACCGTTAACGATATTCATCATGGGCAGTGGCAATGTACGCGCGGTAATACCTCCCAGGTATCGGTATAGAGGTAAACCGTAGGCTTCGGCCGCTGCCCGGGTCGCCGCCATGGAAACCCCTAAAATCGCATTGGCACCCAATTTTGTTTTATTGGCCGTACCGTCCAGATCAATCATAAATTGATCCAGAGCCATTTGATCCGCCGCATCCAGGCCGGATATAGCCGGTCCAATTTTTTTATTCACATTGTTCACCGCAGACACGACCCCTTTGCCGCCGTATCGTTTGGAACGTTTGTTCCGAAGCTCCAGTGCCTCCCGCTTTCCGGTGGACGCTCCGGAAGGAACGGCCGCCCGGCCCAGGGCCCCACACGCCAGAGCCACATCAACTTCTACCGTCGGGTTTCCCCTGGAATCCAGTATTTCCCTGGCTTTTACAGCAATAATTTCCGTCATAATAATTTCCCCCTGAAGTGCGAGACTTAAAAAAGCAGCCCCAATGTTTGAATTATTTTTAATAACAGAACGTTAAGGTATTCTGGCCATTGATTCGCTTGACAAACTGATAAAATTTGATACATTTCATTCCTTTTATTGTCAAGCATGGATTCAAAATGATGCCTCATGACCTTAACTTATATACCGATGCGCACCTCTTTGTCGCTGCCATTCGAATACTCAGCCACACCGAAAAAGCCCCGCCGGCACTGGATCATGTCTGCCGGCATCTGGCCATATCCCTGGAGCGGGGCGGATATATTCTGCGACGGCTGGTAAAAGAGGGGATTGTCGAATCCGTCGAACAGGCCCATGGCGACCGTCTCTTCATCAAAGCGCATTTAAATATCGAAAGATTCAGGCAGGTGCGGCCAACCAGCGAACTCGACAAGGCCCTGGCTGAATTTAAATCCGAAAAACAGTTCTTTACTAAAAAAGTCGAATCGATCCAGGCTGACCAGGCCCTGAAGAAAAAAGAGCTGTTTGCCAAACTTGAAAGCCAGTTAAAAAAAGAAGCAGATGCCCAGCAGCCATGACTGCCACTAAAAAAGCCGCCCAGCGGGCCTATTTTATCTCCGACGCCCACCTCGGTGCGAATCTGCCCTACCCGGCTCACCGGGAGCAGACGCTGGTCGACTTCTTAACCCTTATCCGTGAAGATGCCGATCAGCTGTTCATCCTGGGTGATTTATTCGATTTCTGGGTAGAGTATCGCCACGCGATCCGTCCGGATTATTTCAATGTCCTCTACACGCTGAAAGCCCTGGTTCAAGAGGGCGTTCAGGTTCATTATATTGCCGGCAACCACGATTTTGCCCTGGGAAACTTTTTGCCTGACCATATCGGCATTCGGGTTCACCCGAATTCATGGGAAATGACACATGGCCGCCACCGGATTTACCTGACCCATGGAGATGGTCTCATTGCTGCGGACAGCGGCTACCGGATACTGAAAAAATTCTTGCGAAACCCCTTTTTACAAAACGGGTACCGGCTGATCCACCCGGATATCGGTGTCGGCCTGGCCTCCTTTTTTTCAAGGCTCAGCCGGGGCCGCAATCGTCATAAAGGGCCTAAATTCGGTCCCGGGCATTATCGCCAGGCGGCCTGGTCTCTGGCTGAAAATGGATTTGACATGGTATTAATGGGACATACGCATCACCCTGAAATTTTTCATCGCCAGGGTAAAATCTATTGCAACACGGGCAACTGGATTGAAGCATTCACCTATGCCAGCCTCACGTCAGATACCCTTCGACTCTGGCGCTATCGGCCGGGGCAGTCACCGGTTGAAATTCCGCCGGAAACCGACACGTAAAAATCAAGCAATCCACCCGTCGGGACGACCGGTGTCGTGTAATTCCCCTTTTGATTTCATTCTGACTGAACCTCATCGAAGATTTGGCCTCACCTGATCTGCTTCACCGGGTTTGGCCGTCTTGGAGTGTAAACAGGCGCTGAACCTCGCGGGTATACTCACCTTCCGCCCGGTAGATTACCAGTGGTGAATCGATCACAGTTCCGGGCCGCCCTTCGGCGACCCCCTCGACCAGGATTCGGTTGGGCCGGCTGGTTGCAAACGCATGAACCATCCGTATCCGTTTGGGTTCAATTCGCCGGGCACGCATGGAATAAAGCAGATCGGTGATCCGTTCAGCGGGAAAAACAGTAAAAAACCGGCCGCCGGTTCGCAGCATCCGACGCGTAACGGCAATGACCTCTTCCAGCGACACCTTGATTTCATGTCGGGCCAGGGCACGTTCCGTATCGGGATTGATACGGCCACAACGGCCCCGCCCGAACGGCGGGTTACAAAAAACGATATCTACCGGCCCCTTGCTGATCTGCTGAGACAAAGCGTTCATGTCGCTTTCTATAATCTGAACCCGATCGCCCATCTTGTTTTCAATCACATTTTTCCGGGCCAGTGACGCCAGGGCCGGTTGAATTTCAACCCCGTAAAACCGCAATGCCGGAAACCGGCAGGCCAGCATCAAAGAGATAACCCCGCACCCGCACCCCAGGTCCATCAGACGCTCCTCTTTTCCGGGCCGGACAAATCCGGCCAGAAGGATCGAATCGATCGAAAAACGGTATCCCGCCCTGTGCTGACAGATAACCAGGCGACCATTATAAAACGTATCGCGGGTTAAATCGGCGGAATCAGGGGGTAAGACCGGCTGCTGATGTCCAGCCATCATCCGGCGGGACCGCTTCGCCTGTTCACACGATCAGATGAATCTTCGGGAGCATTTACAGGTCCGATCCGAAACCGGATATCGGTGATCATCTCTTTTTCAAGGGCGGCATTCAGTTTACTTATGATCTCATTTTTTTGAAACTGGAGCTCATGAATCCAGGCCGAACTATCGGCATACACCACCAGCAGCTGGTCTTTAAACACTGCCGGCCGGGTATGCGCCGCCCGCCGCGCCCCCACGGTGACGTCCCACAATTCCCAGACCCGGACCAGATCCTGATCGGCATAGCGCCGGATAGAATCCAGCACCGCAGAAAGACGCTTGCCAATGGCTACGGGTCTTTTCAGCTTTTTCCGGGTTCGTTTCATGGCGCAGAGTTTACTAAACCTGTCCGGTTGCGTCAAATGTCCCCTCCCCCTTTCCTTTATTAGACTGGCGATAAGATCGTTTTCGGTTTACGCTTGACTTCACCGGGCGTATTATTTATAATTATTGTATATTTTTATGCTGATTGCCCAGCGTTTTAAAAACTGACCATTAATCCGATAAACAGACAAACTCAATTTAAATATAAGGCTTCAATCATGAACTGGGACTGGGAAAAACTCAAAGAACACCAGAAATACAAAGGTGGCGATTCAGGTGGCGGGCGCCCCCCCCAAGTAGACGAGGTGCTTGATAAAATAAAAAAGATCAAACTGCCGGGAGGACCCATTGTCATCCTGATTCTTTTGGCGCTTTTCCTGGCAACCTCGGCTTATTTCACCGTGGCGACAAATGAGGTCGGTGTCATTCAGCGGTTTGGCAGGTTTGTCCGTACCGTCCAGCCCGGGTTCCATTTTAAGTGGCCGGCCGGTATTGAAAAGGTCACCAAAGTCACAGTCCGCAAGGTTGAAACCGAGGAGTTTGGGTTCCGGTCCATTCAGTCACGAAGAGGCGCGACTATTTCGACGGATACTGAAAATAATGTGGCGCTGATGCTGACTGGTGATTTAAATGTGGCCCTGGTCCCGTGGATCGTTCAATACCGGATTAAGGATCCGTATAATTATCTGTTTAAGGTTCGCGATGTCAAACGCCTGCTGCGGGACATGTCCGAAGCCTCCATGCGGATGGTGGTGGGCGATCGAAGCATCAACGAAATCATCAGCAAACGAAGAGAGGTTGCCGATGAGGCCAGAAAAATACTCCAGGAAGAGATGGATATCGCCGAATCCGGGCTTGAAATCATCACGATTGAAATGAAAAAAACCAATGTTCCCGGGCCGGTTCAACCCTCTTTTAACGAAGTCAACCAGGCGGTTCAGGAAAAAGAACGACTGATCTATCAGGCCAAAAAAGAATACAATAAAGCAATCCCCACCGCCCGCGGCGAGGCCCAGCGCGTCATCAGAGAGGCTGAAGGGTACGCGCTGGACAAGGTGAACCGCGCCAAGGGTGATGCCACCCGGTTTACCGCCCTGTACAAAGAATACGCCAAGGCCAAAGACATCACCAAGCGGCGGCTCTATCTGGATGCCATTCGCGAGTTATTCCCGAAAATGGGGCAAAAATTTATTGTCGATTCAAACCAGCAAAACCTTCTCCCCCTGCTGAACCTGGGGAAACAGACGGGGATTAAATAATGAAATCAAAAAACGCTGTATTCTTAATTATATTGGGGGCCATTGCTCTCGTCGTCTACAATTCCATCTACATTGTTGATGAAACCGAACAGGTGGTGATTACCCAGTTCGGCCGGGTCGTTGGCAAACCGATCAAATCACCCGGTCTGAAACTTAAAGTCCCGGTAATTCAAGTCGTAAACCGGTTTCCCAAATACCTGCTGGAATGGGACGGTGATCCGGGCCAGATCCCCACCCTGGATAAGACTTTTATCTGGGTCGATCCCTTTGCCCGGTGGCGAATTGTTGATCCGGTGGCTTTTTTCCAGACGGTGACCGATGAATTTACCGCAAAGAGAAGTTTAGACGGTATTATCGACCCGGCGGTACGAAACCTGATTACCTCCAACCCACTGATTGAAGCGGTCCGGTTGACCAACCGGCCGCTGGATACGTACGAGGTGGGGCTGAAGGATGTCAAGAAGGTATATAACTTTCATGTCGTCACGGGACGAAATAAGATTACTGAAAAAATCCTTGCCCAGGCCCAGCCCAAGCTGACCAAGTTCGGCATCGAACTGGTTGACGTCAAGCTCAAACGGATCAACTATGTGGAAGAAGTACGAAAATCGGTTTATGGCCGAATGATTGCCGAGCGGAAACAGATTGCCGAAAAATTTCGCTCCGAGGGCACGGGAGAAGCCCTGGAAATACGCGGGGAAAAGGAAAAGGATCTGAAACGAATTACTTCCGAGGCCTACAGAACCGCCCAGGAAATCAAGGGGAAAGCCGATGCGCAAGTGACTCTGATCCTGGCCAAGGCCTTTGGCGTGGATCCCGAATTTTATTCATTTACCAAGACCCTCGAGGTCTACAATGACGCGTTCGACAGTAAAACCCAGGTCGTTTTATCAACGGACTCTCAATTTCTGCAATACCTGAAAAGCTATCCTGCCGAATAGGGATTGCGCTAAGCGGTTCCAAATTCCAAATAAAAAGCACCGCTTATCTGAATCAATTCAGTGACGGTGCTCTTTTTTTTGGCAGAAAAGAATTCAGGTCTCATTATTTACCCTTTCTTCTCTGATGACGTGTCCGGGCAAGCAGCTTGCGGTGCTTGTGTTTACGCATTTTCTTCCGACGTTTTTTTATCACGCTACCCAACCGATCACCTCCTTTCAAAACTATTTTTCAATCATGCTCTGTAGATATATAACATCGGCTGAAAGCATTGTCCATCCTTTTTATTTGCCGCTACCGTTTGCCGTATCGTCAATAAAACCGTCATGATTTGACATTCAGGCCTTTGCCCTTTACATTCTTTACAGGTATACACCGCTTACAGCGATACTGCGGGGTAGCAGAAGCCTCTATTTTGTAGATAATGCACCTATCGCCGGAGTGAAAACATAAATTGAGCAAACAATCGACGATCAGGCTGAAGATATTTAACCCGGAACAGGTCCGGACCGTCAACGATTCCGCCAGCATGGCCGAGGAACTGGTCAGCAATGCCTACAAGCTGTCTGCCAGCGAGTGGCTGGGAAGAAGATACGATATCAAGACCCTGGCGGATTTATCTCCCCACGAAGTGATTCATGGACCCTTTGCCCAGATCGTCCGCTATCAGGGGCAGCGGACGGACACCTCGCTTTCTTCAGCTTCCTACGACCTGTATAAAATCTGTTTCCAGGATCACGCCATTATTAACGAACTGGAAAGATCGCCTCAGCTCCGGCTTTTTCCGTTTGCATTGTATATTGTCACCCATGAGCTGGTTCATATTGTCCGCTTTACCAAATTCATGCAGAATTTCGTGGCAACCGATTCTGAAAAAATGAAAGAGGAAATGCGCGTCCATCAAAAAACGCATGATATCCTGGGCTGTATGCGTGTTGAAAATCTATCATCCGTGTTATCATTTTACAGCCGGTGGCGGACCTATTACGATGGTTCGGTATCGGCATCTTGACAACGCCGGATCCCTCATTATTATTAGACCGGTTGTGAAAAATGGGTTGCGATTTATCTATTCCAACCGCGATTTATCAATTTCAATCAGGTTCAATCAGGATCAGGAGAGACATAAATGCCCATTTACGAATATGAATGCACAAAATGCGGCGACTTCACCGAAGCGCTCCAGAAATTTTCCGACAAGCCGCTCACCCGGTGCAGGAATTGCGGCGGAAAATTGCACAAGCTTATCTCCCACAGCAGTTTCCATCTGAAAGGTTCCGGCTGGTACGTAACGGACTATGCCGGCAAAAAAGACTCTGCAACCAGGCCTGCGGCTAAAAAACCGGATACAAAATCCACCACCCCGGAAAAAACATCCACCGCCGACAGTGCATCTAAGAATGCGGACTGAAACTGACAGGCATTAATGGATCAGCCCCGGTATTTTGAGAAATAAAACGTAAATAAAATTTTGTTTTCCGATCTCTTTACAACCCTGATCGGATGCTTATTCTTAGCAGCGATAAAGTGGACAGAAAAGTCAATTCGCTGAAGGAATGTCTCAGCAAAAAATTCTGAAACAATTAAAACCAAGAAAAGGAGAAATGGACAAATGAAATTAAGACCATTGCAGGATCGAATTCTGGTTCAGCGCGTCGAGGAAGAAACCACCACCAAGGGCGGTATCATTATCCCGGATACGGCAAAAGAAAAACCGGCCGAGGGGAAAGTGATTTCCGTAGGCAACGGTAAGGTTGGCGATGACGGCAAAAGAACCCCTGTGGAGTTAAAGAAGGGCGACCGGATTTTGTTTGGAAAATATTCCGGTACGGAAGTCAAGGTCGGGGGCGAGGAATACCTGATCATGCGTGAAGATGATGTTCTGGGCGTCATCGAATAATTTTTTTCTAAAACAATACGAAATTATCTCTAACGAGACAAATGGAGGTTGAGCAAAAATGGCTGGAAAAGAAATCAAGTATGATATGAAAGCACGCGAAGCGATGCTTAAAGGTGTTCAAACCCTTGCCAATGCAGTGGTTGTTACCCTGGGCCCCAAGGGCCGAAACGTTGTGCTGGACAAATCGTGGGGATCCCCGACGATTACCAAAGATGGCGTGACGGTTGCCAAGGAAGTTGAGCTGGAAGACAAGTTTGAAAACATGGGTGCCCAGATGGTCAAGGAAGTGGCCAGCAAGACCAGCGACATGGCCGGTGACGGTACCACCACGGCAACCGTATTGGCCCGTTGCATCTACGAAGAAGGGCAGAAACTGGTTGCGGCCGGCAACAACCCCATGGCCATTAAACGCGGCATCGACAAAGCCGTTGAAGTAGCGGTGAAAGAGCTCCAGAAAAACAGCAAACCGACCAAGGATCAACGCGAAATCGCCCAGATCGGCACCATCTCCGCCAACAACGATGAGAATATCGGAAACATCATCGCCGAAGCCATGAACAAGGTGGGCAAAGAAGGCGTGATCACCGTGGAAGAAGCCAAAAGCATGGAGACCACCCTGGACGTGGTGGAAGGTATGCAGTTTGACCGCGGGTACCTCTCTCCTTACTTCGTTACCGACCCGGACAAAATGGTTGCCTCCCTGGAAGATCCATACATCCTGATCAACGAGAAAAAAATCAGCAACATGAAAGACCTGCTGCCCGTGCTTGAGCAAGTTGCCAAAATGGGTAAACCGCTCATGATCATCGCCGAGGATGTAGACGGCGAAGCGCTGGCCACCCTGGTTGTCAACAAGCTGCGCGGCACCCTTCAGGTGGCGGCTGTAAAAGCTCCGGGATTTGGTGATCGTCGTAAAGCCATGCTGGAAGACATTGCCATTCTGACCGGCGGCCAGGTGGTTTCCGAAGACCTGGGAATCAAGCTTGAAAACCTCACGATTGCCGACCTGGGTAAAGCCAAACGGATCAATATCGATAAAGACAACACCACCATCGTTGATGGTGCCGGTTCGCGCAGTTCCCTTGAGGGGCGTGTCAAACAGATTCGGGCCCAGATCGATGAGACCTCTTCGGATTATGACCGCGAGAAATTGCAGGAACGGCTGGCCAAATTGATCGGCGGTGTGGCCGTCATCAATGTCGGTGCTGCCACCGAAACCGAGATGAAAGAGAAAAAAGCCCGCGTGGAAGACGCATTGAACGCAACCCGTGCCGCAGTAGAAGAAGGAATCGTACCCGGCGGCGGTGTAGCGCTGGTTCGGTGTCTGCCGGCCCTTGAAAAAATCAAGATCAAGGCCGACATGAAACTGGGCGTCAGGGTGGTTATTCGTGCCATTGAAGAGCCCCTTCGCCAGATTGCCAACAACGCCGGCATGGAAGGCTCCGTGGTTATCGACAAGGTCAAAAACAGTACCGGGGCCGAGGGATACAATGCGGACACCGATAAATATGAAGACCTTATTAAAGCGGGTGTCATTGATCCCACCAAGGTTGTTCGTTTTGCCCTTCAGAATGCCGGGAGTGTTGCCGGCCTGATGCTGACCACCGAGGCCATGATTGCCGACAAACCGGAACCCAAGGGTGACGCCGGTGCCGGTGCACCGCCCATGGGTGCAGGTGGTATGGGCGGTATGGGCGGCATGGGCGGCATGATGTAACGACGTCAGACCCGTTTGATTGCGCATGACGAATGAGTGCCCGCGTCACGCAGATAGAAAAAGCCTCCATGCTGAACAGATGGGGGCTTTTTTATTTCACCGGAAAATAGACCACCGGAGATGAAATGAAAACCCGCCGGATTAAACTGATTTCCTGGAATGTGAATGGACTGCGGGCGGTCATGAAGAAAGGTTTTCTGGAAACGTTTGCGACCCTGAATGCGGATATTCTCGCCCTCCAGGAAACCAAACTGCAGGCCCATCAGCGAACTGAAAGCATGACGGCCATTGACGGTTACCAGTCGTACTGGTCAGATGCCGCTGTCAAAAAAGGATACAGCGGTGTCGGCGTCTATTCCCGCATATCACCCCGGTCCGTTAAGACCGGTATCGGCATCGAACGCTTCGATGATGAGGGCCGAATTCTTGAACTGGACATGGGCGATTTCGTTTTTTTCAACATCTATTTCCCCAACGGCCAGATGAGCCAGGAGCGGCTGGATTACAAACTCGATTTTTTTGCGGACTTCTTTGCCTACACTGATCAGCTCATGGCAGACGGCCGCAGTATCGTCATCTGCGGTGATTACAATATCGCACACAATGAAATCGATTTAAAAAATGCCAGGGCCAACGAGAAACGGTCCGGATTTTTAAGAATCGAGCGGGACTGGCTCGACCGGATCGTTGATCACGGGTACGTGGACACGTTCCGCCACTTTAATCCGGAAACGGTCAAATATTCGTGGTGGTCATATCGGTTCAAGGCCCGCGAACGAAATGCCGGATGGCGAATTGATTATTTTTTCGTCAGCCGCGATATCGTTGATAAAGGCTGGGTAGTAAAATCATTCATTGACAATGAAATCTACGGATCGGATCACTGCCCGGTTGGATTGATTCTGGAGATATAGTCCGCCGGCTGTGCCTGCTGCCGATTATCGTCTAAACGCCAGCTTATAATACTGCCCGCTTTTCTGCAGAATGATATCCTTTTTACGAATTTTTGCCACGGCATACCCGTTTACATCATCCCCCTCCCGGATGACCTGCCCGTCGATTACCACCATCCGCTTTCGAGGCTGAGAAGACCAGGCAAGCGCCTGCAGTTTCATTTTCTTATCCGCAAGCGGGGAGGCATCCTGCCAGGGTTCATGATTATCAGCATCCGATCTGATATTTTTTTCAGAAACCGGTTTTGCCATGGTCCGGTCTTTTCCGGGGCGGGAAACGTCCACAGACGGGGAAGAAGAATGGTGTTTTTCTGCAACCACCTGGGGTGGTTTCTGTTTTAATCCCTGTTGCTGTAAACGGTTTTTTTCCCGGGACGTCTGTCTGGCCAAAGTTTTCTTTCGGCTGCGGCCAGGAATACCGGCATCGCCCGGTCGTGGTGCCGGTTCTGGTTTTATATGTTTTTTCGCGGCCTCTGGTTTGGCGGCAGGACGAGGCGTCAACGTCTGAGCCGGAGACGCAACGGGTACCGCTTCTCCGGATGATGACCGGGCGGCTTGACCGGCGCGTATGTTTTTCTTTTCGGGGCTGTCGGGCAACGCATTTTTGTACCACAATACCCCAGCCCCCGTAAGGAGGCATAGAAGTATCGCGACCATAAGATAGATACCGCCTCTCTTTTGCCAGAATCCGGAGCCACCGCCTTTTCGCCGGGGCGTATATTCCACGCCCACCCGCTGTTTGACAATTGCAGGCTTGGGTTCGGCCTTTTTAAGTGCTTCCAATATCGTACTCATCAATTTGCCTTTCGACTGCCACGGGAGCTGATACGTGGCACCCGATACCGTGTCAGCTTGTTATAGATAACAATTTTTGTGGCGGGTCCCACTACCCCGTCGATATAGAGTCCATTGTCCGCCTGTATTTTTTCGACGATCCTCCGGGTCAAATCTTCGTATTCAGCAGTCAAGGGGACCTCGGTAAACCCCATTTTCCTCAGCAGCATTTTAAATGTCAAAATGGTTTCGGCCGTTGCATTGCGTGGAATCGTACCGACAATTCCCGCAAAATCCTTCCATGGAATATACGACCATTTCCATCCGCTACTCAACAATTCATCGGCCGAGACAGAAATATGCCGGTCACCATCCGTCAAAACAAAGGCCTGCCCATCCCGGCGGCTCAGCACCCGGTACCGGAAACTGCCATCTGAATCAAACGCCAGTATTGCCGGAAGGTCCATTTGCAACACCCGGGGCAGGCCAGCCGTGGTCCGGTAAATCTTCATCCCGTGGTTTCCGGCCACCTGTCGAAAATATCTGAAATCGTCACGGGAAGCGGGAGTGTCCCCCTCCATGCCCGCTTTGACCCCCCATAACCGTAACACAGTCAGCATGGCATCCCGCCGCGATTTTTCCGCTTGGCCGGTCAGCAGCCATTGCTTCAGTTCGCCGGCTGCCAGGCCCCCGCCGCCTTTTACGTGATCCGGAGACAGACCAGGGTCGGAGACGGATGCAGCTGCCGCCGCCGCATCGGGCAGTTTTTTTTCGTCTGACCGGGTGAAACCCGCCGGGTGTCTGCCCACGGGTGCTTTATCTTGTCTGGCGGCTGGCCGGCTATTAGTAGAAAAAACCACGTCCGGGCCAACCGCCTTCATCTTCGGTATCACAAAGAGACCGATCAGGGCAAGGATACCGACGGATAGAAGCATCCATGCCCACTGCAGCTTGAATCGCCCCGGAAAAGGACGCCGGTCTTGATTGTTTCGTAATTCCTTCACTGCCTGGCGTGCTGTCTTTGCCGACACATGGTGCTCATTGCTACTGAAAGCGGCCAGCAGGGATCGATCGCAGGCCGTATTGATTAATCGAGGGATGCCCCCGGAATATGCGTGAATTTCCCGCGCGGCGGCTGGAGAAAAAACGGCCTCCGGCCGGTTGGCGGCAATGGAAACCCGATGGGCGATATACCGCTGGGTTTCGCGGCGGGTAAGCGGGAGTAAACGGCAACTGAGAGATATCCGCTGGCCAAGCTGCCGCAGATGATACGAGCTGAGCAGATCGTTCAGCTCGGGTTGCCCCACCAGAATAATCTGGAGCAGCTTGGATCGTGTGGTCTCCAGATTGGACAAGAGTCGGAGCTGCTCGAGCACATCGGCGGAAAGGTTCTGGGCCTCGTCGATGACGAGAATCACCCGATGTTTTTTGGCTTTCATATCCAGCAAAAAGGTATTGAGCCGGTTGATTAACTCCCGGGGAGATTGGGCAGCAGCAGAAATTCCGTATTCTTCGTTGATGGATTGTAATAGCTCGACAACCCCGAGAACCGGGTTGAAGATATAGGCCACCTCGGTATTTTCATCCAGGTTTTCAAGAAACCGGCGGCACAGGGTGGTTTTGCCCGTTCCCACTTCACCGGTAATCAGGGTAAAGCCCTCCCCCTGCCTGACGGCAAATTCCAGATGCGCCAGCGCTTCTTCATGGCTGGGGCCAAGAAAAAAATAGGCCGGATCCGGAACCAGTTTAAACGGCCTTTCACTAAATCCGAAAAATGCTTTATACATGCTGCACGGCCTCTGAAATGATTATCCTGTATCCGGTACCGATGATTTACCTGCCTAAAAGACGGCCTGACTCTGCCTGAAAGGTCTAAATTAAATAAAATTACCAGGATAGTCAAATATTAGCTGAAATAAAGAACCCCGCCGCCAGCGGATGGGTATTGCTTGAAGTATTTTCCCCGTCTTTAGCGCCACAAGCGGCGAGAAATACAACCCCAATAAAGTCAACCCGATCCGGTATCAACCACCGTTGCTGTCACCCGGTTCTCTTCGTCTACCCGGTTGATGCGCACCCGGACCAGACGGTTCATAAGCGCATCGTCGCCATCTACCTGCACCGCTACATAATTGGAGGTAACCCCTTTGAGCCATCCCGTGATCCGATCACGTCTATTTTCTATCAAAACCGTCAGGGTCCTGTCTAAATGCCGGCGGTAAAATCCCGATCTTTTCTGCAGGCCGAGCGTCCGCATCCGCTGACAGCGCACCTTGACAACCTCGGGTGACACCTGATCCGGATAGTGGGCTGCCGGGGTTCCCGGACGGGCCGAGAAGGGAAACACGTGAAGGTACGCCACCGGCAGGTCATCAATCATGGCGAGGGTATTTTCAAATGCCTGTGCGGTTTCACCGGGAAACCCGACCAGCGTATCTATGCCGATGGCCGCATCCGGCATTCGCTCAATAATTTTCAGCACCCGCTCTTTAAAAAATCCGGCCGTATATGGCCGTCGCATCCGGCTGAGAATCCCGTCATCCCCGCTTTGGAGCGGTATATGAAAATGCCGGCAGAACATCTCGTTTCCGGCCACCTGATCGATGAGCCCATCGGTCAACTCGCAGGGTTCGATGGAACTGAGCCGAATCCGGTCCGGCGCACGGGATGCTTCAATTTTCCCAAGGAGCGCATTCA
This sequence comes from Deltaproteobacteria bacterium, assembly GCA_003973265.1. Lineage (GTDB taxonomy): Bacteria > Desulfobacterota > Desulfobacteria > Desulfobacterales > QNYZ01 > QNYZ01. The sequence continues at coordinate 19,690 of QNYZ01000037.1, read as the reverse complement.
ATCCCACGGGAGGAACCTGGTCCTGCCCGTATGCGCCGAGATGGATCCCCGTCAGAACAGTCTCGTGATACCCGGATGCTTTCAGCTCCATCAGGTTTGCCAGAACCATTTTCAGCGGCATGCTCCGGCTGCGCCCCCTGGCATACGGGACAATGCAATAGGTACAAAACGCATCACAACCATCCTGAATCTTCAAAAACGGCCGGGTCCGATCATTGCCCACGCCGATGACCAGCGGCGAAAACCGGCCATCCAGAACATCCCGGTCAACGATGCCGGTAGATGAAGGCCTCAGCATCTCCGGCAGGTGCCCCTTGGCGCGGTATCCAACCACCTGGTTCACTCCATTGATTTTCTCAAATGCTTCCGGATCGGTCTGGGCATGGCAGCCGGTGACAACAATTTGTGCATCCGGGTTGTCACGGATTGCCCGCCGTACTGCCTGTCGGGATTGCGAAGCTGCCTTGGCCGTAACAGTGCAGGTATTGATAATACACAAATCCGCCGCCTCATCCTGCCCGGTGGGCCGCTCGCCCCTTTCCGCCAACTGTCTTTCCAAAGACTCCGATTCGCACTGGTTGACCTTGCAGCCGAGTGTTATAATTTTAAATCTATTTGCCACTTTTAAACCTTTTTTATTACGTGGAATCCCAACGGAAAAAGATGTCTGATGTTCGCCATCTGGCGGACACACTGGCCGGAATCTGCAACCGGGTTTATGTGGGATTGCCCGTCTCTTCACCGATAATCCAGCCACCGCCCAGCACTTCGTCGCCCCGGTAAAAAACAGCCCCCTGGCCGGGCGTGACCGCCTCCTGGGGCTGACCAAAACATACAACCGCCGCGTCATTCGCCGTGGGTACTATCGTGGCCGGGACGGCCGGGTGCCGATACCTGATCTTAACCGATACCGGTATTGATGATGCGGGTGGCGGACCGATCCAGTTGATTTCCGACACCCGGCAGCCTGATGAAAAAAGTGCTTTCCGCGGCCCCACCACCAGGCAGTTTTCATCCGTATCCAGCCGGATCACGTAGTAAGGGGAAGGGGCCGGGCAATTGATCCCCCGGCGCTGGCCGATCGTGAACAGATGGAGACCCCGGTGTTGACCGATAACATCGCCATCCATGTTAACGATTGGACCGGGACGGGGTGTAAATCCGGCCTGGCCGGCCAGAAATTTTCCATATCCGCCGTTATCGATAAAACAGATATCCTGGCTTTCCCCTTCAGTGACCGGAAACAGGTTGTTTTTCCGGGCCAGCGCGACCACATCTGATTTGGTCATTTCCCCAAGGGGAAACAGGGACCGACCCAGTTGTTTCCGGGAAAGCCGGGCCAGGAAATACGACTGATCCTTAGCCGGATCAAGCCCCCGATAGAGGTGGACACGCCCGTCTGTTTCCCGCTCAACCCGGGCGTAGTGGCCGGTAGCCAGTTGCCGGGCGCCCAGTTTTCTGGAAAATCGGAAGAGCTCGCCGAATTTGAGAGCGGGGTTACAGACCAGGCAGGGACTCGGCGTCTGTCCGGTCCGGTAGGCGTTGACAAAATAATCAACAACCTCGGCCTGGAAGCATTCGGCGCCGTCGAGTATCTCTATGGAAATCCGCAGGCGATCGGCAACCGGACGCAGCATCCGACGGGCGGCATCCACCCTCGAATCCGGAGAACCAGATTCCTGCCCGATACCCTGCCCGGCGTGCGGTCCAGCCTCGTAGCCGGTAATAAAATGGACGCCGATAACCGGATAGCCCTGTTCTTTCAGCAGCCAGGCGGCTGTCAGGGAATCCACTCCGCCGCTGATCGCAACGGCGACGGTCGGTTTCATTTCGAAAACGTTCGATTCGAAGGAGTGACGTCCATGGCCCGCACCGGGCAGGCCGTCACGCAAAGCTCACAGACACTGCATTTTTCCTGTTCGAAGGTCACCGACATGTCCGGCCGGCGGACCCACAATGCACCCGTGGGACAAACAGCCGTACAGGCACCGCAATGGGTACATTTTTCATCATTCCGGCTCACCTCCTGAGACGCATTCTGGACCCGGACCCCCTGTTCCTTGAGGAACCGGACACCATCTTTAAAATGCTTTTTCGTCCCGGAAAGCTCCATCACCATGACCCCTTCCCGACGGTGAAGAATGCGGGCATTTAAGATATTGAACACCAGGTCAAAATCCTTGGCCAGATGACAGACAATCGGCTGCTGTACTTCTTTCTGGGGAAACCGTAACATTAATATTTTTGAATACACCCTGCCCCTCCGAAAATCCTTAAATTTTCCGAAAACTCTTTTCTTTTGATCACGAAACAGATATTCTAAGGGTCACCGGTATTTATGTCAACTGCGGCACAAGGATATTATGAATCGTTTTGCCTACCAGACCACGGGTCTGGCCATTCGGACTATTACGGCACTGTCCAAGGCGGCCATTCATGTCCATGGCCGGGAGAATGTCCCGGATGGGTCCGTTATTTTCGTGGCAAATCATTTTACACGCCTGGAAACCCTTATCCTGACCTATAACGCTTTCCAGCTTTCAGACAAGCCGGTCTGGTCCCTGGCCGCCGCTGAGCTGTATAACTCCTCTCTGGGCGCCCTCCTCGATAAAGTGGGCGCCATTTCCACCCACAACCCGGACCGGGACCGCCTCATCGTTAAAAGTCTTTTGACCGGGGAAGCATCATGGATCATCTACCCCGAAGGCCGGATGGTAAAAAACAAGAAAGTATTCGACAAGGGTGAATACCTGATCACCTTTGACGGGAAAAAGCACCCCCCCCATACGGGTGCCGCTTCCCTGGCGCTTCGCACGGAATTTTACCGCCAGCGCCTTAAAAAAATGTATACAGATCACCCGGCAGAATCAAAACGCCTGATGGATCTGTTTCAAGTCGATCAACCCGACCCGATCTTTGAAACCGATACCTCTATCGTTCCCGTTAATATTACCTACTATCCGCTCCGGGCCAGGGAGAACCTGCTGACTTATCTGGCCGATCGCTTCCTCGACAACGTTACCGACCGGATGGAAGAAGAGCTCATGGCCGAGGGGACTATCTTATTGTCCCGGATGGATATCGACATCCGTTTCGGCAAACCGATCCGGGTATCTCCGCTTTTAGATCACCCGGTTATCCGCAATGATATCAACAACCCGCGCAACATCGGTTTCGACGAGGTGCTGCCATCCACTCCCATGATGCGCAATATCGCAAGGGATTTAACCAACCGGTATATGCGCGCCATCTACCGTATGACCACCGTGAACCCCGAGCATATATTTGCCACGATCTTAAAATACCTGCCACGCAAACGGTTCAGCCCGGTCGATCTCAAACGACGTGCTTTTCTGGCCATGGCAGAGAAGAAGGCGCCCCCGGACCTGTTTTTTCACCACGACATGGACAGACCGCCCCTGCACCTTTTGACGGATGACCGCCACCACTGGTTTGGCCATTTCAAGGGACTGGCCGTTGAAAAAGGCATCATCAAACCGGACGGTGACCATTTCATCAAGGATCAGTCAAAACTGACCTTGCTGTCTGACTTTCACCGGGTGCGGGTGGAAAACCCGGTTAAGATCATGATCAATGAAATCGAACCGATGACCGGGCTTCAAAAACAACTGCGGACCCTGGCGCGGCTGCCCGGCCTGTGGATCAAACACCGGGCCCGGCGATTTCTGATCGAGCTGGGAGAACGTGATTTTGACCGGGACTACCAGTCTTTTTATATTGAAGGGGAATCCAGGCCCAGGCAGGTGGGTGCCCCGTTCCTGCTACGGGGACGCGCCCGGAAAACCGGTATCGTATTGATTCACGGGTACATGGCCGCACCCATGGAAGTAGCAGAGCTGGCCCGATATCTCAACCGGCAGGGATGGTGGGTCTATGCCCCCCGGGTGAAGGGCCACGGTACCAGCCCTGAAGACCTCAGCCTGCGATCCCGGCAGGACTGGATGGAAAGTGCCGACCTGGGCTACGCCATTATCAGCCTGTCGTGCCGAAAAACCATTGCCGGCGGGTTTTCCAACGGGGCGGGCCTGGCCCTGGACCTGGCCGCGCGGATTCCGGATATCACTGCGGTATTTGCCGTCTGTCCACCGTTCAAACTGCATTCGGCCACTGCCCGCCTGGCCCCGGCCATGGATATGTGGAACCGCATCATCAGCCGGGTTCGCCCGAAAATGGCCAGGCAGTTTGTGGAAAATAACCCCGAGAATCCGGATATCAATTACGTTCGCAACCCGGTTTCCGGCGTTTCCGAGCTCGAGAAATTAATGGATCAGGTCATGGAATCCGCACCGGCCATTAATTCGCCGGTTCTCCTGGTGCTGGCAGATCAAGATCCGGTTGTCGATGAAAAAGGTGCCAGGCAGTTCTTTGACAGCCTCGCGCTGGATAACAAGCAGTATATGCTCTTTCATTTTGACCGGCATGGCATCATCCGCGGTCAGGGTTCACCCCGGGTTCACCGGGCCATCGGACAGTTTGTCCGTTCATCAACAGCCGATTCATCCCCCCTGCCCCGTCATATCCTTAAAAAGGATACACCTCCCGACGAATCCCCGGCTTAGGGGGATACCTGCAGCTTCTGGCCGGGCTTGATGGTATTTCCCGAAAGCCGGTTGATTTTTTTTATTTGCTTTACAGGTAAACCGTAACGCAGGCTGATCCGAAAAAGCGTCTCTCCCGGCTGCACCGTATGATACTGTACACCCGTATTGGCCGTGGCGGCTTTCTTTATCTTTACCGGTGCCTGCTTTTCCTTTTTTTTCACAACAACCGTTTTTTTGGGTGTTGTCCGGGTGATTTTCCGGGCAGCAGGTTTCGGGGGCGTTACCTCCAATTTTGCCTTCACCTTTTCCATCCAGGTTTTGAAAGAGCTTTCGAGGCGACCTACCCGATCTGAAAGCCGGTCAACCACTTCGGGTTGAACGCCGGGTTCGCTGGTATCATTGCGCCGGGCCATTTTTTCTTCAAACCGGGCCAGTCGCTTTTCAAGTTCATCCACCCGTGATTCCAAGGCTTTGGTCTGCGACAAATTGACGGTATTTTTTGCAGGCCGCATGACATTGTACACTAGAATCAATCCAAGAAAGGCAAGAATCAGCAGCGCTAAGAACATCCAGTATCTGCGTAAAAGCCCCACGATACCGGCCGGGCTCTCTTCTTCCCAGGCCTCGTAGGCCGTTTCTCTATCGAAGTTGTCATCTTCAACCAGGGTGTCTTCGTCGGGGCTTTCCATCCGGTACGGACGGGAAAGGTATTCTTCGTTGTCAGTCATCACGCCTCCTCTACAATAGACAGGTCAGATCTGTATCAGGGTAAATTAAGAAACAGGTACGCTTTTTTTAAGGACAAGCGCCCTTACCTATTCAACATGACACATCGTTCAATTACCGGTCAGTATATTTTCAGTCACCCGCAAAGGCAAGAGACAAAATTCGGGGGTCTTTTTTTATTAAATTAACCTTGAAAAATTATCCAAACCGATTTATGTTACTAAATTCAATTTAACTCTCATGGAAAAGTGCGTTCAATTATTATTTCCATCTCCGTGAGACGAAGAAAATAAATAAACCATCGGTATTTTTATCATGCAGTTGAGGCCGGTGGCGGGAAGGGGGCGAGGCATTTGAAAGAGATTGAGGTCAAAGTATTCGATAATGACCTTGAAAAGGCAATGCGCGTATTAAAAAAGAAAATCCAGAACGACGGATTATTCAAGCGCTTAAAATTAAAAAAAAGCTACGAAAAACCGAGTGAGTACAGACGGCGCAAGCAGCGTGAAGCCCAACGCCGGAGACGTATTGCCGAAATAAAGAAAAAGAGGCGGTTCCAAAATTAACCAGAAAAATAAGCAGATTAAGACAGCTCAGAACTAACGGTAGATAAAAAAGCCCGGCAACAGCATCTCAGTTCGCCGGGTTTTTTTAGATCTGTTTTATTCGACCCGATTTTTTAGCCCCGGGATTTTAGACAATGACACAAAAAATCACCTACGACCAATGTCTCGATGCCATGTACGTCCTGCGGCGCTTTGGGATCAAGCTGGGCCTTGATATCATCGGAGATATCCTCAAGGCACTGGGAAATCCCCAGGACCAGCTCCGATTTATTCATATCGCCGGAACCAACGGCAAAGGCTCCATTGCCGCATCCCTTTCGTCCATATTGGGCCAGGCGGGGCTACGCGTGGGCCTCTTTACGTCGCCACATCTGGTCCGATTTAACGAACGGATCCGGATCAACGGCCGTGAAATTGAAAATGACCACATGGTCGATGCCTATCTGGCCGTCAACCGTGCCAACAAGGGATCACGCGAGGCCACTTTCTTTGAAATCACCATGGCCATGGCCATGTTCGAGTTTGCCAGGCAAAAGGTCGATATCGCGGTAATCGAAACCGGTATGGGCGGCCGTATGGATGCCACCAACATTATTCAACCGATGGTTTCCATCATTTCCAATATTTCCATTGAACATCGACAGCATCTGGGCAATACCATCGCCGCCATCGCCACTGAAAAGGCCGGAATCATCAAAACCGGCGCACCGGTGGTGACCGGTGTGCGCAAAAAAAGTGCAATTGCCGTGATTGAAAAGGCTGCCGCCCGCAAATCAACACCCTGCTACCGACTGGGCCGTGCCTTCCGGATACGGCGGTTTAAAAACGACCGCTTCAACTATTACGGATTGACGCACACATGGCGGGACATCACCACCAGCCTGGTGGGAGACCACCAACCGGAAAATGTCGCCCTGGCGATGGTCACCTGCGAGCTACTCAACGCCAAAGGGTTTTCCATCACGGAAGACCATGTCCGCAAGGGCCTTAAAAAGGTTCACTGGCCGGCCCGGCTGGAGGTGGTTTCCACGGACCCGCTGATCATTTTAGACGGTGCGCACAACCTTGCCGCTGCCCGGAAACTGGCAACATATCTCTCCACCCGGCTGGCGGACCGAAAAATCACCCTGGTAACCGGTATCCTGGCCGACAAGCCCTATGACGCCATGATGGCCATCCTGGCCCCTCTGGCCGATCGGGTGATTGTTACCCGGACGTCGTCCACTGAGCGGGCACTTGCACCGGAAATACTGGCACAGGCTGTGCGGGCATATGCACCCGACACGGTCATCCAGCCGGATGTAGCAACAGCTATTCAGTATGCCATGGATACCGGCGGAAAAGAAGATGCCATTGTCGTCGCCGGTTCATTATACGTGGCCGGGGACGCCATCGCTTATCTGAATAGCGAGCGCCCACCCGACCCCGGCGATTCTGCCTGAGCCGGCATCCTTCTGCCTTGACTTTTTAACTTACCCGGTTTATTTTCACCGCAAGCTGATTTATCAATTGCGCCCGTAGCCCAGGGGATAGGGCGTCAGCCTCCGGAGCTGAAGATCGCTGGTTCGAATCCAGCCGGGCGTACCATTTATTTGTGTACCACTAAAAACAGCGCAACCTCAGCCCGCAATCGGAATTATCCGATCAGATAGAGGTCTCCAGCCGGTGAACACACCTTCCGTTGAAGAATGCAATCTCCTTTTCCGCCAAACCGGAATGTTTGATCATATCGTCGATCATTCCCGGCAGGTCTGCCGGGTCGCCACTTTCCTGGCAGACCAGCTCCGGGGAAAAGAAATAATTTTAAACCGCAAGCTGGTCATTGCCGGGGCTTTATTACACGACATCACCAAAACCCGTAGTTTTGATACCAGGGAAGACCATACCCGGACGGGTGAAGAATTGATGATTGATCTTGGCTACCGCGAAGTGGGTAAAATCGTGGGCCAGCATGTGACCCTGGATACCTACTTTTTAGCGGACACCCCGGATGAAGCCGAAATCGTCAATTACGCCGATAAACGGGTACTCCATGACCGCATCGTCTCCATGGACAAACGGATGGAATATATCCTGGAAAGGTATTGTCAAAAGCCCGGATACAGCGCTCGCCTCGAACAACTCTGGAAAGTGTCGCGAAAAATGGAAAAACGGATCTTTCGGTACCTTTCTTTTTTGCCGGAAGAACTCGAACAACAGATGACAAAGGTCACCGGCTCGTCCCGATAAAAGATACCCGTCTAATATGTGTACCGAATCGATCTATGATGCATCCCTAATCGATTGTTCCGCGTCGATGCCATGGCGGATATGGTAATTGACTATTGACACCTATCCTTAACTATACGATACTTTTGGCCATTGAGATATCTCTATGCATAATGTTCAACTTACCCAAACTTGAAAGGAGCGTGTTTATGAAACTGAGAAAAACCGCTGTGTTAGTCGTTGCGCTGGCTGTCATTTTCGGGCTGGGACTTGGGGTTGCCGGTCCGGTTCAAGCTAAAAAACTGATGTTAAAGACCCAATCGATCTATCCCCTGGCCCTGCCTGTAATCGGCGATACAATGGTCTGGTTTGCAGAGCAGATAGAAAAAGCCAGCGGCGGAGAGCTCATATTCAAGGTTTACGATCCGGGCAAACTTGTTCCGGGGATGGAAATCCTTGAGTCCGTCGCCAAGGGTCGTATCCAGGCCGGTTATGCCTCGGCAGGATTCTGGTCCGGCAAAATGGCGGCAGGCCCTCTTTTCGGCAGTGTCCCCTTCGGCCCGGAGGCAACTGAGTACCTGGCATGGATGTTTCAAGGCAATGGCATGAAGCTCTATCAGGAAATGTATGACACTGCCGGCTACAACGTCAAAGCCTTCCCCGTGGGAATGCTTGCACCTGAAACATCGGGTTGGTTTTCCAAGGAAATCAAATCCATCGACGATCTCAAAGGGCTCAAGATGCGTTTCTTTGGACTCGGAGGCCAGGTCGTCCAAAAATTAGGTGTCTCTGCGACGGTGCTTCCGCCGGCCGAGATTTTCCCTGCCCTTGAAAAGGGCGCCATTGACGCCACTGAGTTTTCCATGCCCAGCATTGATAAAAATTTAGGATTCTACAAAATTGTCAAATATAACTACTATCCGGGCTGGCACCAGCAGGCGACCTTTGTCGAGTTATTGATCAACAAAGATGTCTGGAATGATAAAATGACCCCTGCCCAGCAAGCCCTGGTTGAGTTGGGTGTCAGGGCCTCTTTGATGCAGAGCCTGGCGATTGCCGAAGGAAGCCAGGGCCCGGTAATCAAGGAAAATGCCGAGGTACACGGCGTTAAAAACATGTACTGGTCTGACGAAATGCTCGACGCTTTTAAAAAGAGTTGGGAAGAAGTTCGAAAAGAGCAGTCAGCAAAAGATCCGTTCTTCAAGAAGGTGTGGGATGATCTGGCTGCTTTCCGTGCCGACTATGCATACTGGAGCCGGGTTGGATTCTTGCCCCGGACAGTGGGACCAAAATAGTCACACCGATCACCAGATAGAATCTTAAGCTGCCGGAAGCGGAGCACAACAGGCATAACGCCACTCTCTGCTTCCAGCATTTTTTTTAGTTTTGGAATTTGATACATAGGCATAGAAGGCCTCTGCCTTTTATTGGGACGGCCATGAATGACAAAATAGTGAACTCACCCCGTTTTTGCCAGGCAATCGACGGATTCATCCGCCGTATCGGCCAGGCAATCGCTTGGCTCAATTTTCTTCTTATTTTTAATATTCTGCTCCAGGTCATCCTGCGCTACGCCTTTGGCAAGGGCATGGTATGGCTGGAAGAACTGCAATGGCATTTGTATGGTGCCTGCATCATGTTTGGCATCTCTTACGGCATCACCGAGGATGCCCATATCCGCCTTGATCTTTTTCACCAGCGATTTTCGCCCAGGAAAAAAGAGCTGATCGAATTTCTGGGCATACTGTTCTTACTTTTACCCTTGGCTATCATCCTCTTTGTACATGGCCTTGATTTCGTGGAAAGCGCCTGGCGGGTGAGTGAAAGATCGGAGTCTCCATTGGGCCTCCCTGCGCGCTGGTTAATCAAGTCGGTGCTGCCCGTCAGCATGTTTCTCATTATTCTTGCCTCGGTTTCCCGGATGGTCCGCTCCGTGACAATCATCTTCCACAAGAAAAGCGCATAAGGTAAACGCCATGGTGATTACCGACTTCCTTGTCATCCTCATGTTCATGACCTTTATCGGTCTCCTTTTCACCGGTTTTCCCATCGCCTTTGTACTTGGCGGCGTGGCCGTTATTTTTACCCTGCTGGGCAATCTGGCTGACACATATTTCGACACCATGACAGGGCTCGACTATAATATGCTGGGCATGATCGTCAACAGGGCCTACAAGCTGATGAACAACTGGGTCCTGGTGGCTGTACCGATGTTCGTATTTATGGGCCTCATGCTGGATAAATCCGGCATTGCCGAGAATATGATGAAATCGATGCAGGATCTTTTCGGCAAGGTCCGGGGCGGCCTGGCCATTACAGTGGCCGTCATCGGAATTGTTCTGGCCGCTTCTACGGGCATCATCGGCGCTTCGGTAGTGCTGCTGGGAATTCTGTCCCTGCCGGTTATGCTGGAGCAGGGATACGATAAATCCCTTGCCCTGGGCACTGTGGCCGCATCGGGAACCTTGGGCATACTCATTCCCCCAAGCGTCATGCTCGTCATTATGGCCGATCAATTGAACCTTTCGGTCGGCGACCTGTTCATGGGCGCCGTCTTTCCCGGTGTTATTCTGGGCCTGCTCTACATCGGTTACATTCTCATCGTTGGCCTTGTTAAACCCCATGCTGCCCCGCTTTCCAAAACGCGGCGGGATCTCACCTGGCGGGTCTTTCTCGATGTCCTCAAGACGATTTTACCACCGGCAGGGCTGATTGTGCTGGTCCTAGGTTCAATCTTTGCCGGCATGGCCACACCGACCGAAGCCAGCGGCGTCGGGGCGCTTGGCGCCAGCCTGCTGGCCTTGTATAATCGAAGAATCTCTTACCAGGTGATCAAAGAGGTCACCATCGCCACATTCAGGACATGCGGCTACATCTTCGGCATCTTCGTCGGGGCGCAGGCATTTGCCCTGGTCCTGAGAATGCTGGGTGGAGATGAGTTCGTCGAAAGCATTCTGACAAATCTGCCCTTTGGGCCGGAGGGTGTGATTGCCGTTATCCTGATTGCCGTCTTTCTGATGGGGTTTTTCCTGGACTGGATCGAGATCAGCCTGATCATTCTGCCCCTGATCGCACCGGTCGTCAGCAACCTCGGCCTTGATCTCAACGGCTACGGCGTGATCGAAAGACCCGAACTGGTCTGGTTTACCGTCCTGGTTGCGGTTAGCCTCCAAACCTCATTTCTCACCCCGCCGGTCGGGTTTGCCATATTCTTTATCCAGGGTGTCGCACCTCCGGAAGTCAAACTCCTCGATATTTATAAAGGCGTGATTCCGTTTGTCATTCTCCAGTTAATCGGACTGCTGCTCGTTCTTATGTGGCCCCAGCTGGTCCTGTGGCTGCCGGCCGTTGCCTATGGATAAATCACTTACACAGCATAGAACAGGAGATTCAGGATGATACCATTTCTCGAAGCGGTGGAAAAAGAAGACCCCCTGGTCTGTTTTGGCGCTGTGGCCACCATGGTGCAGGAGAGGGGGTTTGATCTGTCCGGATGCCTGGGAAAATGGTTTCTCGATCATCCCGATGACCTGAGGTGGTTAACCCGTCAATACATTGATGCCGGGTGTCAGCTGATCGGTGCCGGTGGCAGCCAGGGCGGCCCGTGGAAGCTTGAAAAGTGGGGGCTGCAAGATCAGATCGTCGAGATCAACCAGGGCGTCACCGAAATCATCCGGGCGGAGATGCCGGCGGGATCTTATCTCACCGGAACAATTTTGCCCACGGGCAAACTGTTAAAGCCCCTGGGTGATCTTGATCCGAAAGCACTGTACCACGCATATCAGGAAGAAGTAACCGGTTATGCCCGGGGTGGTGCAGACGCTATCTGGATCATGACCATGATGGACATCGAAGAAGCCGTGATTGCGGTCAATGCGTCTAAAAAGGCCGCTCCCTCCCTGCCTGTGATTGCCTCAATGGCCTTTGACATGACGCCCCGGGGTGCGCGGACGATGATGGGCGTACCCCCCAGAGTCGCGGCATCTCGACTGGTTGAGGCCGGTGCGGATATTGTCGGCCTCAATTGTGGCGGCGTTACGCCTGAAGAGGCCACCCCGATTCTGGCAGAGATGGGAAAGGTAGTCGATACGCCGCTGGTCTCAAAACCCAATGCCGGAAAACCGGAAGTCGTCGGTGATAAAACGCAGTGGCATACAACCCCTCGCCAATACGCCGAAAATGCGGCTGACTGGGTAGCAGCCGGTGCAAAAATTATTGGTGGCTGCTGCGGCTCCACCCCTGCGCATGCGGCTAAAATCGGCGAAGTGTTAAAGCGGAACGCAACCGACCATCGGTGACGCGGATTTCCCCTCCCGGATATTTCATTTTAGATCCCAATCGATTGCCGCGGCGCCCCATCCCCATTAACGCTGCTTGAACAAACAGGAAGCCATCTTCGATTCCAACAGCATCTATTTTGATTTATGTTGCATCTGGTAATACATGTAGTACCCCAGCGGAATGATTACCAGCGTCAAGATCGTGGACACGATGGCACCGGCAATCAGAGAAACACCGAGACCGGCGAAGATCGGATCGGGGAGCATGAAAAACGCCCCGGTAATTACCGCTACCGTTGTTAGAACAACGGGCCGGGTTCGAATGGCCCCCGATTCAATGACCGCGTCTTTGATCTGTTTTCCCCGCTCTATTCCAATTTCAATAAAATCAATCAGCAAAACCGCGTTCCGGACCATGATCCCCGCCAGGGCGATGAATCCGATCATACTGGTAGCCGTGAAAAACTCACCGAATAAAAAATGGCCCGGGATAATTCCCAGCAGGCTCAAGGGGATAGGAATCATCATGATAATCGGCGTGGCAAACGATCCGAACCATGCAACAAGGACAAAATACATGACAATCATGGCGCCGAAAAAGGCCATTCCCAGGTCTCGGAACACTTCATAGGTGATCTGCCACTCCCCGTCCCATTTCATGGACACCTCTTGCGTATTTTCCGGCTGACCTGTCCAGTATTGTTTAATTTTAGACGATCCGTCCGTCAATGATGCGATCTTTTTCCGCATCTTTAAGATGGCATACACCGGGCTTTCCTCGGAGCCCGCCACGTCTCCCACCACATAGACCACCGGCATGATATCTTTGTGATAAACAGCTTTGTCTTTCACTCTCTTTTTTATTTTCACCAGTTCACTTAAGGAAACCGATTTCCCGGCCATGGAGATAAGGCTGATATTTTTCAGGGTATCAAGGGTCGACCGCTGCTTTTCGGGAACCTTTACAATAATATCCACGTCTTCCCGGTCTTTGCCTGTGTGCAGGATGCCGACTTTCATGCCGCTCGTCGCCATGTAAAGCGTTTTGGAGATCATTTCAGTGGATATTCCGGTTAAAGCAGCCTTAACCTTATCCACCCTGAAATCGATTTCCTGCATATCGTCTTCCACATACCAGTCTACATCGACCACTCCGTCTGTCGTCTCAAATACTTTCTTTATTTTGGCAGCCACCCTCAAGCGGGCCGCCCGGGTGGGACCGTACACTTCCGCCACCAGGGTGGAAAGCACCGGCGGGCCAGGCGGTACCTCGGCAATTTTGATATTGGCATTATACTTCCGGCCGATCTCCTGGATCGGCGCCCGCATTTTATTGGCAAGGTCATGACTCTGTTTTGAACGCCTGGACTTATCCACAAAATTAACCTGAATATCCGCCACATTTTCTCCCTTTCGAAAGAAATAGTGCCGGACGAGACCATTAAAATTAATCGGTGCCGCAATGCCGGCATATACCTGGTAATTTTCAACTTCCTTGACCGTCGCCAGGTAGTGGCCGATATCCGCAGCCAAAGCCGTTGTCCTTTCCAGCGGGGTTCCTTCGGGCATATCAATAATCACCTGCAATTCATTTTTATTGTCAAAGGGAAGCATCTTCATCACCACCAGCTTCGTCGGGACAAAAAGAAATGCCCCGATAAAGAGAAGAAAGATGCCCCCGATGAGAAGAAACCGCAACGGTCTTTTTTCCATCAGGGGTAAGAGAACGGCTCTGTAGATCCGATACAGCCGGGTTGTCTTAACCCATTCTTCTTCATCAACCACCCCTGTCCCTTTGCCCGCATGACCGGCAAGGAGTTTAAAGGCCAGCCAGGGAGTAATCGTAAGCGCCACGAACAAAGAGAAGATCATGGACAGGGAAGCGCCAATGGGCATCGGTTTCATGTACGGCCCCATCAATCCCCCAACAAATGCCATGGGATAGATAGCGACGATGACCGTGATGGTGGCCAAAATGGTCGGATTACCCACTTCTCCCACGGCGTATATTGCACGGGCAAACAGGTTTTCTTTGGCAAGCTTGAAGTGACGCTCCATGTTCTCGACAATAATAATGGCATCGTCCACCACCAGCCCCACTACAAATATAAGGGCAAAAAGCGTCACCCGGTTCAGGGTATAGCCGAATATATAGTAGACAAAAAAAGTAAGGGCAAATGTGACCGGCAAGGCCACAAATACCACCAGCCCTGCCCGCCAGCCCATGGCAACGGTCATTACAACCATGACCGCCAAGATAGCCCCGAGTAGATGTTCGATCAGTGTTTTTACTTTTTCGTAAGCGGTTTCACCGTAATCCCTGGTAATCGTCACATGAACATCGGATGGAATCACATACCCTTTGAGAGCGTCGACTTTTTTAAGGATACTGTCTGCCACGACGACAGAATCACTTCCCTTCCTCTTGGCGATTGAGAGGGTAACCGCCTGGAAGCTTTCCGGGGTATGCGCCTGATTAAAACCGATCATGTGATAATGATGGGGAACCCCCGCACCATCATAAATACGCGCCACATCCCGCAAATAGATCGGCTTGCCTTTAAACGCCCCCACTACCAGGCCTTTCACATCTTCAGGCGTGTTAAAAAAACCCCCGGCTGTCAGGTAGAATACATGCCCGCCCGAGGTAATCTCGCCCGTATTGAGCGATTGGTTCGACATGGAGAGCGCACCGAAGATCCGCATGAGATCAAGCCCGTATCCCTTGATCTTTTCAATATCAGGTTCGATCCGGATTACCCGTTTATATCCGCCGATAATTTCGGTTTCAGAAACATCCTTGATGCTTTTCAGGCGATCTTCCACTTCAGCGGCAATCCTTCGCAGGCTGTACCCGTCATAACTTTTAGACCAGAGCGTAATCGCCACCTGGGGAACGCTGTTGATCGATTTGTTCTTGATCATGGGCGGAAGTACCCCGTGGGGTATGCGGTCCATGTTGTAGTCGAGTTTCGTTTTCAGCTTGGTAATACTCTTTTCCTCATCCTCGCCGACCTTGAAACGTACCGTGACCACCCCCACGTCGTTCATCGCCATACTGTAGACGTAATCGACACCGGGGATTTCCCAGAACAGTTTTTCCAGGGGAGACGTGACGACTTTTTCGACATCATGGGCATTTGCTCCCGGATAGGGAACGAGAATATCAACCATGGGCACCACTATCTGCGGTTCTTCTTCCTTGGGCGTAAACCAGACGGACACCATCCCGATAAATAATGCCGCGATGATCAGAAGCGGGGTTATCTTGGAGTGCAGAAAAGCCTTTGCCAGCTTTTCTGAAATAGCATATTCAATGGCTTCAAGCTCTTCTTCAGGATCAACTTCGCAATCCTTTTCCTCATGACTGTATATATTTTTATCTTCCGTCATTGTCTACTCCTCGAGCACGTCGCCGGTTCTCAGTGATTCTCCGTTTTCCACTACAATCCGCTCGTCAGGACGCAGGCCGCTGACAATTTCAACTTTGTCTCCAATGGTTCTCCCGGTCTTGACGATTCTCATTTCCGCCTTGCCGTCCTTTTTAACAAAAATAACCGAGAGCTGCCCACGTTCAAGCACCGCCCTTCCGGGCACCAGGGTGGCCTTTTCAACATCCTCTCCTAAAAAGACATTGGCATACATGCCGGGAATGATCGCCTCGTCGCCGGATAATTTGATCTTGAAGTTCCTGGTAGCCGGATCCACGTTGGGATCAATTTCCAGTACCTTCGCCGTGAAACGCTTCTTTGCCGCCGGCACCTCCACTTCCACATCCCTTCCGACCTGCACCAGCTTGATGGCGCTGCTGTTCACCTGAGCATATACCACATTTCCCAGGGAGCCTATCTTGAGGACGGGTTGCCCCGGTGCGGCCAGGTTGCCCATATCCACCATTTTCTGAAGTACAATTCCGTTGAAGGGAGCCTTAAGGGTGGTGTAACTCAGATATGTTTTCACCTCATCCAGCATGGCATCCGCCTGCTGCCGCTTGATATTAACCTGGGAATGTTTTTCCACAGCCAGCTTTACGTTTTCTTCAGCAATTCTTTTGCTTTCTCTCGCCGCCCTGTATTTGGCCTCAACTTCATCGAATTCCTGTTTGCTGGCGCTCTCTGTTTTCAGAAGGTTTTCAAACCGTCTATACGTATTCTGAGCGAGTAAAAACTGCGCCTCGGCCTGTTTAAGCCCCGCCTTTGCCATGTTGAGCCCCAGGGCGGCCTGTTTTTTTGCGTTTTCAGCTTCCTTCACCGCACTCTGCGCAAATTTTTCTTTGTCTATCAGCTCCTTGCTCTTGATCTTGACCAGAACATCACCTTTATGAAAGGTATCTCCGGGCCGAACCTGGAAGGATTCAATATAGCCGACCACTTTGGGCGTCAGTACCGCCGTATCCGCACTGGCAACCGTTCCTGGAAAACTTCTTGAGACAGGAACCTTCGCACTTTGGACAACCTGAGTAACCACCTTTACCGTTTTAGGCTGAAAGGATTCCTCAGGACTCTGATCGGAACCGGATGAGCAGGCAACCAGGCCCAGAACTAAAGGAAGCACAAAAAATCTAAAAGCACTCATTATTCCCTCCTTGTTACAGCGGCACTTCTGCCGCAAGAGAAACGACGCGTAACTGACAATAAGATCATATTGAAATTTGTAAAGTGCAGGTTCAACAAGATTTTCCCCCTTTTACAATGATACCATTTACACGGCTATGATTGGATTCCCATGCGGGAATATCAGTTATTTTTTGCGAAACAGGCCTGTCCACATCGTTTGAATCGGCCGCCTGAAATCCCTTGTCCTGCGCCATCATAAAACCTGCGCCATCATAAAAATGGAATAAAAAGATGGCCGCCAAACGTAACGCGCCACAGAGACCCCATTCGATTCATGGCATTTCCCGATTGCTGAAATTCATTCCAATTTTACCGACAGATATGGACCAGAATACAAAAAAACAGCTCCATCCCTAATATGGAGCCAGGTTCAGGCAGGTCGGTTACAAATTATTCACAATTTAGTCGTTTGAATGTCCATTATCCCCTTGGCAATCTTAGCAATATCTCATCAATACAGCGACCATCCGGTTTCATCGGTAAAGAGAGGTGGATACGCCTGCGCGGGTTCAGGCATCTTTCATTTTCAATCACAGCGGATGGAGACGGACGCCAGGCTGCCTGGCCGTCTCTTTTTTATTTAGCCGGCAGGCCGTTAACGTTTTGCTAATTAACCGCTGTTCCCTCCGCCCGCTTTCTTCTCCTCAGGATACCGTTGACCACAGCCAGGCCAAGGCCCGGTTCCGTCCGTAAAATGACCCGGTTGCCAGGGCTGGCTTTACTCTTTTCTTTTCCATCTTCATCCGTCATCCTGGATATTTTCACCTTGATCCGCATAAGGGAAGACGGCATATATTCGATTTCTTCACCGGTAAAAACGGTATTTCTTATTTCCACCACAGGCATTTCCCCTCTTTTCCGAATCACGGCGACCGGTTCATAGGCCTGGGCCACTCTGGATGAGGTATAGTTCATCTCCTGTCCCCCCGGCCGCCCCTGTATAAAATTATCTGTCGTACTCCGCGTACCGGTCCGCCTAATTTCCTGCATCAATTCATCGGGAAAAGAAATCTCTTCTGGATGCATCCATTTTTCGGCTGGAAGTGCTCCCAGATAATCGAGTGCCGCCCGATAGACTCTCACCACCCCGCCAACGTAGAAGATCGACTTCATCCTTCCTTCGATCTTCAGAGAATCCACACCCGCGGCCACCAGTTGCGGCAGGGTTTCCAGAAGGCAAAGGTCTTTGGCGTTAAAGATATAGGTCCCCCGGCTGTCTTCCTCCACCGGGTAAAATTCTCCCGGACGTTTTTCCTCGACCAGGCGGTAGCTGTACCGGCACGGATGCGCGCAATTTCCCGTATTGGCATCCCTGCCGGTCATATAATTGGACAGCATGCACCGACCGGAATAAGAAATGCAGATCGCCCCGTGGACAAAAATTTCCAGTTCGCCATCAACCGCCTTGCGGATCCGTTTAATTTCAGCAAGAGACAGTTCCCGGGCCAGGTTGAGGCGCACCGCCCCCTGCCGCAACCAGAAATCGGCCGAGGCATGGTTGGTGACATTGGCCTGGGTGGAAAGATGGATGGGCAGATCGGGCGTCACCCTCCGGGCAAGGGTAAAAATCCCCGGGTCGGCGATAATCAGGCCGTCCACAGCTGCCTGCCGCAATTGCACAAGATATTCCGGCAGTCCTGCCAGATCGCAATTATGGGCAAAAATATTGACGGTCACATACGCTTTAACACCATGATCATGGGCATATTGCACCCCCTCTTTTATCATTTCGCTGCTGAAATTACCCGCTTTGGCCCGTAAACTGAATAGCTTACCGCCCAGGTAAACGGCGTCTGCGCCATAATGGATGGCAGTGACCAGCTTTTCAAAATTACCGGCCGGTGCCAGTAACTCCGGCATGCGTCCCCCTGCCTTTGTACACTGTCTGTTTTTCCCCATACTGTCTATTTTGTATCCTTTTGTTACCGCCGGGTATCTCGGAAGAAACCAGGAAAACACCGGCAGGTGATGAAATCAGGGTGTCATTTGCCACTCATACCAGTCAAAATCCCCAAAAATCAATCCATTCGCCTGATTGATACCCCGTAAATATTCAGACCCGGATTTAATATATTAAAAATAATTAACGCCAAGCCACACATTTTTCTGTAGAAACGAAACGGAGATGGCAACCCGCCCGTCTATCTGGCATGTCTTTTGCTTTTTATTGTTACCAGAAGATATCGGGTATCCGGCCGGCCGAATTGAGACTGAATTTCCTGTAATGAATTGATGACGATATGCCTCAAGTGAGCGTTGTTTTAAGGGGAACAAATCTGGACGAATAACACGCTGAAAACCGAGGTCAAAATCCTGCACCTGGTGCATGGCCGACGCAGTTCCCACGCACCTTCCGCCCGCATTGTCGAGCCCACCACGGGGATGGCTCCCAGCCGGGGCAAGGGCAACCTCTACATCCTCATCGAATTTGACGCCGAAGATCTCTCGCGCGTGGGGTCGTTGTACCGGCAGCTGCTGAATATCATCCAGGAGACCTATTACAACGCCCGCGGTGATGTGGTCGCCTCGCTGACCGAGGCCCTGGAAGCGGCGCACGTGCTGTTGCAGCGCTACAATCAGGATGCCGGCACCGACATCATCGCCGGCGCCACCTGTCTGGTGGTGACCAGCCACGAGATCATCTCGGCGCAGGCGGGCCCCACCATCCTGGCCGTCAGCAGCGACCAGGGCCTGCAGTGGTTTTCCCCGCTGAACAATGAGGATTTTGTGGC
>QNYZ01000039.1 GCA_003973265.1 Deltaproteobacteria bacterium | reverse complement strand
CCGCTGGCCACGTGGCTGAATCCCATTTCGAGTGCGGTTTTTTTCCAGGTATCAAATTCTTCCGGGGTCACGAACCGGGACACAGGGATGTGGCCGCGGGTCGGTTGGAGGTATTGGCCCAGGGTAAGCAGCCGGCAGCCGGCGGTCAATAAGTCTTTCAGGCAATCGTGTATCTCCGGATCGGATTCACCCAGACCGAGCATCAGGCCGGACTTGGGTGGAATACCGGATGGATGGGCGGCGACACGTTCTAAAAGCGCCAGAGAGCGGCCGTATTCAGCCTGGGGCCGCGCCGTTCCATATAATCTCGGGACCGTTTCGATATTGTGGTTCAAGACATCGGGCCGGGCGTTCAGTACGGTTTCCAGGGCATCCGGGTTGCCCTGGAAATCAGGAATCAACACCTCCACCCGGACACCGTCAATGGCCTGCCGGATACGGTGGATGGTTTCGGCAAACAGGGCGGCACCCCCATCCGGGACATCGTCCCGGGTGACCGAAGTGATAACCACATATTCCAGGTTCAATTTCCGGGCGGCCTCGGCCACCCGTCGCGGTTCGTCCGGATCGGGCAGCTGTCCGGGGCCCGGCAGGACATTGCAGAACCGGCAGTCCCGTGTGCAGCGATCTCCCAGGATTAGAAATGTGGCCGTCTGCTGAGAAAAACATTCGAACTGGTTGGGACATCTTGCCTGCTGGCATACCGTGTGAAGTCCCTGGGTGCGGATGAGATTGCGCACCTTTTCATGGGCCGGGCCGGAAGGGAGGCGCCTGCGGAGCCATTTGGGCTTGCCGGTTCTGATTGCAGGTATGTTATTTTCCACATGTTTTCGGCCAGCCGGATGAACCGGCGGGTCTTTTTCCTGATTCTCGGCCGGCACCACCAGGCGGCTCTCCAGGTCAGATAAACTGATAAACTCGGGGTGAATACCGGTCGTGCTGGTGATATGGTACCACATCCGCCTGCGGGCGGTTGTCATCGATACGGGGGCCGAGATTTCTTTTTCAATGGATGTCATCCCTACATTTTCCAGGCCGCAGGGGTTGATCCAGGAAAACGGCGCCAGGTCGGTATTTACGTTCAGCGCCAGGCCATGAAAGGCAATGCCATGGCGAACGGCCACGCCGATGCTCCCCAGCTTCCGGTTATCCACCCATATGCCGGGATTGATCGGCCTGCGTGTCGCGTTAACCCCAAAGTCGCCCGCGGTGCGTATCATCACTTCTTCCAGGGTATTCATGTGGGCTTTCACCGATGTTCCGGCCGCTTTCAGATCAATGATCAGGTACGCCACCAGCTGTCCCGGCCCGTGATAGGTAATCTCGCCGCCTCTCTCAACCCGGATGACAGATATGCCCCTTTCGTCCAGGAAATCTTT
The DNA here is from genome assembly GCA_003973265.1 of Deltaproteobacteria bacterium. Taxonomy (GTDB): domain Bacteria; phylum Desulfobacterota; class Desulfobacteria; order Desulfobacterales; family QNYZ01; genus QNYZ01. The sequence goes on along the minus strand of QNYZ01000039.1, from coordinate 77,293 downwards.
GCTGATCATCAGGTGGCTCATGTCACCATGGCGACCGATGGTAAAAACGGGCTGGTGTTCCTGGAGCAGAATCACATCCTGCCTGAGAGTCCCGTCATGTCTGGCCGCAACGATCTCTACCTGGAGCGCATGGATATCGCTGTAGGTCGTCATCGGGGTTTCCACCGCCAGACATTTAGCAGGTTGATTATGTTTCATCTGTTTGATTATGTTTTAGTCGGAACTGCTTTAAAATATATTGGATATCATGTTATGTAGTATTAAAATAATATCGCCGGTCAGCCCGGTTTTTCGGTACGGGCGCTGGTTATTCCTGCTCCTTGAGCATACTGATATAAGCGGATTTATCCATCATGGTATTCAAGTCATCAGGATTTTCGGGTTTAATCGCAATCAGCCAGCCGTCTCCATAAGGGGCATTATTGAGCAGTTCGGGCGTATCTTCCAGATTTTCATTGATAGCCACAATTTCTCCGGCCAGCGGTATGTATAGTTCAGAAACAGCCTTGACAGATTCAACCGTTCCAAACTCGTCTTCTTTTTCGAACGTGTCGCCGACGGCGGGGAGTTCAACAAAAACAACGTCGCCCAGCTGGTCCTGAGCGTAATCTGAAATACCGATTTTGATGGTGTCCCCTTCCTGTAACGCCCATTCGTGATCTTTGGCATAGCGCAGGTTGTCGGGAAATGTCAGCTCGCTGATTTCTTTCATGGTAACGTCTCCTTTCTTGTACCGGTGTTGTCAGTTAAACAAATTATAAATACCATATCGGTAAATCTCACTATTGTAAATAAAAGTCCCCTCAATTCATCGCATGGATGCTGAAGCCTTGTAGAAATATATCCCGTCTGGTAAATTGTATTTAATAGGGTATGCCGGCCGTAAGGAATCGGCCGTTGTTCGTAGAATAATAGTGGCGATAAGCCGGCAGGTCAAAAAAAGAGGAGTTTTAATCTATCATGGCATCAAAAATAACGATTCTGGGTGCAGGGCCGGGCGGATACGTGGCGGCAATCCGGGCGGCACAACTGGGTGCGGAAGTGACACTGGTTGAAGCGGACCAGGTCGGGGGAACCTGCCTCAACCGGGGCTGTATCCCATCAAAGGTATTGATCACAACGGCTGCCCTACTGGAAAAATTTCACCGGGCCGAGTCGTTCGGTGTAAAGGTGGATGGGCGGGTTTCACCTGATCTCGCCAAATTGATGGATCGGAAAAAAAATGTGATTCAGGGGCAGATTAAGGGGATTCTTGGCCTGCTGAAAAGGCATAAGATCCGTCTCTGCACCGGGATCGGCCAGATTACCGGGCCGGGAAAAATCCGGGTGACACCGCGCAAGGGCGACGAGATCGATCTGGATTGGGACCGGCTGATCCTCGCCACCGGCACCGAGCCGCTGAATATTCCCGCATTTCCCTTTGACGGTAAAAAAATTATATCCAGCGATCATGTCCTGGCGCTTGAAGAAATACCCGAGTCCGTGTTGATTCTGGGAGGCGGCGTTATCGGGTGTGAATTTGCTTTTATTCTTTCCAGCCTGGGTGCCAGAGTGACGGTCGTTGAGGCGCTTTCCCGGTTGCTCCCATTGCCGTCGGTGGATGAAAGCTGTTCCAAGATTTTGCAGCGTGAAATGAAAAAACGCCGCATCCGGGTACTGGTCGATAAAACAGTGGCGGATTACGCCGAGGACGGTGCCGGGTTGAAGGTGACAGTCGGGCCTTCGCCCTTTCTGGAAAACCCGTCCGATAAAGACAATACGCTTCAATCGCTTGAAGTGGACAAGATGCTGGTCTGTATCGGCCGCCATCCGAACAGCGCCGGTCTCGGTCTGGAAAATATCGGCATCGAGACGGACGAAAAGGGATGGATTGCCGTCGACGAGCACATGCAGACAGATGCGGAAAACATCTATGCCGTCGGCGATATTCTGGGCCCTCCAAAAGTGATGCTGGCCCACGTGGCATCCGCCGAAGGGCTGGTGGCCGCTGAAAACGCCATGGGCGCCAATTACCGGGTGGATTACCATGCGGTCCCCGGTGCTATTTTTACCTCGCCGGAGGTTGCCAATGTGGGGCTCACCGAGGCCCAGGCGAAAGAACGAGGGGTTGCCTGTGAAGCTCACCAGGTATTGATGCGCACCCTGGGCAAGGCTCAGGTGATGGGCGAGCTGGCCGGTGAAGCCAGGGTGATTGTAGAATCGGACAGCGGGCGCATTTTAGGCATTCACCTGGTGGGTGCCCATGTTACGGAGCTGATCGCCGAGGGAACCCTGGCCGTGCAGCATGGTATGACGGTCAACGATATCGTCGCGACCATTCATGCGCATCCGACCCTGGCAGAAATCATGCTTGAGGTGGCGCATAAGGCCAAAGGGTATGCCATTCATGGTTAGTGACCATCCATGGGATTTTGGCTTCGGGTGATGTATTTTTAAGAATCAGCGATAATGGTGATTCCGTGCAATTAACAGGATGATTTTTAAGGATTGATTCATGGCGCTTCATTTTACATTAGAGGAATATGCCGATCGTCGTCAGGACACGATTGACCGGCTGGTGGAACGGAATCTGGATGGTCTGCTGATCTTTCGCCAGGAGAGCATGTATTATCTCACCGGGTATGACTCTTTCGGCTATGTGTTTTTCCAATGTTTATATCTGGGTGTGGACGGCCGCCTGATGCTGTTGACCCGGGTTCCGGATCTGCGCCAGGCTCGTCATACCTCGATGATCGAGGATATCCGCATCTGGGTGGACGGACCGGATGCCGATCCGGCCGGTGAACTGCGGGAAATCCTGGACGGATTCGGCTGTAAGAACCGTCGTCTGGGCGTAGAATACGATGCCTATGGTCTGACAGCGGCCAATGGTATGCGATTGGCGAAAAGCCTGTCCGGATTCTGCGGCCTGACCGATGCCTCGGACCTGGTCAGCCGGTTGCGGGTGGTAAAGAGCCCGGCAGAGATGCGCTACGTGTTGAAAGCCGCCGATCTGGCTGACAAGGCTCTGGATGAAGCCCACCGGCTGGCAGCCCCGGGGGTGGATGAGGGGGATATTCTGGCGGCCATGCAGGGAGCCATTTTTTCGGGCGGGGGAGACTATCCGGGGAATGAATTTATCATCGGTTCGGGAAAAGACGCCCTGTTGTGCCGGTATAAATCCGGCCGCCGCAAGCTGGATACCGAGGATCAGCTGACCCTGGAATGGACCGGTGTTTATCGTCACTACCATGCAGCCCTGATGCGGACGATTCCCATCGGTCGGGCCACATCCCGGCAAAGGGAGATGTACCGGGTCACCATGGACGCCATGGATGCCTGTATGAATGCATTAAAACCGGGCCGGCCCATTGGCGAAGTGTTTGATGCCTATGCGCAGTCCTGTGATACCGCCGGTATGCGCCGCCACCGGCTCAATGCCACCGGCTACAGCCTGGGGACGACATTTTCTCCCAACTGGATGGACTGGCCGATGTTCTACCACGGAAATCCCGTTGTGGCCGAGCCGAACATGGTCTTTTTTCTGCATATGATCCTGATGGACAGCGATGCCGGTCTGGCCGTCTGCTTTGGCCATACGGTAATGGTTACGGAAACCGGTTGCCGGTCGCTTTCCAGTCGGCCTCTGGACCTGGTAATTAAATAATGATATTTGACGCAGACAATGACCGCGGAAAACCGGGCCTGATGTCAACTGCCACGTATTTTTGCTTTCTTGCTCCGGTTTCGCTATCTATCGCAGACAATATGGCATTGCCAGTATGATATTATTTAGATTCCGAAATATTGATACAGCGTTCTATCTTGAAAGATGGTACAAGATGCTGCGACCTGTATCCGTTGTTTTTCGGATCGTTCAGGCTGCGAAATAACCGAGTTGAACGTGCCGTTGGAGCGTCTGCCTTTGTCGGCAATGGCACCCTTAAAAGTTTCGAACATAGGTTTTCGGGGTGAATAAAATTATTTTACGAAAGCATGAGAGGGAGGGGTAAATAACCCGAACCGGGGGAAATAACCCGTATGGGTGTAAGAAACGACCTCATATTTTGTTTTAGATTGATACGGGTCATAAATTGCAACGGAGAAAAAGAGATCAATGCTAAAAAAAATATTTTAAAATTGAGCCACTCCGACCGGTACCAATTGTTTTCTTAAAATGCCAAATAGCTGCAAATAAAAAATGAATTGGGTCAATGTTCAGTCTGTGCCTGATATATTTTATTGAAAATTAACGGGTTATCGTTGACGCATTCGGGAATCATTTGCCGGCGGAGACATTAAATTGGCAGGGAAATTGCATTAATTTTAAAGTTTGGTGATACGAACCTTGTCTATTCCATGAAGTACGGTCTACCTGGATAAGGTTAGAATTGGATGAAAAAAAAAGGATGTTTCCATCAACAAAAAAACTATAAACAAAAAGGAGAATGGATTAATGGTGAAGACAGTTAAAAATGGATTGGGAGTTTTGTTGTTGGCCGGTGCACTGACTTCTATTGGGTGCGCTCACAAAATTTCCCCTGAAATGGGCGGCACTAAGGTAGTTAAGAGCAATCAGGAAGTCAGTGCCCTTCAGAATCAGCTTAAACAGAAAAACCAGGAAATTGAATCGCTCATTGCAAAAAACCAGAGCAATGAAATGCTGCTTGAAAAATACAAGACAAAATTGGATGATAAATCCAAGGCTGCCTTGACGGCAGAAATGAAAACGACGACAGCTGTGAACGCCAATGCCGCCGGTTCCGGGGCCATGCTGTTGCCACCTCAGGCGAAACCGGGTGAATGTTATGCAAGGGTTTTTATTCCGCCGACATTTCGAACCACGACTGAAAAGGTTCTCAAACGCGCGGCTGCCGAGCGCCTGGAAATCGAACCGGCCACCTACAAAATGGTTGATAAACGGATCCTCGTCAAGGCTGCCTCGGAAAGATTAGAGGTTGTTCCTGCGGAATATGGCTGGGTCGAGGAAAAAGTTCTTGTCAAAGAGGCCTCTTCAAGAATTGAAAAGGTTCCGGCGAAGTATGAATGGAAATCAGAAAGGATTCTGGTCAAACCTGCCTATTCCATGTGGAAAAAAGGACGCGGCCCGATTGAAAAACTCAACAATGCCACCGGGGAAATTATGTGCCTGGTTGAGGTTCCGGCAGTATACAAAACTGTAAAAAAGAAGGTGATGGTGTCGCCGCCCGGTGTCCGCACGATCAACATCCCGGCCGTATACAAAACGGTGAAGAAAAGGGTTATGACCAAACCGCCGACGACCCGTAAAGTTGAAATTCCGGCTGTTTACAAAACGGTTAAAGTTAAAATACTGGTTACGCCTCCCAAAGAACGCCGAATTGCGATTCCGGCTGAATACCAGACCATAACCAAAACGGAGAAAGTCACCGATGGTCACTTGGAATGGCGTCGTATTTTGTGTGAAACCAATACATCCGTTGATCTGGTCACTAAAGTTCAACAGGCCCTGAAAAATGCTGGATACGATCCGGGACCCATTGATGGTGTTTTTGGCTGGAGAACTGTTAATGCCATGAAATCGTACCAGAAGAAAAAAAATCTGGCCGTTGGCGCATTGACATATGAGACCATCAAAAGCCTGGGCGTTAAATTCTAGACCAAATAACGTTCAACCTGTAATAAAAGACCCCGCACGGTAAATTTTCCCGCGGGGTCTTTTTTTTGACAGCAACGGCCGATATCATCCGGTTATTCATTGAATATCGACACCCATGACTTTAACACCGGAACGCCTTAAAATCGTAGACCGTTACAGGATGGGGGAAGCAAGCTGCATGTAAGCGGAGTTGCGCATAAAATTATTTTATTTTCATTGACAGATCCTGCCTGTCACCGTTAGGGCATTATCAATCAAACAGAATTAAACCGCCGGCGTTGTGGCCCTGTCTGTTGAAAATGATGGTTGCAAACGAGAAAGAATAACTTGCCTTGAATTCAGGCCGTATTATTTTGATGTAGACAGGGTTCATTCAGGGGCCGTTATCTCCTCTAACCGGTAATGGCCGTTCGACAGGGGAATAAATTGACTTCATGCCATGGGCTTGGTAATGGGTTTTAACAGATCAAAGGTGGAGAGAGATTTATTTTCTTCGTTTGCCTCTTTGATTCGAATACCGTATGTTACGATTGGCAGGGCGAAACAGAAACTCGGAAGACTCGTGCAGGTATTGAGGCGCGAATCATTTATTTGACAAGGCGGTAGAATATGGCCAGACCGACTTTGAAAGAACATGTTATTAACAGGGAATGGTGCAAGGGATGCGGTATTTGCGTCTATTTTTGCCCCAGGGATGTTCTGGAACTGGATGGAGATGACAAAGTGGTCGCCGTCCGGCCGAAAGATTGCATCTGCTGCATGATGTGCGAACAACGGTGTCCGGACCTTGCCATCGAAGTCATCACCGAACGGAAAGAGGACGGTTGATATGCAGGACAATGTTAGATTTATCCAAGGCAACGAAGCTTGTATGGAAGGAGCGCTGTACGCCGGGCTGAATTTTTTTGCCGGCTACCCCATTACACCGTCTTCCGAAATCGCTGAAAATCTGTCTTTTCGGCTACCTCGACTTGGTGGAAAATTTATCCAGATGGAGGATGAGATTGCATCGATCTGTGCGATTATCGGCGCTTCTCTGACCGGCAGTAAGGCCATGACCGCCACGAGCGGGCCCGGATTCTCCCTGATGCAGGAAGGGTTGGGGTACGCCGTGATGGCCGAGATCCCCTGTGTCATTGTCAATGTGATGCGCGGCGGCCCGTCAACGGGTCTGCCGACCTCCGGTGGCCAGGGAGATGTCATGCAGGCAAGGTGGGGGACCCACGGCGACCACTCCATTATCGCCGTGACGGCATCCAATCACCAGGATGTATTCAAAATGACCGTTGAGGCCTTTAACCTGGCGGAAACCTACCGGACCCCGGTTATTCTGCTTCTCGATGAAACCATTGGCCATATGCGGGAACGCCTGGAAATACCTGAGCCAGGTGAAATCCAGGTGGTTCAGCGGCTGCGGACTTCGGTTCAGGGGGGAGTTGATTATCACCCCTATCTGCCCCGGGAAGATGGACGGCTGCCGATGTCTGATTTTGGCGGTGTTCACCGGTACAATGTCACCGGATTATACCACGACATGTGGGGGTTTCCCACTTCCAGTCCCGAGATTGTTCACGGCCTGATTCGACATCTGGTAGACAAGATTGAAAATAATGTAGGCGATATCGTCCGCTACAAGGAATTTTACCTGGACGATGCGGATACCATTCTGATTTCCTACGGATCAGCGGCCCGGTCTGCCCGCCATGTGGTTAAGAGCCTGCGGGCGCGGAATATTCGTCTGGGAATGATAGAGTTGCAGACCCTGTGGCCGTTTCCCTACGATATGATCCGGGAAAAGTGTAAAAATGCCGACCATATCGTTGTCGTTGAGATGAACATCGGCCAGGTGGTCCGGATGGTCAAGCGGGCGGTTGATGCGCCGGATCGGGTGGTATTGGCCAACCGGATCGACGGTAGGTTCATTTCAGATAAAGATATCAAGGGGATCTTGCGGGTAATCCAGGGAAAAGGGGTATAAGCATGGCAGTCAAAGACTATATACGAGAGCGTTTTTTTCCCCACATGTGGTGCGCGGGGTGCGGGCATGGTACGGTGCTCAATGGCATGTTGCAGGCCATCGAGGCCCTGGGGCTGAGCAAGAACGAGATTGTCATGGTCTCCGGGATTGGATGTTCATCGCGTATCTCCGGATATGTGGATTTTCACACCCTTCACACCATTCACGGCCGGGCACTGGCTTTTGCCACGGGTGTCAAGATGAGCCTGCCGAAACTGAACGTGATTGTACCCATGGGAGACGGGGATGCCCTGTCCATCGGGGGCAACCATTTTATCCATGCGGCCCGCCGAAATCTCGATATGACGGCATTGGTGATGAACAACCGTATTTATGGGATGACCGGCGGACAATTTTCCCCGCTTTCCGGCCTGGGTGTAATCGCAACAACGGCACCGTATTCGAATATTGATCACGATTTCGATGTCGTGGAAATGGCCACGGCGGCCGGTGCAACATTTGTTGCCCGGACCACCTCCTACCATGTTCGCCAGATCAAAGAGATTATTAAAAAAGCGATCCTGCATAAAGGTTTTTCGGTGGTTGAGATCCTCAGCCAGTGTCCTACCTATTTTGGCCGGAAAAATAAACTCGGCAGCGCCGTGGATATGATGGCGGCCATGAAGGAGAACACGACTCCGATCGGCTCCAAGGCCAAAAAGGAGAATCCGGATCTGATTGAACGGGGGATTTTTGTTCAAAAAGATCTTCCCGTCTACAACGAAGAATACGATAAGATCATTAAGCGGGCCCAGGCAGCGGGAAAATAATGATTCGACCAGGCTCATTTACCATCACTATCGAAGTGGTCCCTCCGGAAGGAACAGACTGTCAGCCTCTCCTGACTGAGCTATCCGGCCTGGCCCACCTGAAATTTGACGGATTCAGCGTGGCCACCAATCCCCTTGCCAAACCGTGTATGAGTGCCATGGTGGTCTGTAGCCTGATTCAGCAGCAGATCGGTAAGCCGGCTATTTTACACTGTACGCCCCGGGACCATAATCGACTGGGAATTTTCAGCCTGCTCTCCGGTGCCAGAGCCATGGGGATTGATAACGTACTGGTTGCTACCGGCGATTTTGTCGCCTTGAAAGACCGGGAAAATACCCGGGCGGTATACGATATGAATGTATTTGAGCTGGTGAAAAAAGCACGTGAACTGGGGCTGAAAACAGGGGTGGTACTGGATCCCAATCCAGGGTCACCGGGCTTTAAAACGGCTGTTAAACGGTTGGAGCAGAAAGCAGAGGCCGGGGCACAGTTTATCGTCACACAGCCGGTTTATGACATGGCGGGGGTTGAACAGCTGGCCGACGCCACCCGGCATCTGGGTATTCCCCTGGTAATGGGGATTCTGCCCCTGCGAACCGCCGGTCATGCCGAATTTCTGCATCATCGGGTATCGGGAATCTCGGTACCCAGGCGGGTTCGTGAAAGAATGGCCAGGGCTGATGACAGTGTGGCTGAGGGGGTGGCGAATGCCAGGGAAATGCTGTCCGCGGCCCGAGATTTTTTTGCCGGCGTCTGTATTATGCCGCCATTTAATCATTACGAAGTGATGACCGAAATTGTTGCGCCCGCCGCCCGATAATCAGGTTCACCACTCTGCGATCAGATGAACCGTTTATTTCGTGTCGGTAATATCGAAAATGTTCTGTTTGAGAAAAGCGCGCGGGCCAGACGGATGAATATAACCGTCCGTCCCTTCAAAGGGGTCCGCGTGGCTGTTCCCCATGGTGTTTCTCTCAAGGATGCCAGGGCGTTTGCCGAATCAAACCTTCACTGGATTCAACGGCAACTGAAAAAAACAGCCCGGGCGGAAAAAGATTATGTGACGCTTGCCGACCCGTTCAAGAATATTGATCGCCGCCGTGCCAGGAAAATTCTAATCCAGCGCCTGGATATGCTGGCCCGAATGCATGGATATCAATACAATCGTGTTGCCGTTCGCAACCAGAAAACCCGCTGGGGGAGTTGTTCGTCCAAAAACAATATTAATCTCAACATGAAGCTTACCCGGCTGCCCGAATACCTGATGGACTATGTGATCCTTCATGAGCTGGTTCATACGCGGATTAAAAATCATGGCCCACGGTTTTATGCCGAGCTGGATCGATTGATCGGTCACCGGAAAGAAATGGACAAGATATTAAAAGCTTACGGGGTTGGTTTGTTGTAGCAGGTTTTAAATGGCGCATCTGTTTCTTGCGGAAAATCGGCGATCGATGACGCAAAAAAAAACATTCGCTGGCGCTATCGAGGGTAGAGGAGTTCTGTCCATGGGGTGGGAACGTATCCCGGGGTTAAAGGGGAAGGTCTATATTCCGGCTGTAAGGCCGGGCCAACCGAAGAAATATCCCTGCCCCGACTGCCATAGCTGCCAGATGTGCAGCGATGATCGGTGCAATGTCTGCCGAAAACGGTGCGCTTCACCCGATAAAAAGACACGCGATCACTCTAAATAGCGTTCAAATTTTTCAATAATCGTTTCATCGATTACGCCTAGCCGGCGGGCCACTTTGGGCGTGAGCAGAGCGAAAGATCCAGTGGCCCTGGCGCATATTTTCCCGGCGGGATTGACAAGACGGGCCTTAAGGATCGCTTCGCGCTCGGTTTTCAGGAAGTCGATCCATCCTTCGGCACGGATATCGGTTTCAGCGTACAGCGGCTGAAGAAAATCAACGGTAATCGAGCGGGTCATGATCAGTTTTTTAATCAGGTGGTGAGCCGTCCAGCTCATCACTTCATCTGAGATTGTCGAAATAATCCCACCGTGGAGGATATTCCGCCAACCGCATAATTGCCGGGGAACATTCACCCACGAATAAACGGTTTGCGCGTCTTTGTAAAAAGTCATATGCAATCCAAAGGGATTGTTGGGGCCGCAGGCAAAGCATTCGCCGCCGGTATCGAAATTTTGAATGGGTGTCAGTCGGTTTTTGTCAATCATCGCTGGTTTTATTTCCTCCGGGGTCAGGGTGGGTTTTATTTTTTTTCAGTATTGGGACTGATACCGGTTACGCCTGCCAGAAAATACTGTCTGAAAACCGGGCGTTGGTATATATTAAAGACAAAGACAAAAAATCTCAGGAATGGGGGCTTCTGTCAAGGGTCGATTATGTCCTGGCCCGGTTGTTTTTATTTTATCTCATTCGATCAGTGGAGAAAGCCACAATGAACCCTGCCATTATCGTCAATTTTGACAAGCAGTACCAACCCGTCATCAAACATATCCGAACATCCGTTTTTACCCTGGAACAAAATGTTCCCGAAGCGCTTGACTTTGAAGGAAAAGACCCGGACGCCACCCATGCCCTGGTCCAGGATGGAGACCGGTATGTCGGCACGGGCCGGCTGCTGGGCGATGGCCATATCGGGCGCGTGGCCGTACTCCAGGAATACCGGCAGCGGGGTTTTGGTAAAAGCATCATTACCGCTCTCATTGACGCGGCCAGTCAGCTCGGTTTAGCGCGGGTATTTCTGGGTGCCCAGCTCCACGCCGTGGATTTTTATAAGACGCTGGGATTTTCGAAATATGGTGAAGTTTTTGTCGATGCCGGCATTGAGCATATTCATATGGAAAGGAAAATTCGATGACTACATCCGCACGATTGGGAACCCGTGCCGTTTGGGCGCAGAGAGGGTGACGATTTAATGCAGGGGGCCACCCAGGCTCCTGTAGCTCACAGCGTATCATCCGGTTATCGGGATCAGGCCTTAAAACGATTCGTTTGAAACGGGAACGGCCGGTCGGATTTGTCTTGCGTATGCCTGCCGGTCGGCTCATCAATACCAGGCAGCAGGAAAGCGAGGAGAATGATGGTTGATATGAACAAAGAGGTATTTGAGATTGCAAATAAACCGGGCCGGATTGGCATCCTGGCCACGGCCAGCAAACAGGGAAAACCGAATGTCGCGTATTTCGGAAGCCCCCGCTTGATGGAAGACGGTACGCTGGTCATGGGACTGGGAAATAACCAGTCGCTAAAAAATCTGGAAGAAAATCCGAAGGCCGTTTTTTTTACGATAGGGAAAAGCCCGGTCACGTTCAATACTCCCGGCTACCGGCTCTATCTGGATGTGCGGGAAATCCAGAAAACAGGCCCGATTATCGATGGCGTCAAGGCGAAAATCAGTGAGTTTGCCGGTGCACAGGCCGCAAAAATGATTGTCGCCGGTGTGGTTTTTGATATTAGCGATATCCGGACCTTGATCGAGACGGGGTAAAGCTTATAATGAAATAGCCGTCAGGTATACGGCCATTCCAATACAGCCATAAAGGCCCGATCCGATGGAACTACAGCGAACAATACTTTTCGTATTGATCGTTGTCCAGCTCCGCAAGGGTACTTTCATGGCAGACGGTTCCCTGATAAACGAGATAGGCCCGATCGCAGACACGTTTGGCAAAGCTTAAATTCTGTTCGGCCAGAAGGATCGACACCTTTTCATTTTTCAGTTTGAGGAGGGTGGCGGCCAGTTGATCCACGATGACCGGCGCCAGCCCTTCGGACGGTTCATCTAAAATAATCATTTCGGGATTGCCCATCAGGGTCCGTGCGATGGTCAGCATCTGCTGTTCGCCACCGCTTAAATTTCCGCCATTCTGGTGCCGGCGTTCGGCCAGGTTGGGGAACAGTTCGAATAATCGTTCGGCCGTCCAGGCCGGTCGGCCCTGCCGGGCCGGCTGACGCCCTACCTCGAGGTTTTCCAGAATGGTGAGCCGGGAAAAGACACGGCGGTCTTCGGGGACATAACCGAGCCCCAGCCCGCAGGTCTTAAACGGCGGCAGGGACTGGATCTCCTTATTCTTAAACCGGACTTTTCCTGACCTTGGTTTAACAATTCCCATGATACTCTTAAACGTCGTTGTTTTACCGGCACCGTTTCTTCCCAGCAAAACAACGACTTCTCCCCGGTTGATCCGAAGGGTCATATCAAACAGGATCTGGGCTTTGCCGTAAAATGAATTGAGATCGGTAACGTCAAGCAGATAGTTATTTTTCTGGTCGGTCATGGGACTCCTCAAACGGGTTCTTCTCCCAGATAGATTTCCTGGACCCTGCGGTTATTACGGACTTCGTCCGGTGTGCCTTCTGCAACCAGCTCGCCCCGGTTTAAAACAATGATCCGGTCCGAGCGGCCGAAGACCACATCCATATCATGTTCGGTAAAGAGAACCCCGATGTTCCGGGTTTCGATGATGCTGGACGTCAGGGCCATCATCTCCTGCCGTTCCGCCGGCCCCATGCCGGCCGTCGGCTCGTCCATGAGCAGCAGTTTAGGGTCATTGGCCAGGGCCACGGCCAGCTCGACCCGTTTGACATCCCCATAGGCCAGCACCCCGCAGGCGCGGTTGTATTGATCTTCAATCCCCACCAGGCGGAGCAGTTCCATGGCATGGTCCCGGTTCAATCGGGGGACGGATTTAAATAACGAGGTGGTTTGTCTGTGATACGACAGGCGCGCCATCTGGACATTTTCTAAAACCGTCATCGAGCCAAAGGACGCGGCGATCTGAAACGTCCGGCCTACGCCGAGCTTCCAGACGTCGCGGGGTTTGAGTCCATTGGCCTTTTTCCCCAAAATGGTGATGGTGCCGTGATCCGGCCGCAACTGTCCATTGATCAGGTTAAAACAGGTTGATTTTCCGGCACCGTTGGGGCCGATCATGGCCAGTAACTGTCCCCGGGCCAGATCGAAGCTGACATTGCTGACGGCTTTGACCCCGCCAAAGGATTTGGCAAGCTGCCGGACTTCCAAAACATTTGACGTCATTGATGAAAACTCCCCGGATCTATGCTGGATCACGAAAATATTTATTTAATCGGCTGCCAATGGAACCGGCAATGCCCTGGGGAAATGCAACTACCAGGACAATAAAAATGGACCCCAGGATCAATTGCCAGAGGTTGATCCTCGAGATCGTGTCGTGCAGCCAGGTAAAGGCGGCGGAACCGGCAATGGGGCCAAAAAGCGAATTGACGCCGCCCAGCAGGACCATAAAAAGGAAATCAAACGAACGGGAAATTGCCATTTCATCCGGAAAAATACTACCCTTGAGGAAGACGTACAGGCCTCCCGCCAGTCCGGCAAAAATTCCGGCAATAGAAAACGCAAACCATTGATGACGTTTCAGGTTAATCCCGATGGAATCGACCCGAAGGGCCGAATCCCGGCAGGCGCGCAGGGTATAGCCGAAGGGGGTAAAGATAAAGTGCCGCAGGATGAGGATACCGCCAATACATAATGTCATCGCCAGGTAGTAAAAAATAATTTTGTTACTGGCCCAGGCCGATGGCCAGATGCTGAGGAGACCGTCATCTCCACCGGTGACCGCACCCCATTGAAATACAATCGACCAGCAGATCTGGGCGAATGCCAGCGTCAGCATGGCGAGATAAACCCCCGACAGTTGCACGCAGAACCACCCGATAATCAGGGCCAGGCATCCGGTCAGCAGCGGGGCTAAAAACAAAGTCAGTTCCATGGGGGTATGCAGGTAGTGAACCATCAGGGCCGCAAAATAGGCACCGCCGCCGAAATAGGCGGCGTGTCCGAACGAGACCATGCCGCCGGGGCCCATAATAAAGTAAAGACTCATGCAGGCCAGGGCAAACAGGGCGATTTCGGTTATCAATACCAGCTGGAAAGTATTGGCAACAGCGGGCAGCGCCAGAATAACGGCCAGGAACACGGCACCCGCCGTTTTCAGTCGGCGGGATGCCGGCCGGATGATCGATTCGGGTGCCGGGGCATTGTCGTGTTCCGGGGCTTCTTCTTTTCCCAGCAGTCCATATGGCCGGATAATCAATACCACCGCCATGACGAGAAACATCAGGACCAGCGTACTTTGGGGAAAGACGAGAATTCCGAAGGCGTTGAGCTCACCGATAATGACAGCGGCCAGATACGCGCCGGGAATACTGCCCATGCCGCCGACCACGACGATCACGAAAGCGGTGGCGATGATATTTAAATCCATCAGCAGATCAGCCCCGCCCTTGGGCAGTTGAACGGCACCGCCCAGCCCGGCCAGGAAAGATCCGAGGAAAAAGACCGAAGTAAAAAGCCAGGTCTGGTTAACACCGAGCGCGTCCGTCATTTCCCGGTCTTCGGTGGCGGCGCGTACCAGGATTCCCCAGCGGGTCTTGGTTAACAACAGCCATAGCCCGAGCAGGATCAGGGGCGCAATAATGATCAGGGCGATATCGTATTGGGGAATATAGCTCCCCATGATGTTGATACTGCTGGAAAGGCCGGGTGCCTGCTGGCCGAGAATATCTTCGGCACCGAAGAGCCAGCGTGACAGATCCTGGATAATCAGGACGATGCCGAAGGTGGCAAAAAGGATAAACAGCTCCGGGGCATGGTACAGCCGTCTGAGCAGAAATACTTCGACAATCATCCCGATCAGGCCCACGGCAAGGGCCGACAATAAAATCCCGATCCAGAAGTGGAAGGGGCCCTGGGGGAGCTTATCGATAAAGAAGTAGGCCAGGTAGGCGCCGACCATGTAAAAAGAGCCATGTGCCATGTTGACAATGCGGGAAACACCGAAAATCAGTGACAATCCGCAGGCGACAAGAAACAGGGACGAGGCATCGGAAAGCCCGGTTAAGGTCTGGACGATATAAAAACCCAATGAAATGCTCCATGAATGTGAACGTTAAATGATGAAAGAAGCGTACCTGAAGTCATCCCCCGACTTCAGGTACGCTTTTTAACGGTTGATCTGCAACCGATGCTAAAACGAAAAATACCTTTTTATTTTGCCCGCAGCTGCATTACTTCGGCATCGCCCGGGAGGAAGTCTTTTCCGTCTTTATACGCCCAGTCTACCATTTTACCCTTGCCGTCTTTAAGCGCCGTGTAGCCGACATAGGCACCCATGGTGGACTGATGATCGATTTTGCGGAAAAGAATGGGGCCCACCGGCGAGTCGAAAGTGAGTCCTTCCATGGCATCCACCATTTTTTCGGTGTCCGTGGACCCGGCTTTTTTCAGCATGGCGGCGACGGCCATCATCACATTGTAGCCCACCAGGGACCCGGTACGGGGGTAGTCGTTATACTTTTTTTGATAGGCGGCTGCAAATTTGTCGTGGGCCGGTGTTTTGATCTCATACCAGGGATAACCGGTCACGAGCCACCCTTCCGGGGCCTCACCCTTGAGGGGATCGATATATTCGGGTTCACCGGTCAGCAGGCTGACAACGAATGTATTTTTAAAAAACCCGCGCAATTTGCCTTCCCGGACGAATTTGGCCAGGTCTCCGCCAAAGGTCACATTGAAGACGGCGTCTGGCTTGGCCGCCGTCAGTGCCTGGATTTCGGATCCGGCATTGATTTTAAACAGCGCCGGCCACTGCTCGGCGACAAACTCGACATCCGGGCGAAGCGATTTGAGTACTTTTTTGAAAGATTTGACCGCATCTTTGCCATAGGCATAGTTCGGCGCGATGGTCGCCCATTTTTTAGCCGGATTTTTGGCCGCTTCCGCCGCGAGCATGGCCGCCTGCATGTAGGTGGATGGGCGCAGCCGGAAAGTATAGCGATTCCCCTTGGCCCAGACCAGCGCATCGGAGAGCGGCTCGGCGGCAACATACAAAACTTTGTTGCGTTTGGCGAAATCGGTGAGCGCCAGCCCGATATGCGAGAAAAAGGAACCCATGAGCAGGGCAACCTTATCCTTGGTGACGAGTTCTTCGGCGATGGTTACGGCTGTACCCGGTTTTCCGGCATCATCGCGTGAGATTACTTCAAGCATCTTTCCGTTGACACCGCCGGCCGCATTGATCTCCGATAGGGCCAGCTGCCATCCGTTGCGGTAGGGAAAGGTGAAGTTGGTCAGTTTGCTGTAGGTGTTGATTTCACCGATTTTGATCGTGTCAGCGGCAAAGGCGCTGGTGATACAAAAAAGGCCCAGGAATGTGACCAGGGTAAAAAGGGCTGCTATTCTTGATACATGTTTCATTTTCACTGCCTCCTTCTTTATGGGTCTTTGGGTTAAACCGTTCAATGATTGCGTGACGGACCACCCACAGGAGAGATAAACCTCCCGAGACCGGGGGTCGTCACAACCTGCGCATCGATGGCCATCAGGGCCCCGATGATGGTTTTTCTCTGGACCAGTGTATCGGCTTTTATCAATGCACGGGCCAGTGCCGCTTCTTTCTTTTGCGGGTCAAGGGGGCCGATGTCTACCGTTACATCGATGTCCGGAATATCGGTGCCCGGGTCGATCTGCCGGGCTGCCTGTCGGACAATTGCGGCGTCTTTAACGGTACAGGCATTGGCGATGGCCGTGGCGGCGGCATCGGCCATGGATGCCCGGCCGGCCAGTACGGTGACAGCCGAGGCAATTCCCCTTGTAAAGCTGCGTCCGCCAAATCCGCTGGTTGTCACGCCCCAGGCCCGGCGGGTGCTGTTAAGCCGGAGCAGATGGGTGACATCCGGTCGTTGAATACGCGGGCGGACGCCGACGGTGACAGATTCGTGGTCCGACAGCCGGATGGCAATATCGCCGCCATTATTCACCACGACTTTCGAGACCTTATGCCGTTCAATCCAGTCGGCCACGGCATCGGCAATCGTACCGGCGACGGCGGCCATGGGTGTCAGATCCTCATCACCGATGGATCGGACGCTGTCGATCATTTGCCGGACAAGCGTATCGTCAGGTACCGCCGTGATGCAGCCGGCCGGCCGGCTTAATTCTTTTCGCAACCGGGCGATCCGGGCCAGATAGGTAAAGGATACCCGGGCGGCCCGGCGGGCGAGGTCGAGTTGCGGTCGCCCGGCTTTAAAGGCCTGGATGGTCAACCGCATGGGACCGCAGTCGGCCCGGATCGTCAGGTCATCAAGGCGGATGATTTCCTGGTGGTAGGTCGAGGCGCTCATTAATCATCGTCCGGCCGGCGGACCTTAAACGGCTTCATCGCCTCGGTATGGCCACCCATCTGTTCATAATCATGACGCGTCATGGTGTATTCCAGGGGGCAGATGGTCGCCGGCGTAGGCGTCCAGTAAAATGCCCCGGTCCGAACCCGTTCCACATCGACCATGAAAGTGATTCCGCCCCCCGGCCAGATAAAACCGGGAGCGCCGCCGACCGTTAAATGGGCACGGCCGTCATGGATGGCCTGTGTCAGTTTAATGGGGTACCGCGTAACCCCGGCCCGGGCGCTGCCGCCGGCCCCGCCGGTATACACAGCGGATACCCGGGATGGCTCACACGAGGCGGCGATGGCAGACAGGGCCTGTTGCGCCGGTTCCGGCAGTGGGGCCGGTTCAAGGGCGCCGCTTTCGGTTATTCGGAAAAATGCCCCGTTTTGTCCCGTGGTTTCGGTGATCAGGAGGGTCATTCCCGCACGGGCCACGGCCATATCGATCCCGGCAATGATATCCGCCGGGTCGGTGATAGTGGTGCCGCCCCAGCCGTCGCCGTGATCGCCGAAATAGCGCCCCGGCGTGCTTTCGGAAAAGACCAGCCGGACACCCGTGGGCCTGGCGCCGGCGTACACGCCGGCCACATGACGGCTCATCTGGCCGGTAATATGCGAATCGATGATGATTACCTCGTCAGCGGCGGCCACGAAGAGCGGCGCAAACAGCCCCATGGTGGCGCTGCCGCATCCCACCCGCATCCGGTCTGCTTCTATTCCATTGATGATCGGCGGCCGGCCCACCTGAATTTCAATCCGGGTGCCGTTTTCCAGCCGAAGTTTTACCTGATGGCGATTGGCAATCGCGGTAATGGTTCGGGCGACGATAAAACCATTGGATCCGGTCAGGCGGTTGACGCCGCCGATGTGGAGCATCTTGGAACCGTACTGCTCGGTTTCCACCATGCCGACTTCCCGTTTACCCGCGTAAATCCGGTCGCCTTCGTGGCCCAGGGGGAGGTCGGTGTCGATCTTGACGATAACGGAACTGTAGCTGAGGGGGACCTCGGTGACCACGGTCACCACGTCCACTCCATCCGGGTGTCCCCGGACGATTCGCGGCGCGGGTTTGCAGTCCGGATAGGTGGTGCCCGCACCAATAGCGGTGATCAACGGCCGGCGAATGGCCTCAGGGCAGTTTTCTCCCACCGTATCGGCCACGTCGGCATAGCTCAGGGCCGGCGTCTTTCGCACCAGTTGGCCGGCGACATTGGTATACCGCCGGCAGGCCCCTTCATAGCCAGGCTGGATCCAGCACTTGATGGGGCAGGCGTCGCATTCGATGGCAGTGGCCGGCATGGCATCCGGGTCAGAGACTGCTTCTTCCTGGCACACCCGCATACAAACGCCGCAATGGGTACAGGCGGCCTGGTCGACAACGGCTCTGCGTTTCACCAGTCGCACTGCGCTGACCGGGCAGTCGCGGACGCAAAACCCGCAGCCGACGCATTTATCAAAGTCAATAATCATCTCTATCTGTTTACCTGTGGTTTTCGAACCGGCGGGGGCGTGTTGCGGCTTTTGGCCACGACCACGGCACCATCAACCAAAACCATGGAAACGGCCGGTACATCCCCGGCTTCGATGGCGGACAGGGCATCATCGCCTACCGATCCCATGGGACTGTCCATGATAACCAGGTCGGCTTCTTTTCCCGCTGCAATAATTCCCCGGGGCAGCCTGTGCACCCGGGCGGTATTGCCGCTGGCCATGCAAAGGGCCTGGGCGCCGGTAATGGCCGAACAGCTGGCCAGATGTGCGACTACCCTCAGGATTCCCAGGGGGACGACACCGGTACCCGACGGTGCGTCGTTACCGATGATGATCCGATCGATCGCATCGTGTTCGACGCAGAGCTCGGCGGCATCGATAGTGACCTTGGGATTGCCGCAATGAACGATTTCTATGGCGTAATCCGTATCGGTGATCAAACGCCTGACTTCATCCACGGCAATGGCCGTGGGGCCGCCGTTGATATGCGAGACAATGTCCGGGTCGGTTTGGATCACCATGTCGGCCGTTACCGTGCTGCTGCCCGGAATCGATGTGCCACCGGTGTGCATCATCACCGTCATGCCGCATGCCTTGGCCCACTTAACCATGGGCGCGGCATCTTCGGGTTCCTTGACCGAACCGAGACCGATTTCACCCACCGTGCGAACCCCTTCATGCGCCATTTCCTCAAAGTCGGCCCGGGTCAGCCCTTTTTCGAGAATGACCGCACCACCGACGACCTTGGCGCCACCGGGACGAAAGGCGTTAAAGGATTTGGCCGCCAGAATGGCCAGGGCCTTGGTGCCCGCCGGATCTTTGGGGCGACCGGCCAGGTGGACTTCACCGGCGGAGATAAAGGTCGTGATGCCGCCGTGGACTTCACTTTCGAGAAAGCCGACCTGTTGCTGGCGGGGGGTATAATCACCCAGCACCACATGGCAGTGGGAGTCAAACAAGCCGGGCGTCACCGTGCTGCCGGCGCAATCGATGGTGGTGTCCACGGGTGTCCCGGCCAGGTCATCAGCCATCCCTACCTGTTTGATGACGCCATTTTCAATCAGGACTGCATCGGCAGGTATCACCGGACCGGTGATGTCGCCACTGATCAGGGTACCGATATTTTTTAATAAAACAGTTGTCATCTCATGCCTCCTTTGGACCGTAATGTCCGGTTTCAATGCTGACGGCCAGAACTTTTTCCAGGCTGGCCGGTAGTTGATAGATGCGTTTTCCCAGGGCATGGGCCAGCGCGTTGATCACGGCGGGTGCCGTGGGGATCAGGGCCGGTTCCCCCACGCCCTTGGCGCCGAAAGGTCCGGTCGGTTCCGGGGCCTCCACGATAATAGGGACGATATCCGGCAGATCGGCGCAGGTGGGGACATGGTAATCCTTGAGCGAGTCTGTCTCTTCGGGCGTATATTCTTCCATCAGTGCAAATCCAAGCCCCATCACCACCCCCCCGCAGATCTGGCCGATGACGTTTTCCGGGTGAATGGCCTTACCCACGTCGTGGGCGGCAAAGACCTTCTCGACGAAGACCTCGCCGGTGAGGGTATCGACGGACAGCAGAACGAGCTGGGCGGCATAGGCGTAGGTCGCATAAGGCACTCCCTGGCCGGTTTCAGGATCCAGCGCAGTGGTGTCCGGGTCGAATACGCCGTGCCATTCCAATGGCTTTTTCTTTTCCAGTAGCCTGCTGGCCAACCGGGCGAAATCAACCCGGCGGGTTGAACCGGCCGCTTCAATAACGTTGCCATCCGACAGCACAAGCGCGGACGCGGGCAGATCGAGAAGCGCAGCGGCTTCTGCAATCAGTGCGGATGCACATGCCGTCGCCGCGATGTGAACGGCATTGCCCGAAATATAGGTTTGCCGGCTGGCCGAAGTGGCCCCGGCACTGGTCGTCCGCTGCGTATCGGCCACGACCAGATGCAGCGATTCTGCGGTAATGCCCAGCACCTCGGCCGCAATCTGGGCCAGCACCGTACTCGACCCCTGACCGATATCGGCGGCACCGGTATAAAGGGTGAGCCGACCGTCCGGAGTCAGTTTGATCTTTGCGGTAGACGGGTTTTTGGTGCCGGTATTGCCGATGCCGTACCACATTCCACCGATCCCGATCCCTTTTTTGCGGTAGGGGATATCGCCTTCTTTCAGCCACTCGTTGCGGGCCTGTTCGTAGTAAGGGCCCAAGCGGTCGAGGCACTCGCCAATGCCGACGCTGGCAGTCAGCTTTTGACCGGTAGACGTAACCGAACCGACGCTCAGGGCATTGATTTTCCGGATTTCCAGCGGGTCGATATCGAGCTGGGCGGCGATCAGATCCATCTGGCTTTCGTGGGCAATGGCCATCTGGGGCGTGCCAAATCCCCGCATGGCACCCGAAAACGGGTTGTTGGTATATACGCAATGGCTTTCAATATCGACATGCTCGATTTCATACGGGCCGGTGGCATGAACGGCCGACCGGCTGGCCACGGGAATACCGTAGGATGCGTAGGCACCGGTATCGCAGATAATAGTGGCCCGGGTCGCGATCAGCCTGCCCTGCTTATCGGCACCGGTTTTCAACGTCATGGTTAACGGATGGCGTTTGGCCGTGGCGAGGAAGGATTCTTCCCGGGAGTAGATCATGCGGACCGGTTGTTTGAGGTGATACAGGGCCAGGCCGATAAATCCCTGGACATTGAGATCGAGCTTGGAGCCGAAGCCGCCACCCGTGGCAGTCTGGATAATCCGGACCCGGTCTTTTTCAAGGCCCAGAATGCTGACGACCGCCTGGTGGTCGTAGTGGGGATTCTGGGTGGAAGCAAAAATCACCAGGGTGCCGTCGTCATCCACATACCCGGCGCCGGCGTCGGGTTCGAGAAAAGCGTGTTCGATACGGGTGGTCCGGTAGGTTTTCTCAACCACCACCGCGCATGCTTTAAAGGCGGTTTCCGGATCGCCCCGCTTGATTTTGCGGGTAAAGAGGATATTCCCCTTGTCGTGAATGGCAGGTGCATCCGGTGCCATGGCGTCTTCAGGGGTAAAGACGGCAGGCAGGTCGTCGTAGTCGACCTTGATCCGGTCCAGGGCCTTTCGGGCAGCGGTATCGGTTTTCGCTGCCACCAGTGCCACAGGATCGGACAGACTGCGGACCTTATCTCCCATCAGGAGCGGCTGGTCTTTATTGATAATTCCGTGGGCATTTTTCCCGGGGATGTCTTTCGCCGTAAAAATCGCGACCACGCCGTCAATGGTCCGAGCAGCCGTTGTGTCGATAGAACGGATTCGGGCATGGTGCCTGCGGCTTCGTAACACGCGCAGGATCAGCGGATTCCTGAGGTTGATATCAGCGCTGAAAACGGGCGCACCGGTTAAGCGTTCGGTAATCCCGATTTTCGGTATGCTGTGGCCAACCTGTTTATAGTGGTTCGTCATCTGTTTTTATCCCGTTAATCAAATCAGCTTTTGCAGCGGCGGCTGGGTGATCCGGTTCATGGTGCAACCGGTTTTCCCGAGGATGCCACCAGTGGATAGAGTATCCGCACAAACAGCCCGGCAATGGCCGGTTCCTTGTACACCGCCGATGGGCGCCGGCCGGTAATCACCCGCATCTGGCGGGCTAGTTTTCCGCCCACATCCCAGAGCAGTGTTTCTGTCGGGATTTTCCCCAACAGTGTCGATTCGACTGCTTCAAAGTGGTGGGGTGTGGGTGTACAGGCACCCAGGGCGAACCGGATAAAGGCGATCGATCTGTCTTTTTCCTGCCGCGCCATCACCGCCATGGAAAGACGGGAGATGGCCAGGGCCCGCCGCCGTCCGATTTTTTGAAAATCGGTCAGTGTCATCTCCGCCGTCATCGGTTTGAGTACAAAACGGGTGATGAGCTCGGAAGGACCCAGCGTGCAATGATACGGTCCGCCGGCCATGTCGGCCAGGGACACGGCCCGCTCGTCCGACCGGCTGCGGACCATGGCGGTGGCGTCGTGGATCAGGAGCGGCGGCACGGTATCCCCGCACGGCGAACAATGGGCGACATTGCCGCCGAGGGTGGCCACATTGCGGATCTGGTTTCCGGCAAATTGCGAAGCGGCAATTTTCAGGGCCGGTGCAAACCGGGCGATGGTCTCAGAATGGACGATCTCATTCATCGTGACCCCGGCCCCGATTTCGAGCCGGTCGTCGATGATTTCGATTCGTTTCAGTTCGACCAGACGGCTGACGTCGCACAGGCAATCGGTATTCAGGGTCCCGGCCCGCCTGTCGATCATCAGGTCGGTACCGCCGGCCAGTATCCGTGTGGTGGCCCCGTTTCGGGCAAGAAACGTCACCGCTTCATCCAGATCGTGCGGTCGATAGTATTCAATGTCTGACATGGATTCAGTTGACTCCGGATTTGTATTCACGTTCAAAATCAAACAGCCGGGAGGCCTTGATCTGCTCCGTCCCCCGATGCACGGTGATTAGTTTTTCCCGCCTGGATTTTTCCCCGCCGCCTCAATCGCCGATACAATATTTTTATATCCGGTACACCGGCAAAGATGGCCGGAAATCGCGGTATTGATATCATCATGATCGGGGTGCGGCTTTTCCGCAAGCAGGGCATGGGTACTCATTAAAAGGCCGGGGGTACAATAGCCGCACTGGACGGCATGATGGTCCCGAAAGGCTTCCTGGATCGGGTGCAGCCCGGACGGCGTTTCCAGGCCTTCCACCGTGAGGACGGTGCGGCCGTCGAGCTGGGCGGCGAACATCAGGCAGGCGTTGACCGCCTTGCCGTCGACCTCGATGGCACAGGCCCCGCACTCGCCGATGCCGCACCCTTCCTTGGTGCCTTTGAGTCCCAGATAATCACGGAGCAGCGAAAGGGCTGAGGTCCCCACCGGCGCATCAACGGCAATGGCTTTGCCGTTCAGGTTGAAGTGGATTCTCATTTTATCGCAACCCGTCTTCGCACTTGGCGTCTTCTTTTTTAAGACCGCCGACCCGGGCGGCCGGCCGGCCGGCATCGGTCACCACCACGATCAATACCAGCTCGTCATCCATGGGTGCATCGGGCAGCCGGACCTCCATGGCGTCAAAATGAGACCGGACAAAGGCGGCATCTTTAAAGTGAACCGGTACATCGATGGAAACACCCGGATATCCCCGTTTTTTGGCCGAAGGGATCAGGGCCTTGCCCCCGCCCACATTGTCGCGCATCGGTTTACCCAGGGCCGGGTGCATCATGGCGGCGCAATGTTCCAGCTCGCCGTCGGCCCCGACGATGGCCCCTTTGCCGTAGCTGTGAACCGCTTCGGGTGCAATGCCCAGGGCGGCCACGGCCTTTTGGGTCAGCATCGTTCCCAGGGTTTCGCTCCAGTTGTAGAGCAGGCTGAGATCTTCCTGGTAGATACCGGCAAACGGGTTTTTAAACACCACTGCCACTGCTGCCTTGCGGGTCGGCGCTGTCAGGGGTGCTTTCCCATCGGCATGGGTCTCTTCAACAAACGAATAAATTTTTCGAATTTGAGGAGTATCGCTCATCTTTTTCTCCTTTTATGATAGATATGGGACAAAAAATTACCGGGGCGGGATCAGGCCCACCGGGCGGTAATGGTTTTCTGGTCGAGAAACAGCCGCATCGAGTCAATCCGCGATTTGGCTACGCCCTGGGCGGAGGCATTCTTCGATCCCAACGGGAAAAAGGCGTAGGGCTGGGGAACCGGCACATTGATACCGATATTGCCCACATCGGCCTCCTGGGTGAATTTTCGGGCCACGGCGCCGCTCCGGGTAAAAATGCATCCGGAATGGCCATAGTCATCCTTATTATTGATCCAGTCCAGGGCCTGGTCAAGGTCTCTGGCACGGATCAGGTTGACCACCGGGCCGAAGGCCTCCTCACGGGCAATCTGCATGTCGATATCGACCTCGTCCAGAATGGTCGGCGCGAGGAAAAATCCCTTTTCGCCGCCAGGCACATCTGGGTTGCGGCCGTCGAGAACAACCCGGGCACCCTCGGAAATTCCCGTTTCGATAAACCGGAGTACCTTGTCCCGCCCTTTGGCCGATACCAGGGGGCCGAGCTGGGTGGATTCGTCAAGTCCATATCCAAGTTTCATTTGACCGGATGCTTCGATGAGCTTGTCTTTGACCGCATCATAGGCGTCGCCCACAAAGAGGAGATTATCCGATCCCAGGCACCGCTGGCCGGCCATGCCGTAGCATCCCCGTTTGAGGCCGTCGACCACCGTATCGGCATCGCAGTCGGGCATGATGACGACATGGTTTTTACCATTGCCGTTAATAGAGGCTTCCTTGCCCAGTTTTCCGGCCTGGTCAAAGAGCATCCGGCCGACGGACGTGGAGCCGATAAACCCAACGCCCTTGACCGCCGGATGCGAAAGGATCTTCTGATTAACGTCGCCGCCGCCGTGGACCAGGTTAACCAGCCCCTTGGGGAATCCGGCCACTTCTTCGGTAACCTTGAAAACGGCATCCATGCAGACCGGATCAACCTTGCTGGGGCTGACCACCACCGGACATCCGCTGGCAATGGCATAGGGAACAAACGACGACCAGGCGTGCATGGGAATATTGTTGGGCGTTACGATCAGAAACACGCCACGGGGCTCCCAGATCAGGGCCTGGTCAAGCCCCCTGGCCAGATCGGTCACGTATTCTCCCTTGGTGAGAAGCAGCAGGGCCGAGCAGGCCGATTCGATATTTTCGATGCATCGCCGGATGGTCCCCGTGGCCTCGCCGATGGTGCGGCCGTGGTCCTGGATGAGTATCCGCATCAGGCGGTCAGCGTGTTCCTCGAATTTTCCCCTCAGGTCAAACAGGTACCGGGCCTTGTCGCGCAGGGGAACGCCCCGCCAGACGGCCAGGGCGTTTTGCGCCGCCGAAATGGCCGATTCGATCTCCCCATCCGTGGCCGACGGTATCGTGGCGATGACCTCCCCCGTGGCCGGGTTAATGTCATCGTATACCTGGCTGGATGTGGAGGATACCCATTGCCCGTTGATGTAGTTTTTCAATTTTCCGTAGTTTTTTTTCACCTCATTCAAAATCGCCATGCATGGTTCTCCTTTTGTTTTAAATCTATCCGGTGGCGTGTACCCCCGGGATCATCTTGTCTGCAGCATTGTCTGAGTTCGGATCATCAAATTCGAAGCGGTCGCACAATACGTCCAATGCCATCAATACATGTTCTTTCATTAACCGGCATGCCCGGGGGGCTTCTTTGGCTTTAATCGCATCAAAAATATCCTGGTGGTACTGGACCGATGAGTTCAGGTGGGCTTTATCCTGCAGGGACAGATAACTGAACCGCGCCACCTGATTGTGAAGGCTGGCCGATATTTTTTTTAAGCGGGTGTTGGTTGAAATGGTCATGATCTGTTCGTGAAAGCGCCAGTGGTAGTCCTGGTAACGCAAAAGATCCACCGGTTTTTTCTCAAAGCAGTCGGTCATACACCTGACCTTTTTCTTCAGCGCGTCAAGTTCTTTTTCGGTTATCAGCTCGATGGCCTGGTCGGTTGCCAGCTCGTAGAGGCTGGCTTTTAAGGTATAGACTTCCCAGACATCCTTTTCCGTCATGGCCGTTACAAAGACCCCGCGGCGCGGTTTGCGGATCACCAGCCCTTCGATTTCGAGGGCCTTGAACGCTTCCCGGATCGGCATCCGGCTGATATCCAGCCGGGAAGAGATTTCTTCTTCGGTGAGTTTCTGGCCGGGGTGGTATTCTCCCTTGATGATCCAGAGCTCAATATGGCGTCGGGCAATATCAACCAGAGATTCGACTTTCATTTAAGATCTCCCTTTTATCCGATGCTCATACCGGTCGGCCAGCCAGCTCCCAAATATCCCCCTGGGAAAATAAATAACCGCTATCACAAAAAAGATACCCAGAAATAATAACCAGTAATACGCCATCAGCTCGGACAGCCAGGCTTCCAGCGCCCTTACCGCAAGCGCCCCTAAAAACGCGGCCAGGATCACTTCCTTTCCTCCCAGCGCCACCCAGATCAGCACCTCGGTGGAGAGGCTGAATCCGATGAGGGTGGGGGAAACAAATTCGGTGACTACGGCAAAGAGCACGCCCGAAAGGGCCGCCACGGCCGCACCAATGACAAAGGTGATGATTTTATGCCGGGCGCTGTTGTATCCGAACGATTCGGCCCGGGGTTCGTTGTCGCGGATGGCCCGTAAGATGATACCAAAGGGTGATTTGACCACGTGCGTCAGCAGCAGGTAAACGGCAATCGCGGCTGAAAGGACCAGGTAGAACAACGCCAGCGGATCTATGAATTGATAGCCGCCGATGGAAAAGGGCGGAATGCTGAAGAGGCCGTTGTATCCACCGATATAGTACCAGTCCACGGCAATCCGTTCTGCGATCACGGCCATGGCCAGGGTAACGATTCCCAGATAGGGTCCCGACAGCCGGCCGTAGAATAAAAAATATCCGATCACGGCGGCAAACAGGGCGACGCCGGAGATGGCCGTAATTAACGCCATGATGCCGGTGCCCAAAATTCCCGTGAAGCCGGGTAGCATTCCCTTGACGATGAGCGTGTAGATATAGGCGCCCATCCCGAAATAGACGGCGTGTCCGAAGCAGAGAATCCCTCCGTATCCCCAGACCAGCGACAGGCTCATGGCAAAGATGCCGTAGACCATCAACTGGGTCAGATTGACCACCCAGTAGTCGTTTTTTGTCAGGGGGAAAAGCAGAAAGATCACCATGACACCCAGGGCAATCCGGGCGGGCCGGATACGCAAACCGGGTGATCGGGCGGCTGATATGGCAGGGGATATCGGTTTATTCATTATTTCTGGCTCCCAGCAGGCCCTGGGGGCGGATGCGGATGAGAACAATCGCCAGCGAAAAGATAACGACCTGGGCGATGACCGGTGAATAGTGGTAGCTGAAGAGGCTGTCGCCGCCGCCAACGATGGCGCCGCCGGCCAAAACCCCGTAGAGGGTGCCGGTGCCGCCCACCAGGATAGATAAAAAGGCCGGGATGAAAAAACCGAGCCCCATCTGGGGGTCACAGCTCATGATCGGTGCCATGACCGCGCCGGCGAGTCCGGCGAGGGCCGCCCCGAAGGTAAACGTGGTGCGGTACATTCGCCGGGTGTCGATTCCCAGGGTCGCGGCCATGTCCCGGTTGGCGATCACTGCCCGGGCGCCCAGGCCAAAATCGGTCCTGAGGAAAATATAAAAGGTAAAAGCGATAATAATCAGGGCCACCGTCATAATAAACAACCGGTAGGCCGGGTAGTTGATGCCGGCCACGGAGATCATCCAGGGCAGGGGCGGGGAGACGGTCAACCCCGCCGGCCCGAAGAAGATGATAATCAGCTGCTTGATGGCCAGGGAAACGCCCCAGGTGGCCAGGATGGTATCCAGCGGCCGCTGGTAGAGGTGGCGGATGCAGACATATTCAATGAACATGCCGATCAGCCCCACGGCCAGCGGGGCCAGCACCAGCGCCGGCCAGAATCCCAGCCCGATCTGGTTGGTGACTACGACGGTGTACGCCCCCAGCAGAAAAAATTCTCCGTGCGCCATGTTGATGACGTTCATCAGGCCGAAGATGATCATCAGGCCCATGGCCACCATGATGAGCACCAAAACGAAGTTCAACCCGTTTAAAATCTGGATGATGAGATCGGCCATTTTTTATACCGCCATATATCGGGTGATTAAAGATTCGTCTTTTCGAAGCGTGTCCACCGGGCAGGTGTCGACGATACGCCCCTTTTCGAGGAACGCGCACGTGTCGGCCAGATCGAGGATCATGTCCACGTTCTGCTCGACGATCACGATGGTAATCCCCGTTTTTTGGTTGATATCCCGCAGAATCCGGGCGATTTCCTGGACAATGGACGGCTGAATCCCCTCGGAAGGTTCGTCCAGCAACAGCAGCTTGGGATGGGTCACCAGGGCGCGGGCCATGGCCAGCATCTGCTGCTCTCCGCCGGAAAACGATCCGGCCCGCTGGTTTTTCCGTTCTTCCAGGATGGGAAAATACGCAAATAACGCAGACGGAATCTGTCGTTTTTGCCGGGGAAATCGCAGTGTCGCCAGTTTGAGGTTTTCAAAAACGGTGAAATCGCCGAATATTTCACGGCCCTGGGGAACGAACCCGACGCCCCTTTCGGCAATTCGATGGGGTTTTAAATGGGTGATCATCTGGCCATCGAGCTGGATACTTCCCGACATGGCCGGTAAAAGCCCCACGATGGTTTTCATCAGGGTCGTTTTCCCCATGCCGTTACGCCCCATGATGGCGGTGATTTCCCCCTGCTTAACCGCCAGGTCAATTCCCTGGAGAATCAGACTGCCGCCGTAAGACGCGTGCAGGTCGGTAATATTCAGCATCAGCCGCTCCGTCCCAGATAGATTCTGCGCACCGATTCATCGCTCTGGATATCCTCGTAACTGCCTTCCTTGAAAACAGCCCCTTTGTATAACACCGTGATCCGGCTTGCGATTTCACGGACAAAACCGATATCATGTTCGATGACGAGGATGGTGATCTTTTCTTCGCTGGAAATATCCCGGATAAGCTGAGCCGTTTTGCGGGTTTCGGTGACCGTCATGCCGGCGGTAGGCTCATCCAGCAGCATCAGGCGCGGCCGCCGGGCCAGGACCATGCCGATTTCCAGCCATTGTTTTTCACCGTGGGCCAGATGAACGGCCGGCAGGTTGGCCTTATCCACCAGGCTTATTTTTTCGAGCAGGGCCATGATGCGGTCATCGATGCCGCTTTCCCGGCGCGGCTGAAAAAAGAGCGACCGGCGCTGGTCCCGGAAAAACGGGACCCGGATATTATCAAAAACGGTCAGCTGATCGAAGATGCCGGGCACCTGGAATTTCCGGCCGATGCCCATCCGGCCGATGATGTGTACCGGTTTGCCGGTGATATCCTCTCCTTCGAAAAAGACGTGGCCTGCCGTGGGCGTGTAAACCCCCGTAATCAGATTAAACAGTGTGGATTTGCCGCATCCGTTGGGTCCGAGAATGCATCGGAGTTCGCCCTTTTCCAGCGTAAGATTGACATGGTCCACCGCTGTCAGCCCACCAAATTTCTTGGTGAGCGATTTCGTTTCCAGAAGGCTGCCCATGGGGTTACCCGCGCCCGGGTATAAAGGCTGCAGATTCGGTAATGACGGCGCCTTTCTCCCGCATCTCTTCAATGGCCGCCTCGGTGGTGTCCGGTGCCACCCCCCGGCAAAGATCAAGGAGGAGATGAACCCGGTATCCGGCTGCCAGCGCATCCAGAACGGTAAACTTGACGCAAAAGTCTGTGGCCAGGCCGTAGACCAGCAATTCTTTTATGCCGGCATTCGCCAGTTGTTCTTCCAGTGCGGTTTGTTTCCCGCCATCGTCAGCAAAACCGGAATACGAATCAAAACGGGCGTCCGATCCTTTTTGAATGACCTGTTCGAACAGATCATCGGCCAGCATGATCGATGCACCGGCCGTTCCCTGAACGCAATGGGCCGGCCACATAATCTGGGAGCGGCCATCGATGTCAAGGGTCGTAAAAACCTCGGCGCCGGGGTGGTTGGTAACGAAACTCATGTGGGTTTCAGGATGCCAGTCCTGGGTGGCGTAGATGGGGAGACCCTGTCCGGATAGAGCGCGCGTGGCCCGGGCAACGGTGTCGATATAGGCTGCGTCCGTTCCGGCCACGGCCAGGGCACCATTTTTATCCTCGGTAAAATCTTCCTGAAAGTCCACGAGAAGAACAGCGCTTTTATCGTGATTGTCGGTTGGCTGATTCATTGTTTTTCTCCCGGTTTTGCTCATTGGGCACGGCCGATGTCCCGGACCTTTTGCAGAAATGCCAGGCGGGCCGCTTCATCGGTATCCACGTTGCCCAGAATATAATGTTCCACCGTGTCAACGCCGCAAAATCCGAAGGTGCCCGCATCTTTGGTCTGCCGGGCGGCGCTGTTCAACCCGGTTTCTTCGAGAAGCTCGGTGGGATTGTCGGCGGTGTTGAAAATGATGACTTTTTTCAGTTTCAACAGCGCGGAGAATTCACCCCCGGCAGTGACATCATAGGCCCAGCCCTTGGAGAGAACCCGGTCGAGCCATCCCTTCAGGATGGCGGGTGCTTCATTCCACCAGACCGGATAGATCAGGGCCAGGCAATCGGCCAGCCTCACCCTGGCCTGCTCGGCCAGCACATCGGATGGAAGCGGGCCCTGGCTGGAAAACTGGTTGAAATCATCACCGGCCATGATCGGATTGAATCCGGAGGCGTACAGATCGTTGATGTCCCATGGTGATTTTGCATCATCAAGGCCACGAACAAAGGCCCGGCAGACGGCATGGTTAAAAGAATCCGGATTGGGATGAGCCAATAAAATATACCATCGCATAGAGAAAGCCTTTTCAAGCTGAGCAGGGACAAAGGACCAGGGCGGCCGTTTACTGCGGCATACCGCCCGGATCCCATGGATGTATTTACATCTTTTTCCCGGCGCATTGATTCGACGGCTTGATTTGGCCCAGATCTTTTTTAACGACGAGTTTGCCACCGGTGAACTCACCGATGAGCATATTCAGGATCATGTGATGGTCGGATGCCCGCATGGTTTCCGGACCGTTGCCCACCGTGATGGTCTGGTCGCCCATGGCGTCCACGATTTTTTCCTTGTCCAGGCTGCCCGCTTTGTTAATGGCGTTGGCCAGCATTTTGACGAGGCCGTAATGGGAACAGGTGGCCCAGGTAACCACGGTGTCTTTGCCGAACATTTTTTTCTGGCGGGCTACAAAATTTTTGGCCTCCGGTTTGTCCAGGCTGGCCAGAAAGGGCAGGGCGGTGAAAATGCCTTCGGACTGTTCCGGCGTGAGGGCACCCAGGTAGTTTTCATCCGCAGCCAGGGCCACGATCTTAACTTTGTCCTTGAGCCCGAATTCGGTGAACTGTTTAATGAACGTAAATCCATCGGCACCCGGAACGATCAGAATCAGGACCTTGGCCCCGGATTTGGCGATTTTCTGGATGGTGGGCGCATAATCCTTAACGCCAAACGGTGTGTATTCAACCGCTTCGATCTTGCCGCCGATTTTTTCAGCATTGCGTTTAATGGCTTCGGTCATTTTGTGCGGCCAGACATAATCATACCCGAAAATATAGAAGGATTTTCCGTATTGTTCACCCATGTACGGAATCAGCTTATCCATGTCGTGATCGGGAATGGCGCTGTAGAGAAATACATAGCGGTTGCACACACCCCCTTCATAGTCGATACCGTAGAGCAGCGGGGTTTTATATTTGTCGGCAACCGGCGTCATGGCATCCCGGGCCGCACTGCTCACCGGGCCCATGACGGCCACGACTTTATCCTTTAAGATGAGTTTTTTGGTTTTTTCAACCGCTGTCTTGGGGTCGGTCTTATTGTCTTCGATGACCAGTTCGAGCTTCCGGCCATCCAGGACTCCCCCGGCGGCATTGATTTCGGCGACGGCCATTTGGGCGCCCCGAACCCCTAAATTGCCGTAAATCTCGAACCCGCCGCTCAGCGGCAGGACCACACCGATTTTAACCGGATCACTTGCCATGGCAGGGGTTGAAAAGGCGATGAAGGCGATAAATCCCGCCACCATCAGCGCTAAGGTCCGTATCGGTTTTGTTCTCATCATGTCTCCTCCTGTGGGTGAAGTGGGTTGATTTACCAACGCTGTGCAAAAAAAGAAATTTTTGTATACAATATACTAAAAAAGCGGTCAAGAAAATTTTCATTTTTTCTATTCCTTGCTTTTATGCGCTCATTTGAAATATTTATATGACTTCTAAAAGAAGCTTTATGAAATGGAAATAGCAGACGGGGACTTACAGCAATCAGGCATGTGCCAGTTATCACCGATACATAAAAACAGCCGGCCGTATATTTCCACCGCCCCGGCGATTGCCGCCGGTCTGGCAATGGCCCAGATAATCGGGACAATCCAGGTGGGGTGGTCAAACCGGTTGCTGCATTGTCGCATGGCTGCCGTGACAAAAGCGGGATTTATACCGGTGCCCGGCGATACCATTATACCCGCGCTTCAATCGTTTCGGGCCGCGTGGGGGGGTGGTCTTTTTTTTACGTTCACCATTGGTGCCTTTCTCTCTTTATCGGCCGTCGGGTGGTTGCGGCTGTGGGAGTATGGGTTCCAGCGATATAAGACCGGGGCCGGGATTCTTGTTGGTATCTGTCTGGCCGTTATGACAGTGATTTACGCAAGCGGCGTTGACCCTTTTGCCGGGGCCTATATTTTTTTAGTCCCGGCGTCGGTCTGCCTGGTTTATCCGTGGTATGGACGGGAGACTGACCGACCGCACCTGGTTTCAGATGGTGGTATGGAAGCGGCGGGCAGGGAGCCGGGTGCCCGCTGTGAGGTACAGCGGACGTTTTTTATTCGCATGCTTTGGTTTTTGCTGCCACTGGCTATACTGGCGGGAACGGGTCGCCCGTTTTTCAGTCCCCGGATCTTTTTTGATGTGCGCGACCGGCTGCTTTTATCTCATCCGGCAGGGCGTCTGGTAAATGATTTCTATTACCGCTATACACTTTTTCCGGCAGAATCGTTCAAGTCCCTTGCGCAAAAACAGATTCGCACATTCTACTGGAAAGGCACCGGTAAAGGCCCGCATAAAAAAGAGATTCTCAATACCCTGGTCTCCCACGATTACCTGCCAATCCCATCCGACGACTATCCGGATGTGGTGATCCACTTTCTGGACCCCCGGACCCTGTTGTTTGTAGATGGAACAAAGTTCGCGCAGATCCCCGTTTCCGACCTTCTCCAGCGTCCCGGAAAAATATTCCGGCAGGTTTCGGAGACCCTGGCCCGCCATCGGCTCCTGCGCCGGCTGACATATGTTTCCCTGGTGGCCGGGTTTCCACTGCTTGTTTATCTGATGGCACACGGCGGGGTGCGATGGATCGCCGGATGGCTGTTTTCGGCGCAGCTGAGGCGCGTGATCACATCGATTGCCTGCCTGTTGATGGGCATTACGCTTCTATGGTGCTTAACCTGCGGTCGGCCGGAAAATTTATCCGAAGAAACACTGCCTCAACTGGTCCGCGCAGCGGATGGACGCCATCGGGTCGAAGCATTGCGATGGATGGAAAAACGGTGGATCGACCCCTCTCAATTTGAAGGCTATACGTCTTTCCTGGACAGTCCCCGGATTGTTGAGCGCTACTGGGTGGCAAGAGCCCTGGGCCATGGCGGCGGAGAAAAAAATGAGCTTGATTTAATTCGATTGTTAAAAGATCCCAGCCCCAACGTGGTTTGCATGGCATTGAGGTCACTGGGAGAGCGGGGCGATACGCAGGTGATTCCCCGTCTGCTTAGGTTAATGAAAGAAACGAGGCATTGGTATGTCCAGATGCATGCCTACAATGCATTGAAAAGGCTTGGATGGCGACAACCCGTATCCAGTTGATCCCGTTTCTAATCTCCACGGCAGTGGTCAGCCTGACAGAGATGCTGGTCCGGTTGCCGCCGGCTCCCACCCGTGCGCTCTTAATTCTTGGGGGGATCCGGGCAGCAGAAGCCGCGCTCATACTGTTTGTGGTGTTCAGGTATCACCATCGCCTGTCGCCCGTCGGACTGGAACCGGGCACGCTGATACCCGGCCTGATCCGGGGACTGATCTGGTCTGCCGGTTTTGGTGTTGCGGCGGCAGCCTGCATGGCGGCCTGCCTGGTTTTCAATGTTGATGCGTTTGGGGTGGTGCGAATGTCATTTCCGGTTCACGGCGCGGGGCTGGCCGCGTTTTATCTGACCGGGGGGATCATTGGTCCCATTGCAGAAGAAATATTTTTTCGCGGGATTGTTTTTGGTTTCTTTCGGCGGTGGGGATTCTGGGTGGCGGTGTGTATCAGTACCGGTCTCTTTGTTGCCGCCCATTTATCCGGCACC
This sequence comes from Deltaproteobacteria bacterium, assembly GCA_003973265.1. Lineage (GTDB taxonomy): Bacteria > Desulfobacterota > Desulfobacteria > Desulfobacterales > QNYZ01 > QNYZ01. The sequence continues at coordinate 42,309 of QNYZ01000039.1, read as the reverse complement.
CGGATCCCCGTGACCCAGCTGGCCGGCGGCGTGGTTTTTGCCGTGGCTTACGAAAAGGCGGGCAGTTTAATGGCCCCTGTCATGATTCATATCCTGGGAAATCTGTCGATATTCACGCTTGCACTGGTTGTCTGACCTGTTCAGTTTTTCAAGATGGCGCGCGCTTCCAAGACGCGATTCCGTTTACGTTTGACCCGATGCAGTTCCGCATCCGGCATTTCCCGTCCGGGTTAAACAATGCTCCCGGCCCATTTTTCCATTCGATCAAAGGCTTCATTCAGCTCTTCTTCTTCTCCACCAAAAGATATTCTCAGGTGTCCTTCACCCTGGGGACCGAATGAACCGCCGGGAATAGTGATGACCCCGGCTTCGTTTAGTATCTGGATCGCCACATCCCGTGATGGTCGATCGGTGAAAAGATACCGGGCCATGACGTAGAACGCGCCCCTGGGTTCCACATAGTCGAATATCCCGGCCATCTGATCCAGTCGCCGGCAGCATAATTTTTTTCGGGCGGTCAATGCCCGGCACATCTCTTTTACACAGGTCTGGGGCCCGGAAAGTGCGGCAAGGGCTGCGTATTGCGACGGGGTCGGGGCGCAAATGGCCGATGCATCGTGCGCTTTCATAATCTGGGCCATTAATTGCTCACAGGCGGTAATATATCCAACACGCCAGCCGGTCAGGGCATATTTTTTTGAGAAGGAAAAAACCGAAATGACCTGTTTCCGGAATCGGGGCAGAGACGCGGGACTCACGGGCATGGGTATCCCATAGGTCATGAAATCATAGGTTTCGTCTGAAATGATGATTATTCCCTCTTCGACGGCCAGCTCGCACAGGGCGAGAACGTCGGCATCATCAAAAACAGCGCCGGTTGGATTGCCCGGATTGCACAGGATGATCGCCCTGGTTTTTTCAGTGACGGCGTTGCGGATTTGATCAACCTCAAGTCCCCAGTCTGTTGCGCGAAGGGGAACAAAAACAGGCGTTCCTTCGGCCAGAAGCACCTGCTCGATATGCGACGCATAGGTCGGTGATGGAAGAATGACCTCGTCGCCCCGGTCTACAACCGTCAGGATGGCGGCCATTAAACCTTCCATGGCGCCCACGGTAACCAGCACCTCCTTGTCAGGGTCGACCTGGATCTTTTTTTCCCGTAACAGGGTTTCGCTGATGTGGTGGCGCAACTCGGTCATTCCCGCTTGAAGTGAATATTTGCTGGCCGAGGGATTTTCACGCAACATGCGGCAGACCGAATCGATAATATGCACGGGTGCTGAAAAAGAAGGAACGCCCTGGCCCAGAGAAACGCAATTGCCGACGCGGCTGGCCAGAACAGGCATCTCCTTGGTGGCTGAAACATGGATCTGAGCCACTCTTTTACTGAATGTTAATGCCGAATCGGGCGCTAAACAGGATGGGGTCATGCCGATCTTGCTCCCTGGATACCGGGTTAATCACCGTTGTTCAACGTTTTGATCGAATCAATATCCTGATGATCACCTCATTTCAAGTTATTTCTAACCCTTGAAAAATCAGTGTCGGATGGATAGATTAACCGCGATGAAAACGATACCATCGAGATCGTCATTGGGCAGCCGGGTCAGGTTCAGCAGGACCCGGGTTCCATTTTAAAACGACCTTTCAATTTTGACCGGCACCCTATATAATACCGCAATTGCGATTTTCCGCCTGCTCTGCATCCATCTGTTGGGCGCAAAGGTGTTTAAAAAAAAGATCGACATCTCCGGCAGGTATGCTGCACGCCAGGGGCACTTCCTGCGGTGCCTGGCGCTTTTAAACACCTTATCACCTCAATATCTTGGCGCGTGGCTTCACTGCAAAATCGCAGGCAATATTGTCAGAGTACCATGGCTTATAAATACGAAACGCATGTGAATGCGATATCCATGATATGACCAGGGACGGGGGATTTTTTGATCATTAATTTGAAAATAAAGATTTATCTCATATCAATATGGCTGATCATCGGTGTATTATACGGTTCCGCATGGGCCGGAGAAAATCATGTACCCGTTTCATTTTCGCCGGAAGAAATAAAATGGCTGGCCGCCCATCCGGTGATCCTGGCCGCACCGGATCCTGATTTTCCCCCGACGGAATATTTTGATAAAGATGGCCAATACCGGGGGATTGCCGCCGATTACCTGGCGCTCATCGAAAAAAAGATCGGTATCCGGTTCAAGATCATTCGGCTGAAAAGCTGGGACAAGGTCCTTGAGAAAGCAAAATCGCAGGAGATCGATATGGTAACGGCCGCCGCCCGAACCCCTCAGCGGGAAAAGTACCTGCGTTTTACCAGTTCTTTCATTAACCTCCCGTCGGTGATCATTGTTCGGCAGAACGTTATTCGGGACCTGACGCTGGAAGACCTCATGGGGATGAAAGTGGCGGTCGTACACCGGTATGCGTCCCACGATTATATCAATAACCTGTATCCTGATATGGACCTGTATCCAGTACCGGATAACCAGACCGGGCTGAGGAAAGTATCCTTTGGTATGGTAGATGCCATGGTGACGAATATTGCCACGGCCTCGTATAATATAGAAAAGGAAAAAATCACCAACCTGCGCATGGCAGGAAAAACCGGTTTTGTCTATCGGGAGGCGTTTGCGCCCATACGGGAAAACTGGGAACTGAACGGTATCCTCGAAAAAGGCCTTTCCCTGATTTCACCCCAGGAAAAGCAGGCGATTTACCGGAAATGGATCACGCTGGAAAGAGATTCGCTGCTTAAAAGCAAGAAGTTCTGGTTCAGTATCAGTACAGTGCTTGGCCTTGTTTTTTTCTTTTCCGTTGGTGTGCTGGTATGGAATCGAACGCTTCGCCACCGGGTTGATGAAAAAACCGCGGCGCTGAAACTGGAAGTAATGCAACACGAGAAGGCCAAAATAGCCATCCAGGAAAGCGAAACCCGTTACCGGCAGATTATCGAGAATACCAAAAGCGGTGTCGCTGTATTCAAGGTGGTTGACAACGGGAACGATTTTATTTTTCTTGAGCTGAATAAGTCCGGCGAAAAGATCGATCAATTGAGAAAAGCTGATGTAATCGGTAAAAGTATTCTTGTCGTTTATCCTGAAATAAAATCCTTTGGCCTGTTTGAAATCATGCAGCGCGTATGGGCCACTGGTCAGCCCCAGTATCAACCGGTGGCACTTTACAGGGACAAGCGTATTTCCGTCTGGCGGGAAAGCTTCGTATATAAGCTTCCAACCGGCGAAATCGTTACGGTGTATGGAGATGAATCCAAGTTGAAGGCGCTCCAGGCCGAGACCATGCGGGCCAGCCACCTGGCATCCATCGGTGAGCTGGCGGCCGGGGTGGCCCACGAAATAAACAATCCGGCCAACAGTGTCATTAATCTGGCCCAGGTCCTGGTCAATGAAAGTGATCCGTCCAGTCTGGCCCACGATGTGGCCGGCCGGATTCTCAAGGAAGGCGACCGCATCGCTTCCATTGTCGGCAGTCTGCTGGCTTTTGCCCGGGACCGAAAGGTCCGGAAAAGTCCGGTGGATATTGCTGATATTATCGATGAGACACTGGCGCTGACTGAAGCACAGGTAAGAAAAGATGGCATCAGGCTTAAGGTGGATGTACCCGACGATCTGCCACTGATCAATGGGCATATGCAGCAGATTCAACAGGTCTTTCTCAATATAATTACCAATGCACGCCATGCACTGAACGAGAAGTACCCGGGAGGAGACGAGGACAAGTGGCTTGCGATTAACGTAAAGGTCACCACAAACGAGGGGCGTCCCTGGATCCACACCATCTTTACAGATCACGGGGTCGGCATCCGCGATGAAATTATGGAACATGTCTTGGATCCGTTTTTCACAACCAAACCGGCGGGTATCGGGACCGGTCTCGGGTTGAGTATTGCGCATGGTATTATCGTTGACCATGGGGGCAAGCTGCGGATTGAAAGCGATCCGGGGGTTTTTACCCGAATGGTCGTTGAATTGCCGATGGGAGGGGAAAATGAGCGCCAAAATACTCATCGTTGATGATGAAGAAAACCTCTGTTTTACGCTTGAACGATTCCTGACGGCAGAAGGGTACGAAGTCACAACTGCGGATACCTGCTCAAATGCGTTGGCTCTTCTTGGAGAAATGGCGTTTGACCTGATTTTTGCCGATATCATATTAAAAGGACGAAGCGGGATCGACATTCTACGTGAAGTCAAGCAGCGCCAGTTACCCGGCGTGGTGGTGATGATTACCGGCGCGCCGACCATTGACAGCGCGTCGGAAGCGGTTCGCCTGGGGGCTTTTGACTACCTGCCCAAACCGGTGACGCAGCAGGCTCTGATCCGGGTGGCCAGGGCGGCCCTGCGGTTCAAGGCCCTGGCAGATGAAAAAGAAAAATACCGGTTAAATCTTGCCGCTATTTTTAAAAGCGTCAAAGACGGGATTATTATGGTTGATGAGAATTTAGCCGTGATTGAAGTCAATGCCGCTGCAAGGGATATCTGCATGGTGGCGCACGGCCATGCCATCGGCAAACCGGTTTCATTCATGGAATCGGCCTGTTGTCAGCGCTGCTCGAGTGCGCTGTCTGAGACCATCCGGACGCAACGATCAATCGAGATACAACGGCTGGAGTGCCGTCATGCGCATCAATCGGCACGGGTCATTTCGCTTTCCACCTACCCATTGTCTGGAAGCCGCAATATTAAGACCGGTGGTGTCATGGTTATTCGGGACGAAACCCGCCTGGCGGACCTGGAACGGAACCTGAAAGAGCGCCGCGGGTTTCATCATATTGTCGGCAAGAGTGAAAGGATGCAGGAAATCTATTCGCTTATCGAGGATCTGGCCGATGTACGTACCACGGTCCTGATCACCGGAGAAAGCGGCACCGGCAAAGAACTGGTGGCGGAAGCGATTCACTATAAGGGCCCGAATCCGGATCATCTTCTGGTCAAGGTAAATTGTGCCGCACTTTCCGAGGAACTACTTGAAAGCGAGCTGTTTGGCCATGTTAAGGGGGCGTTTACCGGGGCGGTCAGGGATAAAATAGGCCGGTTTCAGCGGGCGGACGGCGGGACTATTTTTCTGGATGAAATCGGTGAAATGTCCCCCCGAATGCAGCTTCATTTTTTACGTGTGCTTCAGGATATGGAATTTGAACGGGTAGGGGATTCAACCCCTGTTAAAGTTGATGTCCGGGTGATCGCCGCGACCAATAAGGACTTGACAAAAGAAATCGCTGCGGGCGGTTTTCGGCAGGATCTGTATTATCGACTCAAAGTCGTGGAATTGAACCTGCCGCCGTTAAGATCTCGATTGGATGACATTCCGCTTCTCGTTGACCATTTCCGGAAAAAATTCAATACAAAGTTCGGAAAGAAAATGACAGCCGTTTCAAGTGATGTGCGGGATGTGTTTATGCAATACAACTGGCCGGGAAATATCCGTGAGCTGGAACATGCCCTGGAACATGCGGCTATCCTGTGCCGCGGGAATACCATTACCATTGATCATCTGCCGGCTGAGCTGAAGAGAGCGGCCATTGAACCCGAGGCGGGCGACGAAAGGCGTCTTATCCTCCATGCGTTGGAGGAGACTCGCTGGAACAAAACGGAGGCGGCCCATTTACTGGGAATCAGCCGCCAGAGTCTTTATCGTAAGATTAAGGTGTTTAAAATATAACGGGTTAATAAGGTGCCCCGTCAATCAATAGAGAAGAAACAGCGATGAAGAGAATTCATAATCCGATAGCCTTGGTCGCCATCATTTTGAGTATATTGATGGTGATCCAGTCGGTCCCGGCATGGGCCATAACAATATCCGAAGAAGAAGTACTTTCGGAAAAATTTATGCGCGAGGCTCACAAACGGTTTACGTTTATCGATGATCCCGTCATCATCCGGTATATTACGACGATCGGGAACCGGATTGTCAAGGTGTTACCTCGACATCCGTATAAATATCGATTTTACGTTATTAAAGAAGATCGTTATAATGCGTTTGCCGGGCCGGGCGGTGTTGTTTTTATCAACAGCGGACTGTTGGCAGCCATGGACAATCCCGGCGAACTGGCCGGGATACTGGGGCATGAAATTATCCATGTGTATAGCCGGCATCTTTCTGACCGGGTAGACCGGTCAAAGCAGATCGGTATTGTCACGCTGGCCGGACTGGTGGCCGCCATTGCGCTGGGAGTGGCGGGTGTTGGTGCGGCGGCCAATGCCATGGCCATCGGATCGGTTGCAGCCGGTCAGTCCCTGGCGCTTGCGTATAGTCGCGAAGATGAGATGCAGGCGGATCAACTGGGGGTAAAAATTTTAGTTGAGGCGGGGTTCCCTCCTGCCGGCCTGGCCTCTATGCTGGCTAAAATCAGGCAAAAACAGTGGGTTGACAGCCAGCAGGTCCCGGCCTACTTGAGAACTCATCCCGCATCCGGGGATCGTATCGCCTATATCAACGCCTGGATTGATGCCCGAAAAGGATCCCTGCCTGTTTCTTCAACGAAAGACCTGGCTGAATTTCATTGGCTCAGAACCCGGGTGTTCGCACTGTATGGCAATAAAAACGAGGTGCTCGATACCTTTGCCGCGAGTGTAAAAAAGAGACCGGACGATGTGTTCGCCAATTATGGGTATGGATTGGTGCTGGCCCGCGTCGGTCATTATCAGGAGTCGCTTCGATATTTAAAAAAAGCCCTTGCCCATCGCGTTTTTGATGCCGATCTGCTCGTGGATATAGGGCGGGTCTATTTTCTGGATGGCCAGTTTGAGGCGGCTTCCAATACACTGGAAGGGGCTCAGGGGATTAATCCCGATAACGCGGATGGAAAGTATTATCTGGGGCGTACCCGGTTGGCATTAAAGAAGATTCCCGAAGCTGTTGCCATCTTCGAGGATTTATTACATACGAATCCCACTCATCGGGACCTGATGTATTTTGCCGGCCAGGCATACGGGCAACAGGGGAATATGGGGGCGGCTTATTATTATCTGGGTCGATATTATTATGAACGGGGTCGGGCCAGGCAGGCCATTGTCCAACTGAAAAAAGCAGTGGAACTGACCCATGACGCTAAACGCATAAAAAAAATAAGGGAAATGTTAAAAGAACTGCGATCGGAACTTGCCCGTAAGCGTTCAACCGGTAATCAGTGAACGGCGCCCCTGCCGGATCGAATAATCCGGATCGAATTATATTGTTAACTGAATTGAGCGATTGTCCGCTCACCTATCACCCACCTGTTGAGCGCCCGGGATTTTGAAAATACTCGACATACCCAGCGGGTCTGCACCCCGGGGGCACTTCCTTCGGGCGTCTGCCGCCTTTAAAAATCTTATCGTCTGAATATTCGGGCCCTCTGAATATTCGGGTCCATTGTCTCCCCAAAAAAAGTATAGGTGTTAATTTAAAACGGCATGCGCCAGATGCTCTTTTTCCGGCGCGCTGGTCATGCTTTGTCAAAATGAGAAAACTGCATGGCAAATGTTCCCCGGCCCTGAGTGGCCGAGCGGAGAGCCGTGGAATAGCCGAACATCCGGGCCAGGGGCACTTCGGCCCGAATGACCTGGACCAGTTGACGATGTTCAATGGCCCCGATTCTTCCTCCCCGTTGGTTCAGGTCCCCGATGACATCACCGGTAAAAGATTCCGGGACGAGGATTTCCACCGACATGATCGGATCAAGAAGAAAAGCACCCGCCTTGTTCATGGCTTCCTTACACGCCATGGAAGCGGCCACTTTATAGGCCAGGGGCGTTCCCATCCCCTCTCGGAACTGACCATCGGTTAACACGGTCTTTACGTCGACCACCGGGTAGCCCATCAGTACGCCGCTTTCCATGGATTCGGTGACCCCCTGCTCGATTTCCGCGATAAAGGCCGGTGGGATCGTGTCGTCGGTAACAGCCGTTTCAAATTGATTACCGGTTCCCCGCGGCAGGGGGGAAAGGGCCAGTGTGACGTCGCCAAAATGATGCTGGCCGGCAACTTCTTTATCAAAAACGGATCGGGCATCTGCTTCTTTTTCAATGGTTTCACGATAAACAACCTGGGGTTTGCCCACGTTGGCGTAGGTGTTAAATTCACGCTGCATCCGGCTGATGATAATTTCAAGGTGCAGCTCTCCCATGCCCGACAGGATCATCTGACCGGTGTCTTCATCCTGTTTGACCCGAAGCGTGGGGTCTTCAGTCATGAATTTTTCCAGTACCCCGTCGATTTTTTCCTGGTCGGCGTGGGTTTTGGGTTCAATGGCGACCGAAATAACGGGTTCGTATAAATCGATTGATTCCAGAAGGACCGGATGATCGGCGGAGCACAGGCTGTGACCGGTTGAGGTCTCCTTCAGACCGACGATGCCCACAATACTGCCGGCACCGGTGGCATTGAGCCGTTCGCGGCGGTTGGCATGCATTCTCAAGATACGGGACAGTTTCTCGGATTTTTTCAAGGTGGGATTGTAAACGGCCTTGCCGGCCGTTAAGGTGCCGCTGTAGACACGCACAAAAGAGAGCTTGCGGCCCTCCATCATGGATACCTTGAATACCAGTGCGGACAGGGGGGCTTTATCGCTGGGTTTGCAGGTGACGGCTTCGCCCGTATCCGGATTTGTACCGATAATCGGAGGAACCTCGACCGGTGAGGGCAGGAAAAGGCCAATCGAATCGAGAAGGGGCTGAATTCCCTTGTTTTTCAAAGCCGACCCGCAAAGGATGGGGACGAGCTTTAAATCGATGGTGGCCCGGCGAATACCCGCACATAGCGCAGTATCATCAATGGGACTTTCAGCCACATAGGCCTCCATGATGTCGTCATCGACTTCCGCCAGGGTTTCCACCAGTGTTTCCCGCCATTGCAACGCCTTTTCCTGTTCGTCGGGCTCAAGCTCGATCGTGGCGTATTCCGCGCCCATGGTATTATCCTGCCAGACGATTTTGTTCATCTTGATGAGATCGATGATGCCGCCAAACGAATCTCCCTCACCGGCCGGAATCTGTAAAACCAGGGGAAGGGCGCCCAGGCGTTTCTTGATCATGTCAACGGTGCCAAAAAAATCGGCGCCAACCCGATCCATCTTGTTAACAAAGGCGATTTTAGGCACTTTATATTTATCCGCCTGGCGCCAGACAGTCTCAGACTGGGGTTCCACGCCACCCACCGCACAAAAGACACCCACTGCGCCATCAAGTACGCGCAGGGATCGTTCAACCTCAATGGTAAAGTCGACATGCCCGGGTGTGTCAATGATTTGAATGTCAAAATCATTCCACTGACAGGTGGTGACGGCAGATGTAATGGTAATGCCCCGTTCCTGTTCATCGGGCATCCAGTCCATCACTGCTTCACCATTGTGGACTTCTCCAATCTTGTGGGACCGGCCGGTATAAAACAGGATTCGCTCCGTTACCGTCGTTTTCCCGGCATCGATATGAGCTATGATGCCAATATTTCTTATTTTTCCAATGGGTCTTTTTTTCATCGGCGTTCGTTTTCCGGTAAATTTATTTTGAACGATGCGCAGTATGCCCAGATCAGACAGGATTGATGATACCGTTACAATCCATTGTCTAAAGGGTACCTCCTGTTATGGCAAAAGGGCGGCGATGTCAAGCGCGGGGAGAAGACCGGCTGCCGTTGCCAGGAAGCCTTCTTTTCATAAATACGGGATAACAGCGGATCGGGTCGGTTACGTCTAGTTGACTTTCAGCACGGATTCGGTTACAAAATAACCATAGCAAAGATCGGCTGGTACCGATTTTTGACGTTTGTGCGAATCCACTTTTCAATCATTACAAAAGGAGGGCACCATGACGGACAGTGTTTACAAGGTTGTACAACTCGTTGGAACAAGCTCAGTATCATGGGAAGAAGCCGCGAAAAATGCAGTTGAGACGGCGGCAAATAGCTTGCAGGACTTAAGAGTTGCCGAAGTAAGCCAGCTGGATATGAAAGTGGAGGATGGAAAAGTAACGGCGTTTCGGGCCCGGGTGAATCTCTCGTTTAAATATCAGAGTTAGGCAAGCGGATCATCCAATTCAAGTAATAAATATTCAAGTAATAAATAAGGGGAGGTACCTCATCGGTATCTCCCCTTACTGTTTCGTATTGTTGCCAAACGGGCATGTGTCTATTTACACCTTCCGCTGTCTTTCATCATTTTTTTTGCGAGTTTGGCGATAATCGGGTTGGATTCATTCTTCAATCGTTTCAGCTCCTTGCAGGCCTCTTCTTCATCAAGGGCGGATAGCGCCACAACGGTCTCAAACATAAGATCGATATCAAATGATTCTGTAAGAAGTTTTATCAGCGGCTGGATGGCACGGGTGTCGCCAATTTTTCCGAGTGCCCTGGCTGCTGAGGCCTGGACATTTTTATTGGTCGTATTCAGCGAAGAGATCAGCGAGGTGACAGCCGGCTTGCCTATTTTTATCAATGCATCAATTGCCGCTTCCCGGACATCCCGGCTGGAGGAGTCCAGCTTTTCAATCTGTGCATCAATTTCATCCTGTTGGCTCTTGGGGCAACCGGCAAGTGATCCGGCAACCAGGAGAATGATGCAAATGCATCCCAGCCACTTTCGAGAAATCATTGAAAATACCCCTTTAATGTTGGGGATATGATGAACAGCACATTGAATATCAGATGGTAGAAAGCATGCGTCCCGCAATAAGCGGGAACATGTCTCAAAAATATTATGGTGGAGCTGAGGGGGGTCGAACCCCTGACCTCATGACTGCCAGTCATGCGCTCTCCCAACTGAGCTACAGCCCCATAACGTGGAAACGAAATTTAATAAAAGAATTAAGCGATGTCAATGCCAAATTCAGGTCATTGAATTTTTATCGGTAGAGCTTCATCCAGAGTCAACTCTGCAAGTGATTCAACCCGGGCTATTTTTTCACGTGCAACCACACACCCGAGTCTGAGCGCACAGCGTTTTTTACAAATGATATTGAATGGGTCAAAATGACCAAAGCATTCCCAGTCCGTATCCGTTGCTCTATCCTGAAAAATGAAACGATTCATCCGTTCTCCGATTGGACATCATTTTCAACATGTCATTATGGATCCTGCCATTCGTGGCCAGAATCTGTTTAAGGTGATGATGATAGCTGTGTCCAGTATCGTCGGTAACTGTACCACCCGCTTCCGTAACAATCAGCGTACCTGCTGCCGTATCCCATGGCTCCAGGTCCTGTTGCCAGAAGCCGTCAAACCGGCCGCAGGCAATATTGCACAGGTCCAGCGCCGCTGACCCGAGTCTACGGATGCCTTGAGCGCTTTTCAGGCCGGCTTCAAACTGTGTCAGCAGATCATCCAGAACGCGTTCTCGGTCACAGGGAAAACCGGTGGCCAGCAGCGCATCAATCATGTGATCGGTGTTTGAGACACGGATCGGCCTTCCGTTCAATCGGGCGCCCCTCCCTTTGATGGCCATGAAGAATTCACCACTGAAGGGGTTTAACACGATGCCCACAGCGACCTGATTGCGGGCAACAAACGCAATGGAAACAGCGCAGATCGGCAACCCATGGGCAAAGTTGATCGTTCCATCCAATGGATCAATCACCCATTGATACGTCTTTCCTTCATTCAAACGACCACTTTCTTCGGCCAGAATGGAATGATCTGGATAGACTTTGCGGATTGAATCAATAATTATCTGTTCGGATTCAATATCCGCTTCTGTTACAATATCAATTGTATCTTTTTTGCGGACGTTATTGAGCCGACCCAGATATTTTTTAAGAACCGCACCGCCGCCATATGCCGCCGTCGTCCCCACACGACTTATTTGATCCAGATCCATGAGGGTCGCTATCTACAATACGTAAAGAGACATGTCAAACGATATTGCCCGAAAGCCCTTTTTAGTGGTATATGAACGAAAAAAACAAAGCCGGAACAGCCACCTTAAACAGATAGAGGGAACAGGCGATAACCATGAATATCATACCAACCGAGCTAGCGGGCGTCATCATTATTGAACCGGACGTTTTTGGAGATCATCGGGGGTTTTTCCTCGAAACGTACCAGATGGATCGCTATCAAAACGCGGGCGTTCATTCCGCGTTTGTACAGGATAATCTTTCCTTCTCAGTGGAAAATACCCTTCGGGGGCTTCATTACCAGGTCACCCGGCCGCAGGCAAAACTGGTCCAGGTGGTTTCCGGTGAAATATTTGATGTCGCCGTGGATATCCGTACGGGGTCTCCCACATTCGGGCGGTGGGTCGGCGTTCAGCTGTCTGAAAATAATCATCGTCAGCTTTATATTCCCGAGGGATTTGCCCACGGGTTCTGTGTTCTGAGCCGGTCAGCCCGTTTTATCTATAAATGTTCGGATTATTACGCGCCTGACGATGAAGGCGGGATTATCTGGTCAGATCCGGATATCGGCATTGAATGGCCGGTCGCAACACCGATAATATCCGAAAAAGATGCCGCGCTTTCGCCTTTAAGCCGCGTGCCGAAATACTCTCTTCCGGCTTTTCAGCCTGCGTAAGGCAGTGCTCCAGACCGGCGCTATTCTGAGGTGTCCGGCTGGAGAAGCTGGTCTGCCGTTTCAAATGTATCGGTGATCCGGTCGGTCAGGCGGGCGGCCTCTTCCAGTTTTTCGGCTATCCGGGGCAGCCCTTTTTCCATGGCCTGGCCGGCCCAGTCCCGGTAATTTGCGGCATGGTCATTGTTGTGTTGAATCCAGTGTGTCAGCAGTTTGGCGATTTTTTTGTCAAACGACAACGCTGAAGATGATGGGGCTCCGTGATCGTGGGCGTGTTCATGGGGATGATGTCCGTTATGATGATCGTGTATCATTATCGGTCTCCTTGATTCATAATTTTTCATAAATAGTGACATAAACAGGATGAGATGTCGAGAAGCACATTCTCATCGGTAATGTTTTGAGTCGAACCAATCGAACCGTAGGTTGCCCGCAGAGGCCACACGACTTGCCCCGGTTCACGTAAGAATAGAGAAAAAAAGGCAAATCGTCTGGTTGACATCCGTACTGGTCAAATTATAATCCGTTTTCATTTTGACAGGCAAACTGGTATCACAGTATATTAAAACAAAAAAAGAAAATGGGAGAGACTCGTGGATCCGACAAATAATCCAGACTGGATTTATGTGGTTGTGCAGGCACCTGGTGAGAATGAATCATTTTTAGGCCAGCATGATGATGAGAACGATATTTCTTTTATTCCGGTCTTTGATAAAAAAGAAGATGCCCAGAATTGTCTTCCCCTGATGGCCCGAGAAAGATCGGTGACTTATGAAATTCAGGCGGTTTATCGGGAGGAGCTTTTAAAAAACGCAGGGGAAAATGGTTTTTATGTTTACTTCCTGGACGGCAGCGGTACCATCCTTGAGAAAATAAACATCGCTGAAGATGGCGCTGACGATTAATTTGAAGGTCGTCCCTGCAAGGTATGAAGGCGTTGTGCCGCAAACCCGTAAAGACCGGTTGGATATATGTCTGCTCAGTTACCGGAGCAATCCCCATTGCGGGGGGCAGGGGGTTTACCTGAAAAACCTGGCCGGGGGGCTCAGTGATATGGGGCACCCGGTAACTGTGATATCCGGCCCGCCGGGCCCGGAGATACCTTCGGGTATTCCGACACATTCACTTTTTGGGCTCGATCTTTACAACCCGGATGACCCGTTTCGCACCCCGACGTTAAGAGAATTAACCGATCCGGTGAACCTGATGGAATGGTTTGGCGTCATTACCGGCGGTTTCCCGGAACCGTTCACTTTCGGTATCCGTGCCCGGCGGTTGCTTGCCCGCCTGTCGCATCCGTTTGACATTATTCACGACAACCAGGGCCTTTCCTACGGCATTCATGCCATCGGGAAAAGATGGCCGCTGGTGGCCACGATTCATCATCCCATCACGATGGACCGGGACATTGCCGTTAGAAATGGCGCCTCGTTTATCCAGAAAGTGCAGCAACTCAGATGGCATTCTTTCCTTGGTATGCAAAAACGCGTGGCCCGGTCGCTGACCCGGATTATCACCGTTTCTCTGAGTGCACGGGATGATATCGCCGCGCAGTTCGGGATTGACCCGGAGCGGTTTGCCGTTATCCCCAACGGCGTGGATACCTCGCTTTTTCGTCCCCTGTCCGACGTGCATCGGCAAAAAAACCGGGTCATCACCATAAACAGCGCCGACGTACCGTTGAAAGGGCTGGGGTATTTGCTTCAGGCCGTTGCCGCCCTCACGCACAGGCGAAAAATCCGCTTGATCATCATCGGCGCACCCAAAAAAAACTCAACGATAACCCGTCTTGTCAGGCGGCTTGGTATCGGCGACCAGGTAAGGTTTACGGGCCGGATTGACAACACCGCCTTCATCCGGGAATATAACCGGGCATCCGTCGCCGTGGTCCCTTCCGTCTATGAAGGATTTGGGCTGCCCGCGGCCGAGGCCATGGCCTGTGCGGTCCCCGTGATCAGCACTACCGGCGGTGCACTTCCCGAAGTGGTGGGCAGCGCCGGGATTCTTGTTCCGCCGGCTGACGCCGGGGCACTGGCCAGAGCACTTGATGACCTGCTGGACGACGGCAATCGTATGGACGATCTGGGGCAGGCCGGATATCAACGGGTGCGGTGTCATTTTTCATGGGAACAGGTCGCCAGACAAACGGCAGCCGTGTATAAAGAAGTCATTCGTGATTACTGTTGATCTGAATCGAATAAAACTCGGCCCCGGGGACCGGGTGCTGGATATCGGCTGCGGGACCGGGCGCCATGCGTGTGCCATCCATGCCGCGGAAAAAGGGTTTGTGGTGGCAATGGATCTCAAGATAAAAGATCTGGTCGAAGCCCGTAAAAAATTATTATTTCACGATGCCACGGGATATCATCGGGGAGGCAGGTGGAGCGTTGGTGCGGCGGATATTACCCGCCTTCCTTTTCCGGACGGATGCTTTGAGCTGGTCATCTGTTCAGAGGTACTGGAACACGTTTGCGATCACCGCCGGGCGGTTGCTGAACTTGCCCGGGTGTTGAAAAGAGGGCGGACCGTGGTGGTCAGTGTTCCCCGGTTTTTCCCTGAGAAAATCTGCTGGAAATTATCTGCTGAATATCGCCGTACACCTGGCGGGCATATCCGGATTTACCGCCATGCGCAATTGTGCCGGTTACTTGAAGATGCCGGTTTAACGCCCGTGCAGTATCATTTTGCCCATAGCCTGCATACACCTTACTGGTGGTTGAAATGCCTGGTCGGCCCTGGCCGGGCGGATGTATCCATCGTGAACCTGTATCATCGATTTCTTACCTGGGACATAATGAAAAAACCACCGCTGCTCCGTTTCCTCGACAGGCTGTTTAATCCTGCTTTGGGCAAAAGCCTGGTGCTATATGCCTGTAAATCCTGATCCGGCCGGTCCGGCATGTTTGCCGGGGAAATTTATTTATCCGGGTTGATTCATGTCCGCCTTTCTTGTCAGTCCTGTTGTCAGTGCGGATAAGAATGAATTAGTGTTTGACATAACAATCTAAAAGCTTTATGAATAGTGCCAATCAGCAAGGCGGGCGGTCCATGGATTATTTCATTCAACGAAAGTATCTGCCATGGAAAGACATAACAGCTGCATCAATACCAGGGCGGTTATCGATTTTGTCCAGACACATGACGCTGAACGGGTTGCGCCTCTCCTTGATTCGGTCAAGCCTCTGTTTCCGGAAGTTCAGAATCTAAAATCCTTCCTGTCCGATTCCAATAACTGGGTTTCCACTGAAGTTCTACTTTTACTCTACAATCAGGTCAAACTCCTTTTTAGCAACGAAAATATTGTTTATGATATCGGGTTTGAATCGGTCGCCAAGCACCGGCTGGGATATATTCAGCGGGTCCTGTTTTTTCAATATCGTCATCCGGAGCGGATGATTAAACGCGTGCAGGGCCTGAATGATAAATTTAACCGGAATAAAGATGTTGAGGTAAAAATTCATGAAAAGGGGAACGCCGTCATCCGGCTGAAGTGGCGCAGGGATATCCCGCTCAGCAACGATTTCTGCCTGTTCAATCAGGGAATCTATTCGGCGATACCGGTTATCTGGGGTAACCCGCCGGCCAGGCTGGAAGAATCCAGATGCTATTTTCGGGGTGATGATTATTGCGAGTATCATTTAACCTGGCAGCGGCCACCTTCCATACGAAACGCATTGAAGCGATTCCTGAAACCCTGGCAGCTGGCCAAGGTTTCGATAACCGAGCTGGAACGTGACAAGGCGCTTCTAAAAGAAAAATATGCCGAGGTTCACCACTTAAATATCCAGCTCAACGCACAACTTGATCGGTTGATCGGCCTGCAGCAGGTAGGGACGGCGATTCTTTCCATCCTGGATCGACACGAGCTGATGGAGTCTATCCTTACCCAGCTGGTGAAAGTTTCTTCTCTGGACCGGGCTGCTATATTTTTAATGGATGATAACCAAAGCGCCCTTTATCTGGCACATGTAGAAGGCCTCTCCGGTGATGACCTGGCGGCGGTTAAAGACTATATTGTCCCGCTGGAAAAGCAGTCGAACATCATTGCCCGGGTGGCCAGAACCGGCGTGCCTGAGCTGGTTGATGATGTAAATAATTATCCCATAAACAGTGCCAATCATTTGTTGCAGAAACTTGAGCCAAAGGGGTTTATCGTATATCCCCTGATTGCCCGGGAAGAAGTTATCGGTGTATTGGTAGGCGACCAGGTCGCCGGAGATCGTATTTCCCTTACCGATGAGAAGGAATTTTTATCAATTTATTCGAACCAGATCGCCATCGCCATTTCCAATGTGAAACTGTATCATCAACTCGAAGAGTCAGAGAAGAAATACCGGCAACTGGTAGAGAACGCCCATGATGGAATCTGGGTGGTGGATGAATCCGGTATTATCTCCTTTGCCAACGAACGCTTGTCCGCGATGCTGGGTTATATAGACATGGTGGGGAAAAATATTATTGACATGGTACTCCCTGAAAAACAGGCGGACCTGACCGAAGTCCTGAAAAGGAACAAGCATGGAGAAGTGGTTCAGAAAGAATTCCAGTTGATACACCAGGATGGTAAACCGGTGTTTGCCATTGTCAGCAGTGTCCCGATCACTGAAAAAGGAAGGTATAAGGGTAGTTTTGCCACGGTCACCGACATTACTGAAAAGAAGGAGCTGGAAGATCGGATTCTGCATCAGCAGAAGATGGACAGTATCGGAACCATGGCCAGCGGGATTGCGCATGACTTCAATAACATTCTCACGATGATTTTGGAAAGCGGCTCTTTGATGAAGGAACAACTGGCGCCTGACAGCAAATTGAACCGGTACCTGGATATTATTGAGACATCCGGGCTAAGAGCTGCCGATATTGTACGCCAGTTGATGGCTTTCAGTAAAAATACGGAAGCGAACAGCCAGCAGGTTTTCTTTCTCAATCGAATCATCAATGAAACGCTAAATTTACTGGAAAGTTCGCTGGGAAAAGAAGTGGTGCTTGGCCTGGATTTAGCGCCGGATTTACCGGCAGTTAAGGGAAATATTACCCAGATGCAGCAGGTATTGGTCAACCTTTGCCTGAATGCCCGGGATGCGATGCCGGATGGGGGAAGGTTAAGTATATCGACGGCGCTGGTGGATCTGGAAAGTGAAGAGAACCGGTGGTATCGACAAGTAATTCCGGGCAGCCATTGCTACCTGCGGTTACGCGTCCATGATACCGGAACGGGGATTGCCGAGGATGTTCTGGATCGGATCTTTGATCCGTTTTTTACGACCAAGCCTGTTGGCAAGGGAGCCGGGCTCGGGCTGGCCATGGTTTATGCCATTGTAAAAAACTGTGGCGGATATATATTTGTAAAAAGCAAGAAGGGCAGGGGGACATCTTTTGATCTGATCTTTCCGGCGACCACGGATGATGTGAGGCTGGAAAAGGCGGACCCGCCGCGATCTTCTTTGGGAGGTACGGAAACGGTACTGGTTGCAGATGACGAAGAGTTGATACGGGACCTGGGGACCGAGATTTTGACGCTCTTTGGATATCAGGTGATATCTGCCGAGAATGGACAGGAGGCTCTGGATATTTACAATGAGCAGCACTCTGAAATTAACCTGGTTATTCTTGACCTGATTATGCCGGGCTTAAACGGCGCGGAGACGTTGAACCGAATGAGAGAGATCAATCCGGGAGTAAAAGCGATTATTTGCAGTGGGTACAGCGGCAACGGGGGCCTGATGAAAAAAATGGGCGATTTCCCGCCGCCACTGGTAACCAAACCTTTCCGGATTGCAGAGCTGGTTTCTACGGTTCGCCAGGTACTGGATAATGACATTGCCGAGCGAAAAGTGCCGTAAACTTCTGATCGATACTGCTGTATCCGCTGTATTTCCCGGCTGGCAAAAACCCGGACAATCGTTTAAGTGAGAATCGTCGATTCTCTGAGAAATCTTCCAATTGATTTATCTTGACAAGCGGTATCACCTGTGCAAGGGGTATGTAATTTAATGCCAAAAATATGCAACCTAATACATGCTGGTTGGGATTGCGGCGGTTTAGCAACGATCGCAGCGAAATGGTAAATAACGATTCTCGTAACATATCTATATTATTCATGCTGATTCTGTAGCGAAAGTTGAGCCTGATTCTGGAGGAGACGGGGAATGAAACTCGGAAAAAGGAGCTTACTGGGGCGTGTGGGCATCAGCCGTTTTTTACAACTGCGGCTCAACGCGTATTTAATGTGGATGTTGCCGTTGACCTGGATGCAGTCCTATATCCGGTTCTGGGGTAAAATATATTTTTTCTTTAACCGGGATGAAAACCGGATTATTCGTCAGAATATCAAGCTGGTTATCGGTGACAGAAAAGATGAGCAATCCATTCAAGAGCTGATTCAGCGAACTTTTACCGGTATTTTCACCCATTATGCCGAAAAGTTGTTTATCGGATATTCCCGATTAAGCCGGGCGTTTAAATTTCTAAGGAAAAACATCAGCATCGAGGGACGCGATGTCCTGGATACTGCGCTGGCTCAGGGAAAAGGCGTTATTCTGGTGACCGGGCATTATGGTGCGGTTGAATTTCTACCCACATTTCTTGGCCTGCAGGGATATACCCTGACCATGTTGCTTCGTTTCAAAACGAAAAAATTAAAGGATGCTTTGAACCATCGGATTCAAAGTGCCGGAGATGTCCACATTACCCTGGTGGACGTGACGCAAAGCCGAAGTGTGTTTTTTGAGGCCATCAAGGCACTGAAAGCCAGGCAGATTGTCATTACGGAATGTGATGAGTTTGAAGAATGGCGACCCAGTAAACATGGAAATAATCGATTTTTGGGGCGTAAGGTCCCACTGGACCGTACGCTTGATATGCTTCAGAAACGTTCCCGGTCACCTGTTGTAATGGGGATTATCCAGCGAAAATCCAACGGCCGGTATAAACTGGGTCTGCATTCGCTGGATGCTGAAAGTGAGAAAAAAGAAGTACCCATCTCCCAGAAGGCGCTAGCGGTTCTGGAAAAATATATCCTGGATGCGCCCCACCAGTGGTATCAATGGAAAGACGCAAGTCATATTTTGCGAACAGAAATTGGAGAGGAGCCCATACCTGTACATGCACCTCAAGAAGATCGACATCTACCGCTTGAAGATACCCCTGTGCATGCCTGTTAAACATTTTCTGGCAGAACATCACTTCGCGGAAAATATCATCGTTAAGATAACCACCCGGCAAGATGTAACCGGGTTTGGAGAGGGCGTTCCCAGAGAATTTGTCACCGGTGAAAAGGTATCGGAAAGCATCGCCTGCCTGGAAAACAGCCTGTGGCCCCGGGCAAAGGGATTGCCCATTGCGCATCCGGCAGATGTTCTGGATACGTTGTCAGAGATCCTCAGTACCGAAAAAACAGATCGAGTCCCGGCGGTCTGCTGTGCCCTGGAATCGGCCATTCTGGATGCAGCCGGAAAAACCTGGAATATGTCGGTAGCGGATTTCTTCGGTCCCAAGGATCAATCACTTTGCTATAGCGCGGTTCTTCCCCTTACCCCTCCAGATGTATTTAATGGTCTACTGCGTCAAACAAGGGATGTCGGTATGACACAGGTTAAAATTAAAGTCGGAGATGAGCTGGACTTAGAAAGATTGAAAAGTGCCCGGAGGATTCTAGGGCCGGATGTGGATATTCGTGTCGATGCCAACAGTGCCTGGACGTCAGGTGAAGCAACCGGGCAGATTGAAAAAATGATGGCTTACGGCATCAGTTCTGTGGAACAACCAGTGGGCGCAGCCGATCTGGATGGGTTTTTACATGTCGCTGAAAATACAACGATTCCTATTGTTGCCGATGAGTCAATGTGTACCCATACAGATGCGGAACAACTGGCGAAACTGGGCGAACAGGTCATATTTAACCTGAGATTGTCCAAATGTGGCGGTATACAGGCGGCGCACCGCATCTATGAAATGGGACGCGCTCATGGTGTTGCCTCTCAGTTAGGCTGCCAGGTGGGGGAAACCAGTATACTGGCTGCCGCCGGCCAGCAATTCGCGCTGACGCATGAATTGCGGCACCTGGAAGGCGCGTATTCCAGATACCTGCTCAAGGAAGATGTGGTTGATCCGCCCGTGTCATTTGGGCCGGCGGGAAGCGCGACCCCTTCTCCCTGGCCGGGTCTCGGCCTGGTCGTTAACGAAAAGGCGCTTGACCGGCTGGCCGTAATGCATCAGGCCATTTCGTAGAAAAAGATGATCAGCCTGAATTCAGGCCACATCCTTTTTAAACAGAAGCTCCCTCAACCCATTACGGAAAAGAGACGATTGTTCCAGCTTGAGCGGTGCCAGGATCTCGACAAGCCTCCTTGTTGTGCGCGTATGCAGGGCAAGATCCAGATGGGGCTGGCTCCGTAAGGAGACCTTGCGACTGTCGGACAGGACAAACGCATGAACGGCGGCATTCAGCTCTTTTTCTCCCAACGCATAGGCCACCACCAATCCCCCCGGCTTCAGGATGCGGCGGCAATGGTTCCCGGCATTACTTACCACGTCACTATCCAGCCGGTCCAAAAGGTTCCAGATCAAGATCCCGTCGAAGGTGTCTGGCTCATAATCCAGATGCCGCCATATGCGTCCGGAGGGCGGGGCCGGGTTGACCGGTTTGGGTATCCGGGCGAATATATCGCAGATGTAAAGCTGGCGAACTTTCCGGGCCAGCAGGGTGATGTTATCACCGCAAACAGGGCCGATATCAAGAATACGCGTATTAAGTCTGCTTTCGAGATGTTTAAAAAATATTGGAAACGCGTTGCTGGAAACAGCCATGTTGCCAGTCTGATTACCTGAGTTCTCCCCTGACTGCGGATATATCCCGGGCGGCTCTGCCAACGATCAGTTTCCCTTGGCCGAAGCGCTTTTCAGATTCGGTTTATCCTTCTCCTGCCCTGGCAGGCCAGAGGGCAACCCGGATGGCTTGGAAAGGCTGCCCGGTTGGGCGTCGCGATGCAATTCGATAACCGCCTTTAAAAAGGCGCCGTCTTCTACCGATATCCGTTTGGCCTTGATTTCACCGGAAAACTCGGCGGTCCGGGTAATTTCGACTTTCCCCCGGGCATGGATGTTTCCGGTCAGATGGCCGCTGATGGTCACATGCTCAGCATTTATCTCAGCTTCAACATTCCCATTGGGGCCAATGGTTAAATGATGTTTTTCAAGGTCGATATTCCCTTTTACCGAGCCCTGAATAACCAGGTTGCCCTTGCCATGAATGGATCCCTTGATGCTGATGTTTTCGCCAATAATAGTTTTTTCAACCGACACCGCCGAGGGCTCGGGCGCTGCCAGAGGTTCCAATTCGGCATCATTTTTCAGGTTCTTGTTTTTTCGAAGCATGCGACCTCCTTTGTTTTTTATTTAACCCGTTTTACCGGTTGAACCGTTTTTGCGGGGTTGAGCCGTTTTAACGGGTATTGAAATGATACAGAGCCGGCAACATTTTTTTCGTGCCCGGTTTTGTCTTATCAGGTCTTGTCGTATCAGGGTATCAGGCCCGGCCGCATCGTTTTCTCGAGATATTGTCTTTGAGACTCAAAATCTCCGGCATTCCGGGGTGCCTCGAATTTAATCATATCGCCAAATCGCAGAAAAACCGTTGCGGCCGGCTTTGGAATGAAAAACCGATCCCAGCTGTTGAAAACCCATGCCCTGTCTGTAAATACATAAAAGGGAACAATCGCCGCATCCGCCAGATGGGCCAGGCGGATGGCACCGGGTTTCACATTGCCCAGAGGGCCTCTGGGGCCGTCAACGATGTGGGCGGCCAGCCGGGTTTTCTTTAGCTGGTGAATGAGATGACGTAACGCTTTTTTCCCACCCCGGGATGAAGACCCCCGGATGGCGTCCCAGCCGGCCTGCTTCGCGATGTTGGCAATGATTTCTCCATCTCTGCTGGAGCTGATCATGATGTGGGGCGCATACCTCTGATATTTTTTAAAATAACCAATCGCCGGGAAAAACTGCTGGTGCCAGGCGCAGAGCAGAATTTTCCCGCCATTATCCAGGTGGCGCAACCAGGGGGACTCGTTCTCGATTTTCAGGTGGAATATTCGCCCATACATGCAGACTGACTGATAAATAAACCGTGAAACCACCGTGGTCGCCAGTATTTTTTTGTAGTTCAAACGCATGATGGCGATGTGTATGATTCGAAATCCTAGCCACAGAAAGTATTGATACCAAATACAAATTATGGCAGGCAGGCTGTTTGGTGTCAATAGTTTAAAAGGCGTGTTGACTTTTATGCGTTATTGCGTTAACCGAAACGTTTCAACAGGGTAACGAACGGGGGCCGGATTGAAGGGGAAAATTCTCGAACAATTGCGAAAAACAGACTCGGTGGTGTCGGGTGAAATCCTCAGCGCTGCGCTGGGCCTTTCCCGTGTATCGATCTGGAAACATATTCAGGGATTAAAAGAGAGAGGATATGAGATCGATGCGACGGCCAGGGGATACCGGCTCGTTAAGTCACCGGATATACCGTATGCATGGGAATTTCCTGAGCGCTGCTATCGGATTCACTATGTCGGACAGGTCGATTCCACGATGAAACTGGCCCGGAAGATGGCCCGCAAAGGGGCGCCGGCATTCACTATTGTCGTGGCGGATACCCAGACTCAGGGGCGTGGGCGGATGAAGCGGGTGTGGCGTTCCGAAAAAGGGGGCCTGTACTTTACGCTTATCATACGACCAGCTGTTGCGCTGATCCATAGCGCGAGGATCAATCTATATGCCGCCATTATATTGGCCGGGACGTTGAATAAAATGTTTTCAATTGATGCCAGGGTCAAGTGGCCGAATGATATTCTGGTTCAAGAAAAAAAACTGGCCGGGTTGCTGACCGAAATGGAGGCCGAATCCGATCAGGTCGTTTTTATGAATATAGGTATCGGAATTAATGTCAACAACAATCCGACGCCTCACGAGCCGAGCGCTGTGACACTCAAAAAACTGATGGGGCATCCGGTGTCACGAATAGAACTCTTATCGTCATTTCTGGATGATTTTACCGCCGGTTTTTCCATGGCGACTTCACATGAAGTGATTGATCGATGGAAACAATCGACCGTGACCCTGAATCGGCCGGTGGAAGTTGTTACCCCCCGGGACGTCACCCGAGGGGTGGCGGTGGATATCGATGAAAATGGCGGTTTGATGATTCAACAACCGGATGGAACCATCAAAACGGTGGTATACGGGGACTGTTTTCATCAGGAATTACCGGGGGTGGCGATGAACACGGGGACGGGGCATAAATGCAGTCCATAGACTCGCTTCGCATGATCGTGATGGCGTCACTGTTTGCCGCGTTGATCGCCGCCGGGGCATTTCTGGCAATTCCCATTGGGCCGGTACCGATCTATCTGGCAAATTTTTTTGTATTGCTGGCAGGCCTGGTGCTTGGCCCCCGATGGGGCGTGGCCGCCGTGGGAGTATATCTATTATCCGGCATTTTAGGATTACCGGTTTTTTCCGGTGGAACTGGCGGGCTGGGACGGATATTCGGCCCAACGGGTGGATATTTGCTTGCCTATCTGCCGGCCGTATTTATTGTCGGGTGGATATCAGATCAATTACGGTTATCGGCCATCCGGGATATAATTGCCATGTTGGCAGCCACTGCAATGATTTACGCAATCGGGGTTCCCTGGTTGAAAATCGTTATGGGAATGACCTGGGGAAAAAGCCTGGCTGTGGGTCTGTTGCCGTTTCTTATGGGTGATGGAATAAAAATTGCCGCGGCTGTTCCCGTGGCGCGGGTGGTGCGGCCCCTGATACCGCGGTCCGGTTCAACGCACCCGTCGGCCGGATTTGAGGCCGGTAAACAGAGTGAATCCAGTTGAAATGAATATGATTGAAGTGGTCGATTTATGCTATCGTTTCGCCGATGGCACCCAGGCCCTGACAGAGATAAACATGACGGTGGAACGGGGTGAGTTTGTGGTGATGGCCGGGCCCAACGGATCCGGTAAAACTACTTTTTTCCGGCACTTGAACGGGCTGCTTTCGCCCGCCCGGGGAACCGTAACCATTGATGGCGTGGATGTGCAGCACGATCCGGTATTGGCCCGTCAGCGGGTGGGCATGGTGTTTCAGGATGTTGACATGCAGATTGTCGGAGAGACGGTCTACGATGATGTGATATTCGGCCCGGAAAACCTTGGACTGGGCCGGAACGAAATTGAACGCCGGGCAAATGACGTGCTAATCATGGTGGGGCTGTCCGACCAGAGGGATCGGCATCCGCACCAGTTGTCCCAGGGCGAGAAACGCCGCCTGGCGATTGCCGGGATACTGGCCATGCAGCCGGATGTAATTGTTTTTGATGAGCCGTTTACCCATCTTGATGACAGCGGCGTATGTATCGTGCTGGAACAGATGCTGAAGCTGCATCACGGCGGTATTACGCTGCTGGTGGCCACCCACGATCTTGAAAAAGTGATCTGTTATGCGGACCGGCTGGTACTGATCAATGCCGGCCGGATCGTTGAAGATGGCCTGCCGAAAATGATTCTCCCCAAAGTTGAGAAGTACGGTGTGCGAATGCCCTGTGCGCTTCGCATGGGGAAAGAGGTCTGGCCGTGGCTGGCGCATTAGCATTCTGTTTCCAACCCGGGGAATCGGCGCTGCACCGGTTTGATCCCCGTCTCAAGACGGTCTCCCTGCTGTTGCTCAGCCCGTCAATCATGGCTTCCCTTCCGGCGGGTCTGGCTGTTTTTTCATTTGCGCTGGTCGCTTTCACTGGCCGTGCCGGTCTGGATTGGAAAGCGGCTGTTTATAACCTGCGCTACTTTGGTTTTTTACTGGCAGCGGTATTTCTTTCAAGGGCCATCTTTACGCCGGGAAAACCCGTTCTTGTGCTCGGCCCGGTCGCTTTTACCGACCTGGGCGTTTTTTCGGGTGCGTTGTTTTGCTGGCGGTTGATCCTCGTTACCACAACCGGGTTGATTTATGCCGCAACAACGCATTCCCGGGAAATCCGTGCGGCGGTGGAGTGGCTGCTCTCCCCTGTCCCCTGGATACCGGAAAAGCGCGTGGGGGTTATGGTCGGTCTGGTGGTTCGATTGATCCCGATGATACTGGACCAGGCGGGAAAAACCATATCCGCCCAGAAAGCCCGATGCGTGGAATGCCGGAAAAATCCGTATTATCGGTTAACACACTTTGCCCTGCCCATGCTTCGACAGATCATCAAACGGGCCGACCAGCTGGCCCTGGCCCTGGCCGCCCGTTGTTATAATGAGTCCGGGACGCCCCCGGCCATGATTATTCGACCGGTGGACTGGTGGGGGGCGGGGGCCGTCCTCGTTTTGTGTCTGATAATGATCAGGGCGGTTTTTATTCCATAATCTGATTATACATTTTGCCTGCCATTTGCAAACTGGATAGAATCCATCATATGGCTATTGATCCGGGGCACGCTTTTGGCGACGGATTGAAACTTTTACGGCCCTTTTTTTCTGGACCCTGAATTTAACCGAAAACAAACCAGCCAGAAACCAAAATATTTTTCATTTTCTATTGACAAACATCTCCGATCGCATTAGATATTACTGCTTCAAAGGACGGGGCCGTTAACTCAGTTGGTAGAGTATCTGCCTTTTAAGCAGAGAGTCGCGCGTTCGAGTCGCGCACGGCCCACCATTGAATATAAAAAATTGTCCCCATCGTCTAGTCTGGTCCAGGACACCGGCCTTTCACGCCGGCAACACCGGTTCGAATCCGGTTGGGGACGCCAGAAAAAATGAGCCCGTGCAGTGAAAACTGCGCGGGCTTTTTTATTCGCCATCGCTTGAAAATTTGAAGTATATGAAATTTGGCCGGAGTTGTGTAATTTCAGGCGCGAATCGATGTTTTCCGTAAAAGCCGTGAAATAATGTTGAGGATCAGGCCGGGTCTGTAAAATGGAAATAAAATAAAATCTTACCAGCCTTCGCTGTCACTTTGTTCCAAGCGAAGGCTGGTAGAGGTCTTGCTGCTTGTTCGTAAAAGCCCCTCACAAGCAATAAACGACGTAAGCTGTTGTCATTACACTTGAAAACGGCACAACGTAACTTACTTCCGGCGTGATGGCTGAAGATGATTTCTATTCGTTTACTTCTGTCGAAAGAAGGCAGTACGACAACCGATCAGCCTTTCAGAATAGCGCTTATTTCATTTAAGGCCGCCTTTTCCTCGCTTGAGACTCTCTCGCCGCCAAATCCGAGAAATCCGCCTTCTTTCGCCGCCTCCGCGGTACGCTGTGAAATATCGATCAGCCATGATTTGAATTCTTCGCCTTCGTCCCCGGCATTTTTCTTGTCAAGGATGTCAGCTGCTGTCTGGAGCTGTTGAAGCGCATAGGTTTTTACTTCTTCCATGTTTTTGACATTCTCCGGCTTCTTCGGTTTGGTGCCGCGTTTTTTGACATCTTCGACCAGCGCCTGAATAAGGGTGTTGTCTGATTTCTTTTTAACCAGGTCGGCCAGGGACATACCGACGGAGAACATCTCCTTCATTACACCAATCGGCCCGGAAGGGCTTGCAGCGGTAACGGCCAGTCCGGCCATGGAGGGGGCATTAAACAGTGTTTGCCATTCTTCCGCAGTAAAATCTTCTTTTTTCATGACTTCTCCTTACCGTTTCGAGTTTAGGCTCAATTTGCTGATCATCGCATTCGTGCAACGCTGTTTCCGACAATGGATAGAATTACAAACAACTGCCCGAAAGTCAATACCGGTTCATTTCAGGAAAACCGGGCGTCAAACCGACCGTGCCAGTTCCTCGGCTTCACTGATGCAGTACATTAAATGCCGGGGCGATTTTGCATCACCAATCAGGTGAAAGGTGGCCCGTGTCTGTTTTTCAAGGTTTTTGGCATCCCGGAAAGGGCTTTGTTTTTCAGAAATAACCACGGAATCAAAACCACTTAATACGGTTTCTTTTCCGTTTACTTTAAAGACAACCCCGTCATCGGTAAAATGAATAACCGACACGTTTTTATACAGGGTCACATTCTCTTTTTTCAGCCGTTCTCTCAAATAATACCGATCATTGCTGGACATCTCTTCCGCAAATCTTTTTTTCCGGTTTAAGACAACCACGTGTTTTATCTGGTTTGCATTTTCAGGGGAGGCAACAAAGTCTGCTGTAATCAGCCCTGTCATGCCACCGCCAAGGACGATGACGTTGTTACCCGTCTGCATGTTTCCGCTGAGTAGATCGACGTTGGTCATAAGGTTCATCCGGGTCTGGAAAAGGCCCTTTATTACCGGCATCTCCGGCATGGAACCGGTGGCAAGGACCACGTGGTCCGGCTCGATTTCGTGGATAAGATCCAGTGTGAGCGGTCTGTTATAGCAAATCTCGACATTCAGGCGTTCGAGTTCCCGCACGAAATACGCCAGGATATCGTTCAGTTCCCCGCGTCCGGGCGCTTTTGATGCCAGGGCCAGCAAGCCCCCCGGTTTCTTTCTTTTTTCGCAGATAATCGTCCGATGCCCTTGAAGGGCAAACTGCCGGGCCGCCGCCAGCCCGGCCGGACCGGCCCCTGCAATAATCACTTTTAGTGATCGATCCGATTTTTTAATGGATTTAAGCAGGTATTCCCGCCCCACATCCGGGTTAACCACGCAGGAACCGGGTTCCTTGGCCAGCACGGCATGGATACACCCGAGGCAACAGCCGACGCAGGGACGAATGCGTGAGAACTCGCCCGTCTCGGCCTTTTGGGGATAATACGGATCGGCCAGCAGGGAGCGGCCCAGTGCCACCATATCCGCCCGGCCTTCTTTGATGATCTGATCGGCATGGTCCGGATATTTAATTCTTCCCACGGTAATCACGGGAATACTGACGTGTTTTTTGACAGCTTCCGCCAGATGGACAAAACATCCGTGCGGTGTGTACATGGAAGGGATGGTCAGTTCAGTGGATCCGTATACCCCGCCAGACACATGAAGGTAAACGACCCCCGCTTTCTCAAGCAGCGGCGCCAGTTTTACTGCTTCGGCCAGTTCCCATCCGTTTTCAATATAATCGTTGCCATTGATCCGTATTCCGACAGGAAGTTCATTTTTCGTCTTCTTCTGGATATCCGTGATAATCTCAAATAAAAACCGGGTCCGGTTTTCAAAAGATCCGCCATAGTCATCCGTTCTGATATTGGAATTGGGGGCCAGAAACTGGTTGATCAGGTAACCGTGTGCGCCATGGAGTTCGATAAAATCAAACCCCGCTGTCTGACACCGCCGGGCCGCATCCCCGAAGCATGAGACCAGTTCTTTAATTTCGTCAATTTCCAGCGCCTTGACGTCACCCTTGACCACTGCCGGGGCCGGAATGGCAGATGGCGCCACTTTCAGAGGAAGATACGACTGTCTCCCGCCGTGCATAAGCTGGACGCCAAAGAGGGAACCATGGGGTTTGACCCGCCGCACCATTTCCTGAAGCGCCGGAATGCAGTCATCATTGTACATCTGGGGGAGATCGGGCAGTTCCTGTCCACCGGGATGGACACCGCCGCCACCGAGCAGCATCATACCGACGCCGCCCTTTGCCCTTTCTACGAGATATTCAATCAACTGATCGGTCACATGGCATTTGGCATCCACACCAAAATTGATACTCATGGCAGGCATGAGCAGCCTGTTTTTTGATGTCATATGACCGATTTTAATGGGGCTGAACAGGTGTGAAACAGAATAATCTTTCATACGATCACTTCAGTCCTGCTTTTCTGAGGTTGACAAGAATCCGTTCAAGGTCATCCGGGTTTTTACGAAATGTAAATCCGGCGAACATCTTCTGCCAAGAATGAAATATTGTCAAGGAAACAGGGCAATGGGCGATAAATCGCGTTTCAGGCGCGTAGCAAGAGGTAACAGATTGTATCCCGCCAAGTGCATACCGATAAAAAGCGACGACTTTTAATCCGTTTTATGGTAGAAATATGGTTAACATGTCGGATTTATTGCTCTGAGATCCCGAAGGGGAAAAGGAATGTCTGGAGATGGATGAACAAAAACATATTTTAACCATGCTGGTGGAAAATGAACCCGGTGTCACGGCCCGGGTATCCGGACTGTTTGCCGGACGAAATTATAATATCGATACCATTTGCGGCGCACCGACCCATGATCCGGAAATATCACGAATTACCGTCACGACCCAGGCGGAGCCCAGGGTGTTCGAGCAGATCATGAAGCAGGTACGCCGCCTGATTAATGTCATCAAACTGCGGGACATGAGCGGCGAAGATGCCGTTAAACGTGAAATGGCACTGATTTGTGTCCATGCCACCATAAAAAAACGAGCCGAGATCATGCAGATCGCCGACATTTTCCGAAGCAAAATCGTTGATACCGGATCCCAGCATATCATTCTGGAAGTCACCGGCCGGCCTGAAAAAATTAATGCCCTCCTCGGCCTGCTGGAACCCTACGGAATTAAAAAACTGGCCCGCTCCGGCGTTTTGGCGCTTTACCGAGAGCCCTGATTCCCGCCATTTTTTCTCTGACCGTCAGGGCAGATGGCGGGATTTTTCTTTGCAAATACCCACGCTAAAACCAACCATCCCGCCCACCAGGTGGGAAAGGGGAACCGGAACCATACCAGCGTGATGACTGGAAACGAAAATGGTCTGTCCGGTCACGGTTTCGTATGCCACTTTGACCAGCAGAGCCAAAAGCCCCGATCTGAAAACAGCCGTCCATCTCCTGTTACCGGAAATGGCTTCCCGCTGGCCAAGCAGTGTAAACAACAGGGCGTACAAAGCGCAGTCCAGCCCGGATAATCCGCCGTATATTTCGAGACCCGGCAATCCCCACCACAGGGCAACAGGAATAAGGAAAACGGATACCGCTATCGTCAGGTATGTTTTCTTTTTATCCAGCCGCTCGCATACGGCCCCCAGGCATAAGAAAGTGGCACCTGACCAGAACAGATGGTCCCAGGACAGGTGCACCCAGTGGCAGGTGGCAATCCGCCAGAGCTCCACCCGGCTAAGGGCCAGGCGATCGTAGAGAAGATCGACTCGCAGGCCATGGGACAAATGGACGATTACAGCCAGCAGGGTGAGCAGCAGCGAGGCGTATGGAAATCGCCCCGCTGCCCGATGATGGATGCGTATTGGCGCATCGGCCGGGGTTACCATTTCCAATTTACCGTTTCTTTCTTCGCCGGGAAATCCGTGCAGCCCCTAATCCGGCAATCAACAGACCGATCGTCCCGGTGAAGGGGTCGATGGCACCCCCGCCACCGCCGATATCCGGCACCTTGAATTTAAAGGCCGGCTTTTTATGGTCTACCCGGTAGTTTTTCACCGGCTGCTGATGGCGCCGGGAGCGGGCCTGCTGTTCGCGGGCGATGCGCGCCTGGTTATGACGCTCGATACCCCGTTCGGTAAATGTCGAATCCGAAAGGACAACCATGGATGTGTAATCGGTAACAATCTGATACGCCAGGCCCAGATCACGGATAGCACTTTCGGACTCGGACGATTTCATCTTGCCGATCCGCTCCATGGCCGCTATCTTCTCAACCGTTGCCAATGCCCAGAGACGCTCCAGTTCAGGGTTATCGGTGTCGGTCTCGGGAAACACGAACTCGCTGGTATAGGTTTTATCCTCGCCGGTCAGATTCGCCGCCAGGGTCACCCGGGCCGGCCCTCCCTGGTGATACTTTCCAAAAATAACCAGTTGTTGACCGCGGTAGATTTTTTTAAAGGTGTCATCGGTCAGGTCAGAGACCTTGATGCCCGAGATTTTAACCTTTGCATCGAGCAGGGCCTCATAGTTGATTTTGCTGCCGGCCAGCATCAACTTACCCATGATATCATCCGCATTGGAGATATGATCGTAGAATCCGCCGGATGCCTCGGCGATTGTCTGCATCAGCGGCCAGTTGGCGCTGTTTCCCAGCAAAAACCCGAAAACGCGCACATCTTTTTTCTGCAGCAACCCATGAAACCTGATCGGGTCAACAATACCCGTATTGGTCACCCCATCGGTGATCAGAATTATATTGACAGCCCGGTCGTCATCCAGCCGCTTCAGGCCCAGGTCAAGTCCCTCGTATAGATTGGTACTGCCGCCGGTACCCAGCGGGTCCAGGATCTGCCGGGCCCTGGCCTGTGAATCCGGCGTGGCCGGCAGCCAGCCACGTGTCAACTCGCGGGCCTGACTTTCAAAGGCAACCAGCCGGAAGCGATCTTTCGGTTTGAGCTTTTCAAGGGCTTTAAGGACGCTCCGTTTTAACGTGGATATTTTGGTCTTCATACTTCCGGAGACATCGAGTACAAAGCAGTAATCCGATCCATTGCTCAACGGTTTCAGATCCACCCCCGGTGTAATTACCATCATAAACGTGCCGTCTTTATCTTTATTGTCCCGAAATGGAATGACTTCCACGCGACCGGGCAGGTTATCCTCAAGACGGTAGTAAAAGACGAAATCCCGGGTCAGATGCATATCACTGAGTTGCATCTCCACCGTATAATGATCATTGTCCTGTTTATCGATCGTGGCCGCCGCCTCAAATCCGGGTATGCGGACATCTTTAATGGGATAGGCGGATTTCAGTTCCAGGCTCATGGAAACCGTATTCTCCACTTTGGCGTTGGTGGTCCAGAAGCTTTTCCCGGCTTCGTCCGTGCCGCCATCTTCCAGGGGATAAAGATAGCGGCCGATACTGGCATCCATTTTCAGTGGCTGATAGTAAAGAAACCGGATTCGGGTCTCACCATTTCCGGGCACCGGGTAGACCCTGAACTCAAAAGTGTAAAATTCTTTCTTTTCAGCCAGACCGGCGCTATTCCCTTTGCTTTTTTCGTCTTTGTAGATCTGCCGGGCTTTCTGCTTTTCCAGCACTTCCCCGTGAATTTCACGTTCGCCTGCATAAATAGTGACTTCTGAAAGGCTGGCGCTCTTGGGTAGGGGGAAGCTGTATATGGCTTCCAGATTTTCGGCATTGGGGTTGAAAAATGTCTGTTGAACCTCGGTCATGGCAAAGCCGTTATTGATAACAACATGGACGTGGTGATCTACAATCTGGATCGGTTGATGACCCGACCCTGCCGGGGTAAGGATGCCGGCGGCATGGCCCACACCGGCGGTCAGGCTGATGGCAATAGCGAATATGATGGAAATGATTGTCTTCTGCATGGTTGAGCTCCTTTTATTTGGGTGACGCCATGAATATAGAGCAACTCCCGTGCCAGGCAGGAAAGTCCGAAAGAAAACGGCCGGATCATTCCGATAACTCATTATAAATATGGATTTAACCCGGTTGATCCTATTTGTACGACCGCGGACAGTCCGGGACGCAGAACAACAATATATGTATACGATATACGTATTTTGTACTATTTCTCTTATTTTATTTATATTAGCATGTTATATAAGTAGTAGCCCTATATATGAGGCGGTACACTGAATAACAGTTCCGGTAATTATATTAATTACGATTAGATATATGGATATAACATAAATTGTACATTCCCGGAGGAAAAAATGGCGCTTATAAAACCGGACGATTATCGTTTCATGGAAGCGATTTCCGCGCTCAGCTATGTCAATCCCTTTCTACCCGATCGCATCCAGTACGAGCGTGAGGCGCTGGGAGATGCGTTTGATGAATCAAAAGCCGATTGGAATCTCCTGGGAGATGACCCTGAATTTCACCTGGTCAATACGCGGAAAATCACCGAACGCGCCTATCCCCTGCTGACGACCCTGCAAAAACGCCTGGCAGAGGGAGTGGCCGCCACAGGCAGCGAGTTGAAATTGTATGAAGATACCGCGTTGTTTCTGATTTACCATCACTATGCCCAGCAGTTTAAAGCTGACATTATCCGTCCGAAAAAGGGCCGGACCTATGACTATTTCAATGAATTTCTTCACTACTGGGAATTATTTTTTGACATCGACGGATATGACCTGCCGGAAAAAGACGAAGCGGCGCATATTTTTGCCTGCCTTTTTCAGGTTCGCCGGGCCTTTCTTTATATTTTCCGGGCGATTATCGGGCGCTCGAAGGTGGCGGCCCACCTGCGCGCGGCGGTCTGGGATTCTATTTTCACCCATGACATGCAGCGCTATCGCCGGTCTTTTTATAAACGCATGGGCGATTTTACGACCCTTATTATCGGGCCGACCGGGTCCGGAAAAGAGCTGGTGGCCAACGCCATCGGCCAGTCCCGCTACATTCCTTTTGACACGAATTCCTTGACATTTCAGGTCGACTTCTTTAAGACCTTTTTTCCCATCAACCTGTCGGCGCTGCCCGCTACCCTGGTAGAATCGGAACTCTTCGGTCACCGCCGCGGGGCGTTTACCGGTGCACTGGAAGACCGCAAAGGCTGGCTGGAAGCCTGCCCGGCCGAGGGTACCATTTTTATCGACGAAATCGGGGAACTCGATCCACTGATTCAGGTTAAACTGCTGCGGGTGATTCAGGCCCGTACCTTCCAGCGGCTCGGGTCAACGAAAACATTGGCATTTAAGGGCAAAATCGTGGCAGCGACCCATCGTGACATTCATGCGGACATGGCGGCGGGAAAGTTCAGGAAAGACCTCTATTACCGGTTGTGTTCGGATATTATCACCACGCCCTCTCTTTATGAGCAGATGCGCGAATCCCCGGATGTGCTCTGGGACCTGGTCGGTTATATCGCAAAGCGGATCGCCGGGGATGAAAATGAAAAGCTGTCCGAAGACGTTAAGTCCTGGATCAAAAAAAGGATCGGCCTGGCCTACGACTGGCCGGGCAACATTCGTGAGCTGGAACAATGCGTCCGCAATGTCATGATCCGCGGGGCGTATCACCCGGTCACGGAAACGGCCCGCAACCCGGCCGGTAAAAGGGTCGACTTCGTCCTGGATGACGTGCTGAGTCTTGAAGAAATGTGTCGTCTTTACTGCAGGCAGGTATACGCTCAGGCAGGATCTTACGTAGAGACGGCCCGGCGGCTGAAGGTCGACCGTCGCACGGTTAAAAAATATGTGGGCGCAAAAAAAGAACATTCAAGGTTCATGGAAAACAGGAATCGCCAGTGATCACGCCTGTCAAGGATAACGACGGGCTGGTTAAAAGCGTATGCTACCTCATTGGCGGCGTATTTGTTTTCTCGCTTCAGGATATCATCATCAAATGGCTCAGCGGCAGCTATCCGGTCCATGAAATTGTTTTGATCAGAAGCGTGGTTGCCATTTTTCCCATTCTACTCATTGCCCGTTTAGATGGCGGGCTGCACCTATTGCGGACAGGGCGCTATAAAACGCAGATCACGCGCGCTGCATTGATGTTTGGATCCTATATCTGTTTTTACCTCTCCCTGGCCGCACTTCCCCTTGCGGAAACCGTCAGCCTTTTCTTTTCGGGCCCGATCTTCATCACTGTTTTATCGGTTTTCTTCCTGGATGAGAAAATTGAGTCCAGCAGCTGGGTGGCGGTTCTATTGGGGTTTCTCGGGGTGGTGATTATGCTGAAACCGGGCGCACGAATGATCGATCCGGCTGCCCTGATGGCATTACTGGCGGCACTGCTTTACGCGATCGGTTCAATTATTACGCGCAAGCTGGGTAAAACGGACAGCGGTATATCACTGGCTTTTTACCCGACAGTGATGTATGTTTTTTTCTCAGCCATTTTGAGTATCCCCTTGGGCTGGATGACCGCCGCCCGCCCATCACACCCAAGTGCGGCCTTTCTGCTTCATCACTGGCAACTCCCTTCACAAGGCGACCTCGTTCTGTTTATTGCCATCGGCCTGATCGCTGCAGCAGGCTTTTATTCTCTTTCTCAAGCCTACCGTCTGGGCCCGCCGGCCACCATTGCCCCTTTCGAATATATTTCCGTTCCCCTGGGTGCCCTCTGGGGGTATGTTTTCTGGAAGGATGTTCTGGGCCTGCAAACCATTATCGGCATGATCCTGATCGTGGGCAGCGGCCTGTATATATTTGGGAGTGAGAAAGGAATGACCAATCGATATATACTGAGTCTCTTTAAAATAAAGATCCGGAAATAGCCGGGCGGTTATTCCTCATCCCATTTATAATCGATCAGCTCGGTTAAGACCCCGTTCATCTTTTTGGGATGCAAAAAGGCGAACTCGCAATCGCGAAACTGCCGGGCACCACCGATAAAGGGGTAGCCTTTTTCTTTTAGTTCCGCCATGGCCTTGCGGGTATTGTCCACGTTGAAACTGATCAGCATGATGCCTTCTCCCCGCTTCTCAATGAATTTGGCCACATCGCCATCCGGAGAGGTGGATTCCATCAGTTCGAAACCGACCTCGCCGACCATATAACGCGCCACGTTGATTTTTTCGGGTTCATCCACATAGGCATCATCGGGTTCGGATTTTCCCAGCATCGGTTCCCAGATTTTTTTGGCCGCTTCCAGGTCTTTGACGGCGATGCAGATATGGTCAATTTTATTTAATTTCATCGATTACCCCTGTTCATTAAGCTGAAAAGGTAAACTGGCCAGGAAAGGTGTGATAGCTGTCAGTTCAGGCCTCAATAAATGTGTTCAGCTTTTGCTTCGCACTTTCCGATATTTCATTAAAAAAGATGGCCAGATGGTGTGAATTGGAAGAAGACGGATCTGGAATTGACCGAACTACAGTGCCTTCACATTCCACCTGGTCGGACGGCAGGTTGAGAACCATCATCAACTGCGTCATTTCCGGAATGGGCCGGTCAACCTTACAATACGTTCCCACCAGACTCAGGTTTTGTGTTTCTCCGGTAATATCATACCCAAGTGATTCAAGATGCATATCAACCGGAACGCGTCGATCGACTCGCCGGTATCGCCGCCGCTCCGCAGGGTTTGATCCGGACTTTGAAAAGGCCATCTTTACCTCCCGAAAGATTTTCTTGTTAATGGGGCTTTATACCGACCCGGTACCGAATTTTCAGTCAAATATCATTAAAAGTCAAGTTGAAGTTTGAATTTGAAACCATTATTTGACTTCCCTGACCTACTCTGATAACCGATTTCGAGGTCTTTCCTGCCAGCTTTTGCAGCCAGAAAGAAAAAATATCAGATTTATTCAACTGACAGTTAAACGGATGACGTCCATAAAATGAAAGGCGAATGATGACGCATTTAAAACAGATCGCTAAACAGCCTGAGATTACATATTACCAGTTATTAGACGATGATGACAACCCGGTGGAACGATATGTCATCTCGACCCCGGGAACCCGGAAAATATGCAATATTCCCGAACTGCTCGGTGTGGAGTACACGGTTCTCATGCAGGAAGCGATGGTGGCGGCCTTAAAAAACCTGCCCGGCCGTGATCTATTGCTGGAAAATCCCCAGGAACAATTCTGTGTATTTACATTTCTGCGTGGCGGCTTGAATTTTTCGCTGCGCGAAGCGCTCTACCATGCCTATGGGTTCAACCGGCATGCATCGGCGTTTATGACATCCCAGCGAAAATTAATTGACGGCAAATGGCATATCCGGGAAAACCAGTATCGAAAGCTGAAGGTCCCCGAACATGCAACGGTATTGCTCGGTGATGTGGTGGCAACCGGGACCACGCTGGACATCGGGTTTAATATTTTCCTGGACCACCTGAGAGCCAATCGAAGCCGGTTGAACAACCTGATCTTCTTCACCATCGGCTGTAAAAATGCTGAAGAAATCCTGCAGGGCGTTGATAAAAAGCTTCGTGCCATGAACCCGTTATACGGCCGCACCATTGTTATTTACATTGAGGGCCGTTTTGGGGTGGCGGATAAGACCACCGGATTGAAAATCCAGATACCGGGAACCGACCTTGTCCGGATCAACGCGCAGGTGGCCCCGGAATTTGCCCTGTCCCAATACGAAAATACCGCCTATCCCCTTGAGCGATGCACAATTTACGATGCCGGCTCCAGGTCTTTTGATATTCCCGAATATATGCACGATGTTGTCGATTTTTGGAAACAGACCCAATCCCTGGCCCAAACCGGGTTTACGCTTCATGATGCTTTAAAGGAGAGATGGCCGGAAGACGGATGGGAAGACTTTGGTGAATTTTCAAAAAAGATGGCCCGCCAGTGGCAGGGGGTCGATGAAAAGATCGTGGCCGACATTCATGCTGCTTATAAAAAAAGATGGGATCGCCGGTTCAAGGCGCAATCAAAGTCAAAAGATGCACTGGTGACGTTGTGTGAAGAACGACTCGTGCAACTCAGCCGGTTCTAATCTTATCATCGTGTCGTCAATATCGAGGGTGGGTATTGACGAAATCTCCCGCAATCGACGGATATCTATCCAGGCCGGCGTCGTGGGCAGGCAGACATTGTGGCCTGCTACCCGTCGCCGCCGTCCTCATCCGGCCGGGAGGTGCCGACCGCCGGTAAAACATCTTTGAAAACCGTACCGTATATTTCCCAGATGGTCACAAACAGGGCTGCCAGAATCGGTCCGATAATGACCCCGAGAATGCCGAAAAATGAAATCCCTCCCAGAGTGGCGAACAGGATCATCAAATCGTGCATTTCGGTATCTTTCCCCACCATTCGCGGTCTCAGGAAATTATCAATACTGCCCACCACCAGGGCGCAGAAAACCGCCAGCCCGATGGCATTGGCCCAATGCCCGCCGGCAGCCAGGATAAATGCCGCCGGCACCCAGACCAGCGCTGTTCCGATCCCTGGAATAATCGAGAGGACCGCCATAATGGTTCCCCAGAAAACGGCGCTCGAAATACCCGCCACGGCAAAGGCCAGCCCGGCCAGTCCGCCCTGGAGTACCCCGATGACCACGGTCCCTTTAATCGTGGCCCGCGTCACCGAGGTAAACTTGTCGAGCATCCGGCGTTCATCATCATCTTCGAGCGGCAGGTAGTAGAGGATTTTGTTCAGCAGCCGGTAACCGTCCGTGAGGAAAAAAAACATGGCGTAAAGAAAAATAAAGGTCATGAAGAGAAAATTCACCGTGCCCAGGGTCGCCGACGACAGGCTGTTAATAAAATATTTACTGACGACCCCCACGGTTTCCCCGGCTTTGCGAATAATTGTTTCACGATACGGCGCGATCTGGTCATAAAAAGGGATCGAATCGAGCAGGCTGGAAAAAGCGTCTGGTGCGGCAAGCCTCTCGTGCACCCAGGGGGTAACCGACTGGCCGACTTTAATGGCCTGAGCCGTAATCACTCCCAGCAGTCCCCCCAGCGGTAAAATCAGAACAATCACGATAACCATCAATGTGGCCGTGGAAGCCAGACGGCTGCGTCCGCCGAACCATTTTTCAAACCGGTGATACAATGGGTGCGAAAGGGATGAAAAAATACCGGCCAGCAGGAGGGCCAGTAAAAAATGACGAATCATGGCCAGGAAAACAGCAGAAATAACGGCAAGCAGTAATAGCAACGTTGTCTTGTGAATGGTATCCCGTGTCATATTCTTTTGTAACCAGGCAGTTGTAAACTGCCGGTACCCTGTGTCTTCGTCGTTAGCTGTCAGCCGCCCGCCAGAAGCAATGTCAGGTGAATCTCGTCACCATCTTTCACCGGCCGGCCCAGCTCATCGGGGTAAGCGCTTTCCATGTTCAGGTAGATTTCAATCTTGCGGGTCGGTTGGCCGTCATCGGTAAATATTTCCGGCTTTATTGCCGGAAACCGGTCAACCAGATCTAATAAACACTTTCCCACTGTATCTCCCGTGGTTTCAACAACACTTAAGCCATCCGTATACTGGCGATGGGTTTTATGGATATAGATTTTAACACTCATCGTGCTGCCTCATCAATTGTCTATAAATTCGATTGGATTAAAATACCCTCCCTTAATTCATTTTGCAAGCTGTCCATTCAGGCGGCCTTGAGGTTATGTTGTGGACGCTGTCTTTCAGATTATCTGTACATCCGGCCCTGTGTGTGCTATAGCTTGAGAAAAAGCGTGCATCCGGGCACCCCGATCAACCCCCGGGCACCCCGATCAACCCCAGGTAAAGGAACGTAT
This sequence comes from Deltaproteobacteria bacterium, assembly GCA_003973265.1. GTDB lineage: Bacteria > Desulfobacterota > Desulfobacteria > Desulfobacterales > QNYZ01 > QNYZ01. The sequence continues at coordinate 2,816 of QNYZ01000039.1, read as the reverse complement.
GATGTCTGAAGCGGTTACCATCTATGGAAAGGCCGGGTGACCCCATACCGCCCGGGCCAGGAAGGCCTACAGGGGACATCGTTATATTGATGTCAGGGAAGATACCGGTAAATTAGATGAAATGCTCAAACTTACAAACGGGGAACGGCTCGTCCCGGTAATCGTCGAGGACGGCGAGATCCAAATCGGCTATGGCGGCTCATGAGGAGTTTGATTTTCCAGGCTGGGTCAGCCTGCTGTAACCGCCATTCATGTGCCGCCAGTTCAGACAGGACACCATACGGATCTCCCGCGGGGCGCTATTGTCTATCCGATTGCCGGGTCTATCCGATTGCCGGATTCAGCAACGGGAAGTCATGCCAAAGGGAGAAGCCGACAGAATCTATATATTCGTATCATACCACAATAAGGAGACATCTCCCGGATTCAGCGTGATATCCAGGTACCCCTGATTGCCCTGGATATGTGTCAGCGGCAACAGCTCGATCCGGCCGGTTCCCTTATTGACGGTTCGTAAATGCGACTTGCTGGTTGTGGCCGGAGCCGTTGAAAAATCGAAATTAATCCGGATAGTTCCCCGATCGGCCAGATCAACGACCTCGTTGGACAGCCAGTTCGTGTGTGATACGTTCTGGACCATAAAAAAGACCTTGCCCCCATCATCCTGAAAAAATCCCACGGATATTTCCATTAATTTACTACCTGCCGGCTTGATGCTGGTAATATATTGATCGTCACCGGATCCGCGGAACCAGTTGGTCGTTCCCCTCGGCTGGAGAAATTCATATGCCGGAATAAACCGGACGGCGGTACTGATTAATTTTCGTGTGATATTCCCCAGATGCTGCAGCGTCACATTGATCCGTGCGGCTTCATTCCACAGCCCCGTACGGCCGGCCGTAAAATCGCCGGGATGCCTGAACAGGCTGGAAACGACCTCTCTGCCGGCTTCAATCTGGTAAGTAAACCAGCTGAAACCGGAAAAGCCGTATAACAGGCAGGAATAGGCATTCCAGCGCATGTCCGACGCGGTTTTCCCGTCAGGCCCCCCGGCGCCGTCCCAGGCTTTCAAATAACACCAGTACGGCATGCTGAACTGACGGCCGTATCGGCGCACGGTTTCAAGGCCTTTGTAGGCCCCCCTGCCATAGCTGTAATGGCTGTAGCTGATAATATCACCGTCCATATGGCGGGTATAATGGTCAAGCGCGCCTTCGAGGAAGTCACTCCGTTTGAAATTGACAATTACCAATGCGTTGGGATCAGCCGCACGAACCGCATTCACACCGATGGCAATCCGATTGAGGTTATCCACGGCACAGGGCAGGGTTGTGCAACCCCGGCCCGGCTCATCGCCAATCTGAAAACCGATCCGTCCCTTTGTGTTGGCCGGTTTTCCCCCGATAGTCTGCCCGTTGGCAAAGCTGGTCCCGTCGTGGTTCAACCACGATACGAACCGGAAAGGCCCCGGCCGTACCGCGGCCCATCCATCTGCTTCTGCGGGCAACCCGTCGGCCCACAGATGAACCGCTGTTGCATGAAAAAGATTATAATACGTATTGACGAATCCGGGCGTCGGTGCGCCCATGGAGATATTGATCCCGCTCAGAAAAATGGCATTATTTCGGGTCCACTGGACCGCCCGGTTTGAAGCGGGCGTATTGAAGTTATCGTCCTCCGTGTCCGCCGTTGACACGCAGCCTATCAACGAAAGACATAATACCAATACCAATAACTGTTTCATCTAACCTGCTCCATTGTTAAAATTGGTGACACATTAAAAAAGCGCTGTCGCTTGTTCAAGATGCCTGGAAATGAATTTAGTTTGACCGAAATGGCCATGGATGTCAAGATAGCAGAAAGTCAGGAAAGATAAACAATAAAAATGCCAGACTACAAGGCCACACATAAACCAGACGGCTCTCATCTGCAGGTAGCGGACCGGTATTGGGACAGTCTTCAAAAAAAAGACCGGGCGCTACTGGCCAATATTACTTTTTTCGATAAAATCGATGATGAGCGGCTTCGGTTCAAATTTTTAAATGAAATCAGGGAGGTGGATTTTTCCAACCGGTGCCTGCTGGAACGATCCGGTCACGGCTGGACGGTATCGGACGATCCGCTGCTGACCCTGGCCACGGTGGTTTATTTAAACAATGTCCGAATGATTTATCCTGTGGGACGGGATATCGTTGGGGTAAAAGACCTGAAAGAGGGGCATTTTTTTACCGGTCCACACGCGCTTAGAATCGACCGGCTGCTTACCCGTTTTGGTCATGATCCGGAAGGGTTCAAGCGAGCGGCGGAAGCGCTCAGCGGGCACCATCTGGGCATGGCTGATGTGGCTTACCGGCTGATGCCGTTCCCACGGGTACCGGTTTACTATTTATTATGGCAGGGTGACGAGGAATTTGCCCCGCGGCTCAACGTATTGTTTGACCGGTCCATTGAAAATGTTTTCCCCGCTGATGCCATCTGGGGCCTGGTCAACCGGGTGACAATGGCTTTCGGGATTGGAGATTGAAAATCTTATTAAATAATGACAAAGTGAGGCTTTTTTTCGAATCGTTAACCGGGTCCTGAATATCCTGGAAAATATAATGAGCTGTATTTGACGAACCGATGAAAACCCAATGGCATATTAAAGACCTTATCGACCTGGAATATTTTCTCCATATGGACAGGGGGGGTATCAACCAGAGGGGCCGGACGGATGTCGATGCCAGGGATCGACAGATTTACCTGAAAAACATTCAGCCCCATCTCACGGGCAGCCCCTCGATAGACCGTCGTTTTGTCATCAAGTCGTGGCTTGA
>QNYZ01000038.1 GCA_003973265.1 Deltaproteobacteria bacterium | reverse complement strand
TCGCATTAACCAAGAGATATCGTATCTGAAATTTTTATCTTTTCACTCGCCCCCTGGACCCCTTTCCCTTCCGATGTCTCTCCCCCGCATGACAATATCCCCATAATACGCCACAGCGGACTCCCCGGTATCATTGCCGTCCGACATAATCGCGATGGCCGTAATCATCGGCGGTTTTTTCCCGAAGGCGGTCATGTAGTCGGCAATGATGTCCCGTTTTTCGGTGATCCATCTGTTTACCTCCGCGTTTCCGCTTTGCACCACCATCATGATGGACTGGCCGGTATAGGGGCTGGGCACAACGGTGCCGTCCGGCGCTTTGCTGGCCCAGATATAATTGATCGCACCGGCCGGGGGTGTTTTACCAAAAAAGAGTTTCAGGGTTTTATACTTGGCCCGTTCTATCAGGCCGGCATTTTCGGGGTTGAATTCAAAGGCGATGTAGAGTCGGGCCGGGTAATCATCCCCGGCTTTCCGGGTGACGTCGCCCTTTTTGAAAATATTGGAGATTTTCCAGCGCCATTCGATAATCGGATATTTTTCCGGATCGATGCGGATATACCGGATCAATCCGGACGAACTGCCATGGCAGACTGCTTTAACAACCGTTTGACCGGCATCTTTGACCAGCGAATAATTCGTATGCCGGGAAATGCTTTTAAAGAGAAGGGGCTCCCATTGGGAAGGGACTTTTTTACCGGGGATGTCACTGGAAAATCGACCGATAAACACGTCGTCCCGGGCAAGTGATGGCGGAATCGAAAAGAAAATGATCCCGGCACAGATCAGGAAGATTCGAAACCAATCAGGCCGGCTGATGGTGTGATCTCTATTTCTCATTCGCATGAGACCCGGACCGTTTCAAGAGGGGAAGGATCGGTTAAATCGATCTCCACGATGGTTCCCGGTTCTTTAATCGTCTGGAGGTATCTCAACAACAGGCGCAATACGGTCTGCTGTTCGTGAATCTGGCCGGGAAAGCCGACGGGATGGCCCAGTTGCAGGCCGGGAAAAAGCACCCGGGGTGGCCGGACTTTTCGGGTGATTTCCAAAGATGAAGAGACGGATATGGTGGCGATCCCCCTGGCTTCGATCACGCGCTGAATCAATCCCACGGATTGGTTGCAGTAGCCTCAGCCCGGCGTGAGAATCACCGCATGAACTCCGTCTTTTTGCAGGGCCGCCGCGACTTTCGGCGCGGTTTCATTGATCAGGGTATCGATATGATGATCCGTAATATGCCCCATGAAGGAAAAATGCCGGAGATTCACGGATTTGATTTCCCTGCTCTGTTTGAGTTCGGCCACGCGCGAAAGGGGGAGGATAATATTCATATCCTTATCGGCATCTCTGTGATTGTAATAGTTATGCGTAATCATCAGATCCGACAGGGAAATATTGTCTGGGATTTCCCGGAAGGTGGGGTCGCCGGCCGGGTCGAACATATCAAATGGTGTTTGGGATTTAAGGTGAACGCCGCCCGTAGTAACGAGCGCCAGGCGCCACTGGTCCGCGTTGGTTGTCACTGGAGACCAGGGCACATCGGAAAAGGTCATGATCGACGCTTTTTTCGCCCATTTTTCGACCAATGCCGGGTATTTGGTAAAAAGCCGGGCGGCGGCTTTATCTTTTAATTGTCGAAAATCGGAATTCATCGTTGAACCTTTCTTAAACAGAGGAAAAGGTAAAGGTATTTCTCCGGTTTCATTTGCAAAGAGGGGCAAAGTATTTCATGGTTAAGCGAAAGGTTCAAGTATGCTGATTATTTTTTAAATCGATCGGTGGCACGGATAGAACCCGTTATACACAGGTGCCGGCAGGTACCGACAGGGCAAAAAACAGTATCAACGGGGCGCAATTCCAGGAGGGGATCACCATTCTTTCTAATGCTTATGGAACAGACAGACCTTCGATGGCCTGAACAAGGGTTTTGGCCGAAAACATCCCGGTAAATTCGAGCAGTACCGGCTGTTTTGCGGCCAGGGTGGCCTGAAGTGCCGAGGGTATCACATTGAGCAGCATCCCCGCCAGGAAAGCGGAGATGCTGTATCCGATCAATTCGGCCATTACTCAGCGGCTTTCGGCACCTGTTTATCGACCTGGCGGATCTGTCTGGCAAACAGCTCCGGATCGGTGGCCGGTAACTGGCAGGTGCCTTTTGCACAGACATAGGCGGTCGCTTTTCCCATAAGCGCCGTTTTCTTCCCGGCAACGGGAATCAAGCGTGCGTGAGATGAAAGGTCTTCGCCTTCGGCGGCAACGGTCAGGATGCGATTGGGCAGGAAGGTGTTTCGGAATGCCTTTAAATAGGGATCGGCCTGCGCCCGTTTCCCAGGTGGCGTCACGATAACGATTTCCCTGGCTTTGTCCGTCTGAAAATCAAGGGCGATCAGCATTTCAGACAACGCCATCGGACGGGTGGAGGCACTGCCCAAAAAGGTGGTCAGCATCTTTTCGGCCCGCAGACGATAGCTGTCCCGGGTTGTGTATTCGCCCAGCCGGAGAATATTAAGCAGGGCCACGGAATTGCCGGACGGCTCGGCGCCGTCGTAGTTGGGCTTTTCCCGGGCGATCAGGTCTGTCTGACCCTCGGCTGTCATAAAAAAACCCCCGTTTTCAGCATCTTCGTAATGGGTTTGTAAAATGGTGTCGAACGCGATCGCTTTTTTCAGCCATTGGATATCGAAAGTGGCCTCGTAAAGGTCGATCAGCGCTGCGGTAAAAAAGGCATAGTCGTTCAGGTAGGCGATGTGACGGGCCTGGCCATCTTTGTAGTTTCGATAGAGTTTATTGTTCAGGAAAAGATGGTGAAGGATAAATTCGGCTGCCCGCACAGCGCGATCCGTATATTGCGGGTTCGCCAGAATCAGCCCGGCCCGGGCAAAGGCGGATATCATCAACCCGTTCCAGGCGGTCAGGATCTTATCGTCCCGCAGGGGAAGCGGGCGATGGTTTCGGGTTTGATACAGGATTTCCCGGGCGGATTCGATTGTCTCCCTCAGCGTATTTTCAGATATGTCCAGGGTTTTGGCCACTTCCGCCGGCGTCCGGGGCGTATGCAGGATATGCCGTCCCTCGAAATTGGGCGTTTTCCCCACACCATAATAGGCGCTGACGATTTTGGCACGATCTACGCCCAGGGCCGCTTTCAGCTCGTCGGGTGTCCAGGTGAAGTAATAGCCCTCTTCGCGGTGGCCGTCCGGATTCAGGCTGTCGGCATCCGTAGCCGAATAAAACGCCCCGCCCGGTGCGGTCATATCCCGCTGGATATACTGCAGGATTTCTTCGGTCACCTGTTTAAAATGTTTCTCGCCGGTCACCTGGTATCCTTCCAGGTAGGCCATGACCAGCAGCGCATTATCGTAGAGCATTTTTTCAAAATGGGGAACCAGCCATTTTTTGTCGGTGGCATAGCGGTGAAAACCGCCGCCGACATGGTCGTAAATCCCGCCGCCGGCCATTTTTTCCAAAGTCAGCCGGGCAATGTCGAGAATCTTTTGATCCCCGGTTCGGCGATAATATCGCAGCAGCAGCCGGACCGGCAGGCTGCTGGGAAATTTCGGTTTTCCACTCATGCCGCCATAGACCGGATCGTGGTAAGCCTTATAATCCTCCATCACCTGTTCAATGAGGTCGAAACCGGGCAACCGGTCTCCGGTCGCCGGCCGGAGCTGCTGTTGAATGGCCTGGGTCAGGGTCTGCCCGGCTTCCTGAATTTTATCCGGCTGGTCATGATACATGGCACCGATTTTTTTCAGCACGGTCAGAAATCCCACGGGCGCCCCCCGGTCTCCGTCCCGGGCCGGGAAATAGGTGCCGCCGTAAAAAGGCCTGCGATCCGGTGTGAGCCATACGGTCATGGGCCAGCCGCCGCTGCCCGCAATGGCCTGTACGGCGGCCATGTAAATCGCGTCGATATCGGGGCGTTCCTCGCGGTCGACTTTGATGGCGATATAATTTTCGTTGAGAAATCGGGCGATCTCCTCATCTTCAAATGATTCCTCCTCCATGACGTGACACCAGTGACAGGTGGAGTATCCCACACTGAGCAATACGGGACGTCCCAGTCTCCGGGCCGTTTCAAAGGCCTCATCGCTCCAGGAATACCAGTCTACCGGGTTGTGGGCGTGTTGCAGAAGATAGGGCGACCCTTCCAGGATCAGGCGGTTGATATATTTGGGGCGTCCATCGGGTAAAAGATGCCGGGTACGGGGCTGATAATCCGCGCCTTTTTTTTCAAGGGCCTTTTGCAGCTTTAGTTTCAGGGCGGGCGAATGTGGCATCAGACTCTCCTTTGCGTGTAGTCCCTGGACGGGTAAAGTTAAATACAGACTGAGAAAAACGAGCAGTCGAATGGCAGTCATCTGGATATTTCCTTTTCATCGCCGGCCACGCGCCAGGAAGACCGGCTTCGTCACCGATGTTTTCGTATCGTATTTATTGCCGGCCGGTTGACGTGCCCGTTACCATGGGCAGTTCGGGGTTTCTGGCCCACTCGGCCATGGAGCCGTCGTACATTTTTGCCTGTTGATTCCCCAGCAGTTCATGGGATACAAACCAGCTCAGAGACGCACGATGCCCGGTGTGGCAGAAATACACCTGCTCTTCGGTCGCGGGAATCTTCTTTTCCTTAAAAATTAATTCCAGCCGGGTGCGATCCAAAAACTTTCCCGTACCGCTTTTTACCAGGTTATCATACGGCAGGTTGATGGCGCCCGGGATCGTTCCAGTCCGCTGGTTTGCGTTGCTGCCGATTTTACCGTCATATTCACCCGGGCTGCGGCTGTCTACCAGGACCGTCTTATTTTTACCGAGCTTTAGAATATCCCCGGAATCCGGTGTATCTTCGCGGTTAATGCGGGCTGTAAAGCTTTTCCTTTCGGGCATGGGCGTGTTGCGGTCAAGCCGGGCCAGGGGTGAATGGATATAATCCGCCATACCGCCGTTCAAGATGGAGATCTTGTCGTGGCCCAGTACTTTAAATGTCCAGTAGACACGGGTGGCCATGGCCACGTCGCCGACATGATAACCCGGTGGCACCAGAACGACATACGTCTGGTTATCAATACCGAGGCCGCCGATAAGCCTTTCCAGATATTCTTTGGGCGGGAGCATCCCGGGGGTTCCCTTTGAATCGGTCGTGCGCCAGTCGGCATAGCGGGTATGAACCGCACCGGGTATGTGTCCCGCCCGGTAGCTCGATACCGATTGCAAATCGAGAATCCGAATGCCGTTGTCATTCAGATGAAGGGTGATCCAGTCGGTATCGACGAGCGGATCAGCCGCCTGGGCCGACGGGCCAATGGTCAGAAGTGCCATGAAAAAGGCCAAACCGATTGAAAACCGCCTGGCTCGGATACCTGTTTTTAATCCGGTTTGGGATTGCATGACAATTTACCTCCGTTTTATATCTGCTGAAGTTGAAATCGTTTTTATTTTTTTATACAATCGCTCATCGTCAACCAGGGAAGACACCCATGACCACACGCGCCATCGCTTATCTTAGAAACATAAACACTCTTTTTGAGGTGATCAAATACGATCACCGGGAAAAAGGTGCGGAATTTGCTGCCCGCGCCACGGCTTTTCCCCTTGAACAGACCGTTAAAACCCTGGTGGTTGACATTGAAAATAAAAACCATTGCCTGGCCCTGGTACCGGGAAACCGTCAGCTGGACCTTAAAAAACTGGCCCGGGTTTTTTCCGTCAAGCGGGCCGCCATGGCCGATGTGGCGTTGGCGGAACGCCTGACCGGGTATCACGTCGGCGGTATCAGCCCGTTTGGCACCCGGCGGAAACTACCGGCCGTCATGGATGAATTAATTCTAAAATATCAAGAAATTATGATCAATGCCGGGCAACGTGGCACTATGCTGAAGATGGCCCCGCAGGATATTATCAGGGCCCTTGACTGCGAGGTGGCGGCCGTTTCAAGGTGAGCAGCCCAGATTTTTTTTAAGAGCCCGCTTTTCGATATGCAGGGCGCAAAGCCGAAGTTACCCCAGGCCATCACCTGTGACTTCCGGTCTATCAATTTTGAACCCAGCAGGCCGGGAATCAGAATGACCGGGTTGCGGTACGGGTTTTCGTCCTGGACGAGGTTGTTGTACAGGCCGCCCAGGTCAGGGGATTTTTATGCCGGCTGACAGGCCACGAGCAGCACAAAAACAGCACTAAGGTATAAGAATGTTTTCATAAAGGACGCCGCCCGATACCCTTGTGAATACTGATCTTCAACCTGAAACTCAGGTATCAATCGATCCGCCTCAGGTGAATCCCGAGCCGGCAGTGCAGGTGTAGCAATGGTCCGCGGTGGCAATGGGCGTGCCTTCCCGGGGCGGGCCTTCCATCTTGGAAACGTGGATTTTACGCCCCCCCATATAGATCCCCGCCGCTAAATTAAAATCACAGTCAAACAGGTATCCATCCCAGGAAACGGATACCAGCGACCGGCACATCACGCCGGCAACCGAACAGGGGTTAAAGTGGCCGGCCAGTTTTTCCAGGTACATGTCCAGATTATTCGATTGGCGCAGCCACTGCCGGAATCTACCCAGCGGTACATTGGCGAAGCTGAACAAATTGCTGAAATCGATATCCCATTTATCTTTTAATACCTGGCGAAATCTCTTTTCCGTCTGCTCCTGGGAAGAGGGTAGAAAGGCACCGGTCGGATTGGACACCAGGTTCAATTCGAGGCCGGACCCTTCCCGGCCATACCCGAGCGCATTCAACTTTTGCAACGCGTCGATACTGACATCAAAAATACCGTTTCCCCGCTGAGAATCCGTCTGGGCGGCATTGATTGCGGGAAAAGAGGCCACGATGACGGCCCGGTGACCGGTTAACAACGTCATGAGCGTATCATGATTCCCGTCGTTTAAGGCCGACAGGTTGGACCGGAACATCAGGGTGGAAGACAGGGGTGCCATTCGTTCAATGAGGTCGGTAATGTGCGGATTCAGCTCCGGAGCGCCCCCGGTAATATCGATGGTATCAAACCGGACGGCGGCGGCATAATCCACCACCGCGTCGATGGTATCAGGGCGCATGATCTCCATGCGATTGGGACCGGCGCTTAAATGGCAGTGCCGGCAGGCCTGGTTGCACAGTAAACCGGTATTCACCTGCAGGGTCGTTGTTTTGTCCCGTTCCAGTTTGAGATTGTGCCGGGTCAGTGCCAGGCTGAAAGGCGCCGCTCTGGAAAAGGATCCCGTATCGAGCCGATCGGATGGTGTCGATTTAGCGCGTGACAATCGTGATACTTGTGCCATGAAATCCTCGAATCATTCACATGGATAGATTTTCAGAAACATTGCGCATCTGAACGCCATGAACCAGAGATGCCCCTCCCCGGATGGCCGTGGCCACGTGGATGGCTTCCGTCATTTCAGCCGGATTCGATCCTTTTTCGAGACATGCCTGGGTATAGGCATCGATGCAATATGGGCACTGGATGGCATGGGCCACGGCCAGCGCTATCAATGATTTTTCTCTTTCGGTTAAATCACCTTCGGCAAATACTGTCGCGTAGTAGTCGAAAAATTTTTTGGCCATCTCCGGCGCTTCTTTGCCGATTTCTTCAAACTTAAGCAGATCTCCAGGCTTATAGTATGTTTCCATTGAAGACGATACCTTTCTTTTAAATGTTTACCAGCCGCCTGGCTATCCAGATGGCTGCCCCGTATTTTTTGATAGACGGAAGTCGTTGATTTACATCTCACATTCGTCCGGGCCACAGGCCCTTCCTTTTAACTGAAAGAAAAATTTCAGTCCTTTTTTTATTCGATCAGAAAAAATCTTGGGGGAAAAATAGGTCCCTGCCACCTTTTTATTGATCTCACCAATCGTCGGATAGGGATGAATGGCCGCAGCAAGGGTTGACAGTTTGACCTTGCCATTTAAAACAGCCACCCATTCCCCGATCAGATCTCCGGCGCCCGGCCCCAGAATCTGAACGCCGATCGGCCTTTCCTTTTCATCCAGGAGCATTTTTATTTGACCGCGTTCTTCTCCTTCAGCCAGGCTGCGATCGTTATCTTTAAAATGTTCCGTCCAGACCTGATATTTAATCCCGGCCGCTTTGGCCATCCCTTCGTTCATGCCGATACTGCCCAGGGCCGGGTCGGTAAACGTGCACCAGGGGAGGAAGGTATAATCTGCTTTTCGGGGCAGCCGGAAAACAGCGTTACTGATGACAATGCCGCCCTCATACCCGGCGGCATGGGTAAATTGAAACCCGCCGCCCACATCGCCGGCCGCATAGATATGCTTCTGGGTCGTGCGCAGCCGATTGTCTACCCTGATTCCCCGTCCATCAAAATCAACGCCAATGGCGGCCAGGTTCAGCCCATCGGTATTCGTATGTCGCCCCATGGCAACCAGGATAGTCTCAGCTTTGATCGAAACCGCCTTGCCGTCTTTGTCTGTCAAAAAGACCTGTTTTTCGCCATTATCCAGGGTGGAAAACTTTTCAACGCTGACTTGCAGATTAAAATCAACCCCTTCACTCTGCATGGCGTCCTGGACCATGTCGGCCATGTCTTTATCTTCTTTTCCCAGAATCTGGTCGGAACGATCCACGATCCGGACATGGGTTCCCAGCCGGTTAAATGCCTGTCCCATCTCACAGCCGATGGGACCGGCGCCCAGAATGATCATCGATTCGGGCAGGTGGTCGAGGGAGAAAATCTCTTTATTGGTAATATAGTCGATACCATCGAGGCCCTCGATGGGGGGGGCTGCCGGGGAGGAGCCGGTGGCAATCACCCATGTCTTGGCCGAAATGGTTTTCCCGTTCACGTCAATGGCATGCGCATCACTGAAGCGCGGGCTTCCGAATATGACCTTGGCCCCCAGCTTGCAAAATCGTTCTTCGGAATCATGTTTTTGAATCACATCAATAACCGACTGGATCCGTCCGGCCACCTGGTCAAACTGAACCGGCGGCACATCAATCGCGGGCAGTCCATATTTTTCACCGTTCTTCATCATGTGATACACATGGGCGCTTTTGATCAGTGTTTTGGAGGGAACACATCCATAATGCAGGCAGTCGCCACCCAGAACGGGTTCTTTTTCCACCAGCAGTGTTTTGGCGCCCAGTTGGGCCGCTCCTGAAGTAACGGTCAATCCGGCGGCACCGCCGCCAATAACGCCGATATCGTAATCATAATTTGCCATTTTCCCCGCCTTAATTATCCGTTTGATCTAAAGCGCAATTTTTTAGGAAACTATGCGCCAGGATATTCAGATGACAAGGATTTCAAAAAGCGCCAGGCGCCCGAAAGAAGTGCCCCCGGGTGCATGCCTGTTGGATATGTCGAGTCTCTTTGAGATCCTCAGCGCTCAATAGATTGGTCCGGAGTGAGCTGACAATCGCCCAGTTCAGTTTGAGTAACCTGCCTGCCGGACCTGTTCGATCCTTACGCTCTATCTGCTGTCATGCGCGGCATCGAATCTAAATTATTTCACACGGCAACTGGACACGCCAAAAGGGAGATACGCGGGGCACCAGCCGACGATGGCTGTAAAAAGAGGGACTGCGCCGATGATTCCCCACCAGCTTTTAAAATATAACCCGGCACCGATCAAAACGAGGCCTGCAATACCGCGAATGACTCGATCCGCTCCACCGACATTTGCCTTCATTCTGTTTACCTTTCATTCATATTGCAATATTACTGGTTAACGATAATTGTGTTCCGGCTAGTATGGCTTAAGTCGGTGGCTTCAAAAAAACCTTACAATACATTGTGATACCTGTGGGGAAATAAAAAGCCTGTTTCGAAAAAATTACCGGGTGGTATATTTCCAGCCCTGTTTATCCATGCGCCTGACAAAATCAACTAGATAGTCAATGAGAACGGATTTCATTTTCTGGCCCTTTTCAGCTGTGGCTTTTTCGGGGGCGCCGGTTGCGCCGTAGTCGGTCAGTTCTTCGAAGTTCCAGATCAGTTTGATATTCGGGTCCATGTCGGGAATCATGCCACGCGCCCAATCCATGTCACACAAGTCCGGAAACATGGCCAGTGCAATGGAGGTTTCCCCCTCGCCACCATGACCCAGACCATCCCAGACTTCAAAGGTGTCGGCCGGCAGCAGATTACCGGCGGTGACCCACCATGCATCGAGGACGGCCAGACCGATATCCGGATATTTGAGCTTAATGTCCCGGGCGGCGGTTTCAATCGGCGGAATATTACCATCATGGCCATTGATCACCAGGATTTTTTTAATGTCCCAGTGAATCAACGATTCCATCACCTCGCGGTAGACCTGGGCAAGGGTATCATTTGTCAAACTGATACACATCGGTTTATGCCGGTAATGCAGGCTCATACCGTACCACATAGGTGGAACGACAACGGTTTTATCCAGGCGGTCGGCCACTTCCAGGGCCAGGTCGTAGGAAACAAAGGTGTCACAACCATAGGGAAGGTGATATCCATGGCATTCGGTAGAACCGAAAGCAAGAATTGCCTTATCAAAGCCGGCTTCCTGAAAGGAGCGCTGGGTGAATTCTTCGAGTTTAATCTTTTTCATTTTACAGACCTCGCAAAGTTAAAAGATACAGGCGCCGGCTGTTTGCCGATGGGCAGGCAACCGGCGCCTGTATGGGATAGGTGTGTATTTATGATAGTTAAGGTGCCGGAATTTCAGACGGCATGACTTCTTTTTCAAAAATAAATTTTCCGCCATCTACTTTAATGATGGTAACGGATTTTTGCGGAACCCGGATTCCCTTGGGATAGTTAATTGTTCCGGTCACCCCTTTGAATCCCTGTGTGGCCGCCAGTGCGGTTTTTACCGCTTTGGGGTCGGCGCTGTTCGCATTTTTGACAGCATTTACGATCAGCTTAAAAGCGTCATACCCCAGTGCCGCGAATCCGTTTTCAGGTGGATGGCCAAACATTTTATTGTAATTTTCCACAAAGGCTTTAGTTCCCTTGGAATCTAATGCCACATGCGTGGTGAAATAAATATCCGTGGCAGCGGCCGGCCCGGCCACTTTGGCCAGCAGTGGCGTATCATAACCATCCCCCCCAACGATGGGTATTTTAATTCCCATATCTCGTACCTGCTTTACGATGGTGCCGATTTCATCCGGACCGGATGAGATAAAGAGAATGTCGGGAAGTGTTTTTTTGGATTTAAGACTGGTGATCTGGGCTCTGAAGTCCGTATCACCGGTCTGGTAGGTGGCCTTGGAGATAATGGCCCCGCCTAATCCGCCGAAACGATCACAGAAATAACGCTGCAGCAGATAGGTATAGTCCATGGCCTTGTCGTAGAGGACCCAGACAGATTTGGCGCCCAGATCATTGTAGGCGTATTCGGCTGCGGCTGCGGCCTGAACATTGTCACCAAACGGTTCAAGGAACAGGCAGTCACCCACTTCATCGGGCAACGAAGGGGAGGTGGCACCGGACGAAACAAAGGAGACGCCCATCCGCTGGGCAGCCGGCGCCGCAGCCAGTACCATGGTGGTATCGGACAGGCCGGTAAGGGCGCTGACCCCTTTGCCCAGAATCTCTTCGACCACCGTGGCCAGAGTAGCCGGGTCGGATTTTCCGTCTCTGACGATGATTTCTACTTTTTTCCCCAGTACGCCACCGGCATCGTTGATTTCTTTCAAAGCCAGTTTAACACCGTTGAGCGACGGCTGGTCCAGAGAGGCCATTGACCCCGTCAGATTCTCGATGACGCCGATTTTAACCGTATCGGCGCCGACCGGGCCACTGAAAGCAAGTAGAAATACCGTGGCGATGGCCAGAATGGCGATGCTGATTTTTTTTTGCATGTTTTCCTCCTTTTTTAAGGTTAGATGTGTTTAACAATTTCCAATACGTCCCCGGAATGGCATATCTGTTTTTAACGATTCCGGTGCTTGCCGGGTCTCACCCCCTTTTTTGTCAATAATAATATCCGATCATGGGCGCAAGCGGTCAGGGTAACGGAATGATCCGCCGGACGTTACGCCAACTGAATTCCCGGTCTCCCATAATCCCTTCGGGACGAAAAATAATCATCAGCAGAAAGACAACGGCAAAAATGATATAACTGATACCGTACATGGCGATTTTATTTTCAAAACCCCGTAACAATTCCAGGAGAATGGTAAACCCGACAGCGGAGATAACCGATCCCGTGACACTCCCCATGCCGCCGACAACCATCATGATAATGATTAAAAGTGTCAGCCAGAGATAAAAACTGCCGGGCGACACCACACCGATCAGATTGGCCCAGAGCGCACCGGCAATACCGGTAAAAAAGGCACTGATAACAAATGCCAGCAGTCGTATTTTAGGCGCATTGATCCCGACACTCTGGGCGGCCAGGTCATGCTCCCGGACAGCGATCATGCTTCTTCCATGCGGTGACTTTAAAATTCGCCAGACTGCATAAATAGTTACCACGGCGGCCGTGCTTGTCCACCACAGGTTGGTATAGGCAGGAAGTGCCGAAAGGCCCCGGCCCCCCCGGGTGACCGTCATCCAGTTTTCTGCAATAACCTTGACGATAATCAGAAAACCCAGGGTGGCAACAGCGGCAAAAACGCCCTGGAGCCTGAGGATAACGATGCCGACCAGAAAGGCAACGACGGCCGCCAGAAGGCCGGCGAGCAGCATCGCCGGCAGCAGACCGGTCTGGATGGAATGCATCCAGTGGGGAAGTCCCGTCAGCCAGCGTTCCTTGAGACCGGGCGGCAATGTCAGGATGGCGGCAACATACGCCCCGATCGCCATAAAGCCAATCTGGCCCAGAGAAGAGATCCCCATAATACCGCTGGAAAGGTTGAGGCTGACCGTCAGGATGACATAGATCATCATCAGGTTGCCGACCCGTTGATAATAATGGTTGCCGTATGCGCTTAGCAAATAGATCCCGAGAAAAAAGAGGCCGAGCGCCATGAACGTGTACCCCGCCTGTCTGCCGGAATGCATATCAGATCCTCCGTTCCATGGCTTTTGCACCCAGGATTCCCTGGGGCCGGACGAGCAGAATGATAATCAGCAGCACAAACACGAAAGCGTCACGGTATCCCTGGAAGTCCGGCGGTAAAAGGGCCACAAAAAAGACTTCCGCGAATCCAAGAACATAACCGCCGATGACCGCACCGGGAATGCTGCCGAAGCCGCCGATCACGGCCGCTACGAACGCCTTTACCACCGGGATGAATCCCATCAGCGGAAATATTTTTCCCGCCCGGGCACTCCAGAGGAGTCCGGCCAGTCCTGCGAACAGGGATCCGATAAAAAAGGCGCTGACAATCACCCGGTTGAGCGGAATGCCCACGAGCTGGCTTGCCGTCAGATCATCGGCAACCGCCCGCATGGAGATGCCCAGGGTGGTTTTTTTTATAAATAATGCGGTTAAAATAAGAATGGCCAGGGTCAAAACCACTGTAATTGCATCGATTTTGCTGATTAAGAGGGACCCGACAGCAAGGGTGGGCTGGATGAAATTCAGGATTCCAAAGGGTTGGGTGTTAGGGCCAAAGAACAAAACCGCACCGTTTTCCAGCAATACCACTACGGCAAAAGAGGTCAGCAGGGTGTTCATTTCCGCGCTGCCCCGCAAGGGGCGGTAGCATAATCGTTCCATGATGATGCCGGTAATACCACTGATGGCAACGCCCGCCAGAATTGCCGTCCAGACCGGCAGGCCGGCATTGAACAGCATCAAAATCGCATAGGATCCGATCATCATCAGGTCGCCGTGGGCAAAATTAATCAGCCGCAGGATACTGAACACCATGGCCAGGCCAATCGTGACCAGCGCATAGATACTGCCCAGGCTCAGCGCGTTTATAAATTGTTGAAAAAAATATGCGGTACTGGACATTCAACCTCCCAAATAGGCGGATTTAACCTGGTCGTTGCTTTTCAAAAAGGTGCTGGAGCCTTCCATTGTAATGCGGCCGGTTTCAATCACATAGCCCCGGTCTGCAATTTCCAGTGCCCGACGGGCATTCTGTTCTACCAGCAATACGGTGGTTCCGTCATTTTTCAGCGTTGCGATGACATTAAAAATTTGATTTACCAGCACGGGCGCAAGCCCCAGGGACGGTTCGTCGAGAATGAGCAGTTTCGGTCGGCTCATCAGGGAACGCCCGATGGCCAGCATCTGCTGCTGTCCGCCGCTTAAGGTGCCGCCGGCTTGATCGAGGCGGCTGTTCAGGTCGGGAAACAGAGACAGAACCCATTTAACGTCTGCCCTGATTTTTTTCCGGTCTCGTCGCTGGACGGCGCCCATGATCAGGTTTTCATACACGGTAAGGCTGGAAAAGATGCGTCGACCCTCGGGGCAAAGAGAGATTCCCCGGCGGACGATCCGGTCTGCCGGGAGCGTCTTTGTGGAGGTGCCCAGGTATTTTATTTCGCCTTTTCCGGGTTTCAATAAACCGGCAATGGTGAGTAGCGTGGTTGATTTCCCCGCACCATTGGAGCCGATAATGGTAACGGTTTCGCCTTCTTCAACGTTGAAGCTGATGCCGTGCAGGGCCTGAATATTGCCGTAGAAGACCTCAAGATCCGTGACTTGCAATATCATTCTCGTCTCCAAGATAGGCGTCGATAACTTCCGGGTTTTGTTGGATTTCCGCCGGTGTCCCCTCTGCCACCAGCCTTCCGTAATTCAGCACCTGAATCGTTTCGCACAGGGGCATCACCAGGTTCATGTTGTGTTCGATCAGAATGATGGTTAAATCAAATTCGATTCTTAGCTTCAAAATAAGTGCCAGCAGATCTTCGGTTTCCCGGGGGTTCATCCCGGCGGCAGGTTCGTCGATCATCAGCAGTTTGGGTCGAGCGGCGAGGGCCCTGGCAATTTCCAGGCGGCGCTGATCTCCATAAGACAAACTCATGGCACGCTGATCGGATTGCTTTTCCAGCCCGAAAACAGACAACAACCGCCGGGCGCTGTCGCGCAGCTTTTTTTCGTTCCGCTTGAACCCGGGGGTTTTGAAAAGCGCGGACAAGAGGGAAGGGTGTTGCCGGATCTGGCAACCCACGATGACATTGTCTATCACCGATAGTCTGTTAAAGAGGCAGATGTTCTGAAATGACCTCGAAATTCCTTTCCGGGCGATCCGGTGCGGTTCCCAATGCGTGATCTCCTCGTCACCAAAGTAGATATGCCCGGAATCGGGCCGAATAAATCCTGTGATCAGGTTGAAAAGGGTGGTTTTTCCCGCGCCGTTGGGCCCGATCACGCCTAAAATACGCGACGGTGCCAGATTGAGGTGGTAATCGTCCAGCGCTTTCACCCCTCCGAAAGAGATGGAGATCGCGTTAATGTTCATTAAAGGTGGATCGCTCATAAGAAAACCAGATTATCTTTCCCAGATTATCTTTCCCAGATTATCTTTCATGGGTCAGGACACCATCAGCGGCAAACCGTTAACCGGCCTTACTTCGAAAGGTTAAAAAGGATAGAGAGTTTTAATAATCTTGTCAATATCGGTAATTCTTCTGATATCCGCCTCAAGCAGATTTTCTGTTGCCGGTTTACTCAAAAGCCTAAATAAAGACATCACCCGGTCGATTCAGATAACGGGAATACGGCGAGAGTCTCTCTGCATTATGGTGGAAAATATTTAATGAATTGGTGAGAAATTGGCTATGAAATCAGATGATGATCTGGTAGAATTGTGGAAAACACTAAAATTCAAGAAACTTCGCGGTTTGGAATAATGGCGGCAAATATGGAAAGCAATCAGGAAATAAATGACGTCCAGTCCCTGGCTGAAAAAAAAGGCGCATCCCTTTTTACCATAATACAAAAAATCATCAGCCGCCATCCGATTATGTTTATCATCCTGCTGTGGCTGCTTTTCGTGGTACTCCCCATCGGCAACCGGGGGTTGTGGGCGCCTGATGAACCGCGCTATCTCCAGGTCGCGTGGGAGATGACCCATACCGGGTCTTACCTGGTGCCCATCATGAACGGCGAGATCTATGCGGAAAAACCGCCGCTGTTTTTCTGGCTCACGATGGTGGCCGCAAAAATTTTTGCATTTGAAACCGCCAGCCGGTGGGTGTCGGCTTTTGCCAGCCTCGGCATCCTGCTACTGACTTTTCGCCTCGGCGTTATGAGCAAAGACGAAAAAACCGGTCTGACCGCCGTCCTCGTTTTGATGTCGACCAGCCTGTTTACCCTTTTGATGACCACCGGTAACATTGATATCACCCTCACATTTTTTACCACTGCCAGCCTGTTCTTTTTTCTGAAATGGGATGGCCGCCAGGAAAAAAAATTCCTTGTTCTGGCCTACGGCGCCTGCGGCCTCGGTATTCTCGCCAAAGGACCGGTGGCGCTCCTGGTTCCCTGGCTGAGTTTCGTTCTCTGGGAAAGTGGTAAGTATTTCCGTCATGAAAAAGCGTCGTTTGCCCATCTGGCCTGGGGACCGGCGGTGGCACTCGCCATCGCTGCTCTGTGGGTGATTCCGGCCTGTATTGCCGGCGGTCGGGAATATACCCGAACCATTTTATTTCGCCAGCAATTCGGCCGCGTCATAAGAAGTGCTCCCCACAGCCGGCCGGTTTTTTACTATTTTCTGAATTTTCCTCTCGATGCCCTGCCCTGGTTCATCGTCCTGGCCGGCGTCGCCCCGGTGATCAAAAACGCCGTCCGGGACCGGCAGCGGGAATTGTTGTTTTTCGGATTATGGATTTGCACCATCCTTGTCTTTTTTTCTCTTCCGTCCGGCAAGCGTGAACGCTACCTGCTGCCGCTCTACCCGGCGTTCAGCATCATCATCGCCCACATCGTCGCCCGATGGTCCCGCCGCCGGGACACAACACTCTGGCTGCGCATCTGTGCGATTCTCGTTCTTGTCATTCTTGGTGTATTGATGCTTTTCCCGGCTGTCGTTCCAATACTGAAGGACCGGTTTTCGGTACTTTCCATTTTTCCTTTTGATCTGGCAGACTGGCATTTATGGGGAATATATATTCCGGGGGTGCTGGCCGTCGGCCTTATCCGGCAGGCCTTTAAACACCTCCACGTCCGACAGCACCGAGTCGCCTGCAATCTGGTTGCCGTGAGCCTGCTGCTCGGTTTTGCCATCGTGCAATTATATTACATACCCCATGTAGACCGGGTTAAATCCGCCCGGTACGCCAGCCAGACCATCCGGTCGATTCTGCCGGCCGGCGGCAGTGTCGCTTTTTACGGCCGGCGGTTTGACAATGGGTGGAATTTTTACCTGCAGCGCGCAAAAATTCCCGTGATCACTGATGAGCAGATTTCGCACCACCCGCCGCACTATGATTTGATTATTTTACGCAAAAAAGATCTGCCGAAGCTTAAAAAAGTGATGCCGCTGACCCGCTATGAGATCGCGGCTGTTCAACCGGTGGGCAGTAAAAAATTCGTTCTGCTGAAATTGAAATCCGCTGGCCAGGCGGCAAGATGTACACCCGATAAGCGCCCCAGCATCTTTGACGGGTCGATAACGGTTAACGCCACTTGATACAGCAGGGCAGCACACGGGCGTATAGGCGATGATTTTCCGTAACAAGCGCATGGCGGGCCTTAACCGGAAAACGGAGGTACCATGAACTCCCCTGAATTAGTTCAATTGATGAAAAAAAGGGCTGAAGCGGTTCAGGCCTGTGTTTCGGTTGTGAAGGGATTCGACGATATCGCGGCGTATACGGCGGATTTAACAAAAAAGCAGGGTGGAAAAACGATTGCCGCCACCGGATTGGACGCCGCGGAATATGAGATCCTTGGATTGATCTGCGAATCCGCCGGACTGACGCTTCTCGCCCCACCTTTCCGAAACCATGCGCGGAATATCCACACCTCCCTGACCGTCGCTGGCTGGGGCATTGCCGACACCGGTTCTCTGGTCATTGATTCATCATCGGAGGACGTGAGGATCGCGACGATGCTGCCGGAAACCCACATCGCCATTTTACCGGCCGAAAAGATCAAGCCGGATCCGGAAGCACTTGCAGGCGAACTGGACCGTATTCTCAAAGCCGATACCCCCGCTTACATGGCGTTTATCACCGGCGCCAGCCGGACTGCCGATATTGAACGCGTGCTCGCTATCGGCGTTCACGGCCCCCGGGAGCTTCATATTCTGATCGTGGAGGACCATCACGCATGATTAAAACGGCGCAGGATATCAAGTCGTACAAACGACAACTCAAAGAAGCGCTGGGCGACCGGTTTTTACGCAAGGCCCTGGATAATTTCAATACGGCCTATCGGGAAAACCGACCCCATGTGTATCAGGGGATTGATTTTGAAGGTATCCGGGATGAAATTGCCGCCGGTAAGGATGCCGGCCTTCCCCATCTGAAAAAAATGTTCGAGGAATTCAAGGTCCATGCGGAAGCGGCGGGTACGAAGGTTCACATGGCCAAAGACGCCCTGCAGGCCAATGAGATCATCGCCCGGATCGCCCGGGAAGGCGGCGTCGAAAGGATCATCAAGGCCAAATCGATGACGGCCGAGGAAACCTTTTTAAATCATCATCTCGAAAAGACGGGATTTGAGGTAACGGAGACCGACCTGGGGGAATGGATCATCCAGCTTCGCCGCGAAGGGCCCTCCCACATGGTCATGCCGGCTATTCACCTCTCCCGGTACCAGGTGGGCGATCTGTTTGAAACCGTCACCCGGGAAAAACAGGATTCGGAGGATATCGACAAGCTGGTCAAGGTCGCCCGCAAGTCGTTGCGTTCGGTGTTTCTGGAGGCGGACATGGGAATCAGCGGTGCCAATTTTGCCCTGGCCGATTCGGGTGTGCTGGGCCTGGTGACCAACGAGGGCAACATGCGCCTGGTGACCACCCTGCCGCGCATCCACGTGGCCCTGGTCGGGTATGACAAACTGATTCCCAACCTTCAATCCGCCCTGCGGATTCTCAAGGTTCTGCCGCGAAATGCCACGGGTCAGGCGATTACCTCCTATGTGACCTGGATCAAAGGGACCAACCCGTGCCTGTCGGCGCCGTCGGCGCACAAGGAAATGCACGTCGTGTTTCTCGATAACGGCCGCCTGTCGCTGGCCGAAGATCCGGTTTTTTCTGAAGCTTTGCGGTGTATCCGCTGCGGGGCCTGCGCCAATGTCTGTCCGATCTACAGCAAGGTCGGGGGGCATAAGTACGGCCATGTCTATATCGGCGCCATCGGGCTGATCCTGACATTGTTTTACCACGGAAGCGAAAACGACCGGGCTATCGTTCAGAACTGCATCAACTGCCAGGCTTGTAAATCGGTCTGCCCGGTCGATATCGACCTGCCGCACCTGATTAAAAAAACCTACCGGGCGGTGATGGATCAGGAGAGGCAGACGCCGGTCAAAAACGTGGTCCTCTCTAAAGTCATGAAAAACCGGAAGCTGTTTCATTTTATCCTGCGCAAGGCCTATCTCGCCCAGAAGCCCTTTTCCAAAAACAGACCGATGATCCGCCACCTGCCCCATTTTTTTGAAAAAAAGCACGGGTTTCGCAGCCTGCCGGTCATTGCCCGAACTCCGCTGCGAGATCAATGGAAGCCGTTGAGCCCAGCGGTGGCCCGTCCGGAATATACGATCGGTTTTTTTGTCGGGTGCGCCATCGATTTTATTTATCCGGAACAGGGCCGGGCCCTGCCGGCATTACTCGGGGGGCATAACGTCCAGGTGGGTTTTCCCATGGATCAAACCTGCTGCGGTCTGCCGGCCCTGATGGCGGCGGAAGAAGAGACGGCCAGGGAGGTGGCCCGGCAGAATATCCGGGCGCTGGCGCCGCAGAAATACGATTATATTCTGACCCTGTGCGCGTCCTGCGCATCTCACCTCAAACATAATTATCCCAAAATTTTTAAACAGGATCCGGATCCGCCGATTGGCCTGGGAGAATTCACGGACAAGATCATTGATTTCAGCTCATTTCTCGTGAATGTCTTAAACGTCTCTCCCAAAGCGTTTAAGCGTACCGGTAAAAAAGTAGCCTATCATTCGCCGTGCCATCTGTGCCGGGGCCTTAACGTGGTTGATGAACCCCGCCAGCTGATCGAGCGGGCGGGCCATACATACGTACCGTCCAAAGACGAGGATGTCTGCTGCGGATTCGGGGGGTCGTATTCCGTCGATTTTCCGGAAATATCCTCAGCCATTCTCAACAAAAAACTGGACAATATTGAAGCTGCCGATGCCGATCTTCTCGTCACCGATTGCCCTGGCTGCGTCATACAGCTGCGGGGCGGTATGGATAAACGGGACGGTCGGATCGAAGTGAAACACCTTTCGGAAGCCCTGGCCGACCAACTCACAACGGACGATTCGCAGAGGTAACGATGCTGACTCCCGCAAATTCTTACGAAGAAGTCTACGCGTCATTTCGCTGGCATATCCCCGAATACTGCAATATCGGCGTGGATATCTGCGATAAGCAGATCGCTGAAAAAGACAACCCGGCGCTGATCTACGAAACCGAAGCTGGCCGGGTAAATCGATATACTTTCGGTGATTTGATCAAGCTGTCCAATCCGTTCGCCAATGTATTAACCGCCGCCGTGATTGGCGTCCCCGATCCGGTGCGCACTGAGATTGTCAAGGCGTTTATCGTTCCCAAAAATGATATCGATGTAAACGACACGCTTAAAGATAACATCAAGAATTTTGTCCGGCACCGGCTGGCGGCCCATGAATACCCGCGTGAAATCGCGTTTTGTGTCGGACCTGCCCATGACGGCCACGGGGAAGATCATCCGGAATGAATTATGCGATCAACAGAAGATATAAGCCGGTAACTTTTGTATCCAGCCGTTGACGACACGCTAGAGGGTGCCTATGGTTATTGTATATCGGCCCGTTGTATCGGAATCGTTGGTGGTCCGCGATACCGAAAATAACCCCTTCAGATGTTTAGCGAACTTGAAAGGAGCCTATTATGACCGAGGAAGTGGTATGCTGTGGACTGAAAGTAGGTCAATCCGTCCCGAATTTTGAGATGAAAACATTTAACCCTGCCGAGGGGAAATTTGGAAGCATTGCCCTTGATGAACTTAAAAAAGCCGGTAAGTGGACGATCCTCTTTTTCTATCCGGCTGATTTCACTTTTGTTTGAGCGACCGAATTTGCTGCTCTGGCAGAGCAGTACGACCGGTTTAAAAAAATGGGCGCTGAACTGGTGACGGTAAGCACGGATACCGAATTTGTTCATCTGGCATGGCACCAGAACGAAAAATCACTGGAAAACGTCACCTATCCGATGGCGGCCGACCCCACCGGAGAAGTATCCCGGCTGTTTGGTGTCTACGATACCGCTACCGGCCTGGCATTGAGAGGGGTATTTATTATCAATCCCGATGGTGTGATTATGAATTCGGAGGTCAATTTTTATAACATGGGCCGGAATATCGATGAGCTGATGCGTAAATTCAAGGCCAACCTCCACCTGGCCCGTAAAACGGATGAGGGGTGTCCGGCTAAATGGAAGGACGAAGGGGATAAAACCTTGAAACCATCCGAAAAGATGGTGGGGAAAGTCTTTGAGGCGCTGCAATAGCCGTTCTTCTTATTATAAGATCCACGCTCGCTTGATTTGCCGCCGTACCTGAAGCGGGTACGGCGGTTTTTATTAATCTTGTGCATTTGAAACAATATCCCGGCAGCCGTTCTGCCGGCATAAAAAGGGATCGTTTCTGGAATAACGATCCCTTGCTGTAAAATGGTTCTGCGATAAGTGGTCTGTTCTTTTTCGTTGTCGTGCCGGTTATCGGGAAGCCTTCCAGGTCTGTTGCTCATCCCAGTACCCGTCGCGATCAACGATGTCGATATAACTTCCCGGGATCCAGCAATTGCGATGGTCGTAGTGGCCGGGGTTCCAGACCCGCCGATACGTGGGCGGAACCCATACGCGGCGGGTTTCCCAGTGCCCACACTGTCGGGGAGGTGGCGGCTCATATCGATAGTAAGGGAGGTGGGCCGCCGCCCGGCGATGAATACGGTTGTGAATGGCACTTCCAATCATGAAGGCGCCGATACCGATAGCTGCACCCCGTAACATATCGCGATGTCGGCGATGCCTTGATCCTGCCGATGCAGCCGGGACGATGAGTGCCAGACTTAGCGCAGTGACGATAATAATTGAAAATAATTTCTTTTTTTTCATGCTGAGCCTCCTGTTTTGGTATAATCTGCCTGCAAGCCGTATCTGCTGGTGTCCGTTTTATCCTGCTTTTTACTCTTTTAGACGCCGGCATTTCAAAAAAACTCAACCCGGGATAAAAAAAGTGAGCGGCAAAAGCAACGTCGTCATTTGGCGCAGTGGGTAGTGCAAATCCCCTAATACCATCCAGTATACCCGGTATTCACTTCCCTGTTTTTCGAAAATGGATGATCCGGTTCGAGAATAATAATATAACGTACTGTAAATATAATTGATAAATTAACATTGGCTGTAAATCCAAGATGAAGTGATTCGTTTGGCATGTTTGTTGCTTTATTGCTTGGTATGAATTTTTCCATCAAGGAAAGATTTCTCTCGGGTTTCGGCTTGGCTGTACTGAAATTGAATAGCGATGATTCGACCGATGGCTGTGCGCCCCCAGTTGAACACTGTTTTCGGGGAAAACAGATGCGAATTGATCTGATACTGGCCTGATTCGGCTAAGCCGACACCCGTCCCCGTCCAGATTTATTACCTGCCTGTCGATATTTCTCCAATATCAGAACCTGCGACCTTGCTCTGCACTTACGGTGCCTGAATAAGTCCCTCGGACGGGTGTATCTCCTTGCGAACATGGGCTTGAAACATGGCCTCGCTCAGTGTTAATTTCTTATTTGCCAGTTGAAAAAGCGCGATCTTATTGACTACTTTTTTTGAGGCAATCCGGATTGGAACAATGCTTCCATTGTTAATTTCTTCGGATATGAGGTGAGTCACGATAACGCCCAGGCCCAGATGGTGAGAAATGGCGCCGATAGCCGCCTGGACACTGTCTATGGTGAGAACGACATTCAACTGGATTGAGGAAATTCCAAAATTAAACTTAAACCAGCTAAGGAGCGCTGATGCATTGGGTTTATAGGCGATATACGTCTGATTAACAAAGTGTTCAAGTAAATGGCCGCCTTTAATATTTTTATGATAATAATCTCTGGAACAGGCCAGTACCAGTTCCTCTTTAAGGATTGGCTCAATGGTGTAGGGGGTGAAGTCTCCGATAATCTGCCCGGCATTGGGAAACATGTCTATGTAAGCGAAATCGAGGTCGCCCCTGCTCACCATGGGTAACAATGTATCCGGGTCACCCAGCTTAAGGAAAAAGGTTACATCGGGAAACTGGGCCCGAAACGAGGCGAAGATAGCGGGCATGTGCATTTTTCCAAATTCAACCGGGGAACCGATGCGCAGGTGACCGGATGGCTTTTTTTGCGCCTTTTTTATATTTTTAATCCCGGTCTCCAGTTCTTCCATAAAGGGTTTCAAAATTTTGAATAATCTCAGACCGGCTTCGGTGGGAACCAGTTGCCGGTGTGCCCGGGTAAACAAAGCTGAATTGAGTTCAAATTCAAGCTTTTGGAGGTGCTGGCTTACGCCGGACTGCGTGATATTTAACTTCCTGGCAGCTGCCGTGCTGCTTTTTTCAATGAATATATAGTAAAAAACCTTAAGTCTGTTGAAATCAGGAAGCATGTAACATTCCTTTCACTGCGCAATGATTAAAATTCATCCATTGGCCTGTTATTCGACAGCCCGCTCAAGTTCCCATCCAGGGGCTAACAGACCGGGTAATTTTCGGGCATTATATATAAGTAAAAGTGATCAATAAAATTAGAATCATTAATTTGACTTATCCGTCTAATTTAACTATAAATCAACCGTTAATTGAAAATTCATCTGTCCAGTTTCTTACCCTATTCAGGAGGTAATCAATGTTTTATCCGATCGATCCCCCGCAACCCACACCGGATAAAGAACAGGCAGCGGCTCTGGTTGTTTTGAACCCCGCGCAATCCCGGCGGCTGGTTGCCAAAGGAGCGGTAGCGTGTCCTGTCGTAAAAAATGCATATAAAAACGGGATGATAATTATCGCCCGGGGTGTTACCAACGCCTATGTAACCGAAGAACTTTTGAACATTACAATTGACAACAAAGCAAATCAGACGGTGGGGTTTATCGGCCAGGGCCTGACCAACGTGACGTCAACACCGCCCCCGGCCACCCAGCATGTGATCGAAAAAGGCCGGGTCGTTGAGAATGCGGATACCAATGTCGAAATTTTGAAATTCAGGAAAGGTGATGTGGTGATTAAAGGGGCCAACGCCATCGATCACACCGGCCTGACCGGTACATTTGCCTGTTCTCTGAAATGTGGCACTATGGGAATGGCGTGGCCGATCTGTACCCCGCGCGGGGCTGAATTTATCGTTCCGATCAGCCTCGAAAAGATGGTTCCTTCGGTGATGACGGCGGCTCGGCATACGGGTATTTACCATTTTAAATATACCACCGGCCTGCCTGCCAAGATTGTTCCCCTGGTCGAAGCCATGGCCATTACGGAAATCGAGTCATTTGCCCTGTTGTGCGGTGTCCGCGCTTTTCATGTCGGATCAGGCGGGATCGCCGGATCGGAGGGGTCGGTTCATATCACGCTCGAAGGCGATCAAGACAAGGTTGAACAGGCCCTGGAACTGGTGAAGTCGCTGAAAAATGAACCCCCGGTGAAAATGCCTGACGCCTACAAGATCGAAGATGCTGAAACATATGAATACAACGCTCAGACACAACTGGATACCCTGGGGGGGTTATAATTTCGGACTTGTTCCCGGATAAATTGAGTGGGATGCCGATAGAATAAGCTGGGGATCTACCGTCCGGGGCCGTTAAACGGCTGCTCTGGACGTGGAGATAACCGTAAAAGAGGAGGAATGGTTAATGTCACTTTTTACAACCGTGGAAGAAAATGAGGCGACCGGCAAGGTCAAGGAGGTCTACGAGGACATAAAGGCCACCAAGGGGATCGATTTTGTACCGAACTTCTGGAAATCCCTGTCGATCAATGCCGATCACCTGGAGGCCGTGTGGTTGAAGCTCAAGGCCATCATGAAACCCGGAAAGCTGGATTTGAAAACCAAGGAGATCATTGCCCTGTCCGTATCCATTGTCAACAATTGTGAATACTGAATTAAATCCCACAGTGCCGCCGTGAAGCGGCTCGGGCTTGATAACGAGGCCATTGGTGAGATCGTGGCTGTCGTAGATCTTTTTTCCGGAACCAATTGTATTGCCAATGCATACCAGGTAAAGCCGGATGTTTCTCCTGATCCCGATTAGTGTTTTACTTCCCTTGTGGCAAGGCGTTCGATCATAACACCTTGCACAGGGAAAGCGTGACACGATGGTTTTTTTACAAGGGCGTCTTTTTCTGATATTGGATGTTTTCCACTGTCCAGGCTCAAGAACAGGATAAAATATCTGAAAATTGAAAAAAATCTCCTGTCTTTCTCTTCCTGGCAGGACGAAAAAATTGTAGCATTTATCGAGGTGTGTGGGGATAACGATTACATTATTGGAGGATTGCTATGAAATTTCAAAAGATGTTTTTGGCTATGGCATTGTTTGCAACCGTCGCACTGACTGCTTTTCCGGTAACAGCAGCCGACCCTGGTGCTGCGGCCTATAAAAAGGCGCTTGCCGGCAAGCGCGTATTGCTGGTACCCATGGCCATGGGCTTTGACCTGGCACAGGGCTGGGCCACATACCTCAAACGCGAGGTCCGCAATTTCGGCGGTATATTTGAGACCCGGGATCCCAACTGGAGTGTCGAAGCCGGAGCACAGGCCATCACCGAGGCCATCGCTTCGAACCCCAAGCCGGATGTCATGATCATCATGGCCCCCGACCTGAACTCCTATTCCAAATTGATGAAACGGGCCCAGAAGGCCGGTATCTACATTATTCTCATTGACAATCCGGCCAATTTCAAGGCGGATGCGTATGTGGGGGGCGATTGGACCGAGGGGGGCCGGCTGGAAGCGCTGGAGGCGATGAAAGCGTGCGGCGAAAATTCGTCGAAAGAGATCGGCCTGGTCCAGGGGGATCAAACCAATGCCACCAGCCTTTACCAATATGCCGGTATCATGGAAGTACTCAATAAGCATCCGGAGTACAAAGTCGTCGCCAAACCGGATTCAAACTGGGATGCGACCACATCGCGTAATGTCACCGCAACCATGCTGCAGCAACATCCCAATCTCTGCGCTATCATTGACTTTTGGGACGGCGATGCCACCGGGGCGGCCGCTGCTATCCGCGACGCCGGAAAGAAGGGTAAAATCGCCCTGATCGCCAATAGCGGTGGTGAGCAGGTCGCCGCATGCGATATGATCAAGAGCGGCGACTACCATGCCGTCGTGATGAACAACGTGGTGCGAGAGTCCGAGGTCATGGTGGCAATCATCAAATTTTTGCTGCAAAGCGGCCAGCCAGCGGGCACATCGCATACCTATATCTACTCGGTATTACAGACCGTCACCAAAGACAATCTGAAGTGTGACACCTGCTGGGATCTCAAGGCGCTGAAGGAATCCGCCAAATAAGCGACGTTTGTATACTTTAAGGGGGGGCGGTAAGTATTCCGGCCCCCTTTCCGCCTGATTGCCGGGTCATCGCCCGGTGTTACCCTCTTTGTATCATCCGGTTCATATCACCGGCGCAGTTCCGGTAACGCGCCGGACTGACGGCGTAATTCCGCTCGCAACCCGGTTGATCACGGTGGCATCGACTTTGCGGGTGTCGCAATTTTTGCGCTTTCTACTTCTATTTTTTTTTATCCGCTTTGGGGCGGCGCGTATTGGGTAATCATCGGTTTTCCTTTGCCGGGAAAAAGATAAAAGTCAGCAACGCGATGATGGAGCCGATAGCGGCATAAAAAAGTTTCACAACTTTTATAACAGGGAGTGCACATAGTCATGGTGGGCATTAAAAATTTGAACCAGGAACGTATTGTTCTGATGATTTCGATCCTGATCCTGATTGCGGCATCGGTGGGTCTCTCCGGTTTTTTGAATTCCGCCAACCTTATTTCGATTGTCCGGTCCATCTCCGTTCTCGGGGTTCTCGCGCTGGGCATGGCGATTGTTATTATCGGCCGGGGGATCGATTTGTCGATGGTGGCTATCATGGCCATGTCCGTCGCCTGGTATCTCAATCTGCTTGGCCTGGGTTACAGTGACTATACAGCGTTGACACTGGTCATTCTGGGTGTCCTTGCCGTCGGCGGCCTCAATGGATTTCTGGTGGCCTACGCGGATGTACCGCCGATCTTTGTCACGCTGGCCAGCGGCCTGTTCGTCTTTGGATATGTGCGCTCGCAGCTGATCACTTCCGATGCGGTGACCGTCCCGCCGGGCCACTGGCTTGAGTCGCTGGGCCAATTCCGTGCAGTCAGTATCCCCGCCGATATTTTTATCTTTGCCGGCCTCTGTCTGGCAAGCTTTCTCTTTTTGCGGTTTACCAAATGGGGCCGGTATGTTTATTTTGCAGGCGATAACCCGGTTGCGGCCCGCATCGCGGGCATTCCGGTGCGTCCGATGCTGGTTCTGCGGTATGTATTGTCCGCACTGTTCTCTTTCATCGCGGGGCTGCTGACGGCCGCCAGTTTACTATCGATCAACACCCGGGTGGTTAATTCCAACCTGCTTTACGATGTTGTCCTGGTGACGGTGATCGGGGGGATTGGTCTGTCCGGCGGCAAGGGCGGTGTTCGCAATGTTCTGATTGGCGCCATCATGATTGGTATCTTGCTGAATGCCATGACCATTGCCGGTATCTCATTGCTTTTTCAGAACCTCATCAAGGCCGTTATATTGCTGCTGGCCATTATTTTTGATGGGATGGTGAACCCCCGTGACGAGCAGACAACACAACAGGGAGATTTATAGCCATCAATTCTACCCGTATGGAAGTTCTGCACAAAAATCCGGAGTATCCATTCATCACCACGCCGAATTTGAACGGGGACCCGGCGTTTATCCATTTTATCAGGAGACCACGTAATGACTTTTAACGAACGACTTAAAGTCTGGCGGTATAATATTTTACCGTTTCACGTCATCGGCGAGATTCTGACAAAACGCTGGACCGACAGTGCCATTCCGTTCGTCACGCTGATCGTCACGGTCGTTGCTTTTGGCACGGTGATTCCACATTTTTTCAGCCTCTATTCACTACAGGAATCCACGCGCCAACTCGGTGAATTCAGCCTGGTTGTCATTGGCGAGTCGGTGGTGATGCTTGGCGGTGGCATCGACCTTGCGGTGGGCGCGATCTTTGCCCTTTCTGCTTTCGCGGCGATTTCGGTCTTCTTCATATTTGCGATGCCGGTCTGGGTGGCTTTTCTGGCAGCTACCGCAGCGGGCCTGATATTTGGTGCGATCAACGGTTATCTGATCGGCTATATCCGGCTGCGCGCCTTTTTGACAACGCTGGTGACGCTCATCATCGGGCGCGCATTTTTTGAAATTTTGATTGTGCATTTCAGCTCGCAGGCGCAAATGTCCCAGGTATCTTCGGACATCTGGGATTTTATCGGGGACGGGACGGTGTTTGGCTTTTCCATACCGGTTCTGGCCGCCATCCTACTGGCCGTCATCACGCATATTACGCTCACCCGGTTGCGACTGGGCTGGCATATACTGGCCGTTGGCGGCTCGCGCCGTTCGGCTCACAACGCCGGTATTCAGGTGCGGCGGGTCGTTTTTTTGACCTATGTCTTCTCGGGCCTGACATCGGGTATGGCGGGTTTTCTTTTTGCCACACGCCTGAGCGGTGCCGGAATCGGTACGGGCCACGGGCTTGAAATTCTGGCGTTGACCGCGGCCGTGGTGGGCGGCAACAGTCTGGGCGGCGGGCGGGGCTCTGTCGTCAAAGGGCTGATGGGGGCCATCATCGTTCTGGTGATGACCAACGGCCTGATCCGATTGGGGTATGGTACCGGAACCAACCAGATGGTGATCGGTATTCTTCTGGCCATCGCTGTTACCATCGATATTCGCTGGCTGAAGAACCGGCATAAAGTGCTTGATGAGGCCTATGTTGTCCCGGTCTACCTGAAAATGGGGGCGGCCCAGTCCGCGGTACCCGGCTCCGGTACGCCGTTTGAGTTTAATAATCAGCTCTCTAAAGCGAAAAGTATCGGCTTAAAGGAAATTGAGGGGCCCGAAGACGTCATTCTCGACCGTGATGATCACCTCTATTGCGGGACGCGGCACGGGGAGATAGTTCGTTTTTTTGCGCCCGATTATACCCGGTCGGAGATTTTTGCCCACGTGGGCGGGTTTCCGCTCGGCCTGGCATTTGACCGGTCGGGAAACCTGTTGAGTTGTGTCGGCGCCATGGGCCTCTATTCAATCTCCCCGGATCGGGTGGTGAAGAGATTGACAGCAGAAACGGGGCGATCACTGACCTCTGTTATCGATGACGCGATATTGCGCGACCCCAACGATCTGGATATCGCCCCGGATGGTCGTATCTATTTCACCGATTCCACCAAGCGATACAATGCCTATGACTGGATGCTTGACTCGATTGAAAACCGTGCCACGGGACGACTGCTTGTCTATGATCCTAAAGACGGATCAACCAAAACCCTGCTGGACGGCTATCGGTATACCAATGGCGTCTGCATGGCGCACGATAACAAGTCGCTCTTTTTTGCCGAAACCTGGGCGTGCAGCGTCCATCGCTATTGGCTGGAGGGACCGAGGGCAGGTACGGCAGAGTGCGTGATTCGCGATATGCCGGGCTACCCGGACAACATCAACCGGGCATCCGACGGCACCTATTGGATGGCTTTTCTGGGAATGCGCACCCCCAGTTTTGATCTGTCCCTGCAGCATCCGGCAATGCGGAAACGCATGACCCGTCGTTTGCCGCAAGACGAGTGGTTATTTCCAAACGTCAATACGGGCGGTGTGGTTAAATTTGATGAAAATTACAATATTATCAGAACAATGAGCGATTTTGCGGGGGAGGCTCATCCGTCGGTTACCTCTATGCGTGAACATAAAGGGTATCTTTTTGTCGGCGGTATCCTCAATAACCGTGTTGGACGCATCAAGATCGATGGGGCCGATGAGAACTGGAGCGCAATAGATGCATACTGGGGAACAACGTCATGATTTTTGACCCGATACTCGATTTATTCCGTGGTAAAACCATAACGATTCCACCACTGGACGGTCCGTTTCGTGCCAACAATACCCTTGAGGAAGCGGCGTTATTTGCCCGGTTATCCAGTGTTGATAATCTGGCCGTTTTGAACGATCGGATCATCGCAAGCAGTGGTGATACGCTTTACGCCTTTGATGAGAACGGAAAAGCGAAAATGTTACAAAGCTATGCGGCAAATATTACCGCCCTTGCGGTATCCCCTGGAAATGAATGGGCTGTTGGCCTCGACACGGGTGAATTGTTGATTGCCGGTCATCAGGCCGATCTGCCTCCTTCCGTAAAATGTATTACCGCGTTGGCGTTTGCGCAAGATGGCAGCTTGTGGATGGCCAATGGATCGACCCACCACCCACCCTCTGCATGGGTTGCCGATTTAATGGAGAAAAACGTGTCCGGCTCCGTCTGGAAGGGTGACCCGGAAGGGAATAATTTTCGTCTTATTTCGGATAAACTGGCGTTTCCATATGGGCTGCTTGCCGATAATGATGGCGTGGTTGCCAGCGAAAGCTGGCGACACAGGCTGGTTAAAATCGATGGCGAATCCGGTGCCTGCCGGATTTTAGTCAATCATATCCCCGGGTATCCTTCCCGCTTGGCTCCGGCCCCAGATGGCGGCGCCTGGCTGTCCGTGTTCGCACCGCGCAACCGGTTGATCGAACTGGTGTTGCAGGAAAACGCGTACCGCTTTGATATGATGTCCCGGGTACCGCGTGATTTCTGGATTGCGCCGGCGTTATCCTCCGGCCGCAGCTTTCTTGAACCGTTGCAGTGCGGCAGTATTAAGCTGATGGGGATTCACAAGCCCTGGTCCCCCAGCCGATCCTGTGGCATGGTCGTTCGCCTGGACGCGGCCATGGTGCCGATCGATAGCTTTCACAGCCGCGCCAACGGAACCCGCCATGGCACATGCAGTGCCGTTGAAAACGGGAACCGGCTTTTCATTGC
The DNA here is from genome assembly GCA_003973265.1 of Deltaproteobacteria bacterium. Classification (GTDB taxonomy): domain Bacteria; phylum Desulfobacterota; class Desulfobacteria; order Desulfobacterales; family QNYZ01; genus QNYZ01. Next base: position 51,606 of record QNYZ01000038.1, on the reverse strand, counting down.
CGCAAAAGGGGATGACGCCCTTCTTACCATGAATGTCTCGGAGGCAGGAGGAAGCCAATGAAACCGATCATCAGGATGGACTGCGTCACCAAGTCATATAAAGGGGTTCCTGCCATCAAAAATGTTGATTTTGATCTGCGCAGGGGGGAAATCCATGCCCTGCTCGGTGAAAACGGCGCCGGCAAGTCGACTCTTACCAAGATTATGGCCGGGGTCGTCATGGCCAATGCGGGAAAAATGCTTTTTCATGACCGACAGGTTCGTTTTGCGACGCCCCACGAAGCCCTTAAGGCCGGCGTGGCCATGGTATTTCAGGAAACCAGCCTGGTACCATCCATGACCGTGGCCCAAAATTTATATCTAGGGTCCGAAAAATTTATCAACCGCCTGCGCGGCATTTATATTTCGGCACAGCAGTTTCTGCAATCCCTCGATTTCTCGGTAGATCCCGCCGCCATGGTGGAAACGCTGGGCGCCGCCAAACAGCAGATGGTGGAGATTGCCCGGGCCGTACAGCACAAGGCCGAAGTGATCATATTCGACGAGCCCACGGCCAGCCTGACACCCGAAGAAAAACGACATTTCTTTGCGTTGCTGCGCCGATTGAAAGTGGACGGTGTTTCAATCATCTTCATTTCGCATGCCATCGAGGAGGCGCTGGAGATTTCTGACCGGATCACTATTTTGCGGGACGGCGAACTGGTGGTGACAGACGATACTTCGGCTTTTAACCGTGATAAAATTATCTCGGCCATGGTCGGGCGCACATTATCCGAAGAACTATACCATCATCACAGTGGCGACGACACACGCAAACCCGGGAAAAAAATTCTTTCGGTTCAGGATATCTCGAGGGGTAGTGTGGTCCAGAACAATTCGTTCTCAGTCTTCGGGGGCCAGATCACAGGCGTCTTTGGACTGATCGGTTCGGGCAGGACGGAGACATTTAGAATCATTTCCGGCATTGATAAGCGTGACTTCCTGCGGGGAGGGGCCATCGAACTGGACGACGAGCCTGTACGCTACTACACCCCGCATGAGGCGATTGGCGACGGTATTGTCTATGTCACCGAAAACCGCAAGACCGAAGGGGTTTTCGAAACCATGACCATCGGCGAAAATATTTTTGCGGGATTTCTCGCTGCCGGACGTAAAAAGGGACTGGTCGTCCGGGTTAAAGACATCCAGGCGCTTGCAAAACAATGGATTAAAGACCTGAACATCAAGACGATCAATAACGATGCGCGCGTCGTTGAACTGTCTGGCGGCAATCAGCAAAAGACGGTAATCGCCAAGGGTCTGACACAGAAACCGCGTATCATTATTTTTGACGAGCCTACCCGCGGTGTCGATGTCGGCGCCATCGGAGAGATCCACCAGCTGATTAATAAATTGGCCGACGAGGGGATTGCCGTAGTCGTCATTTCTTCCCATCTTCCGGAAATCATGAGCCTCTCTGACCGGATACTCGTCTGCAGACAGGGCCGGATTGTCGAAGAGCTGTCGCCGGGTGAAACGACAGAAGAGGAAATCATGTATGCGGCGGTGCACTGACCAGCGAAAACAAAGCAGGTACCCTCCTTAGCCCTTAACCTTTTTTCTATTGCAATTGCCACACCGATCAGAGATGATTCCGGTTCAGCGGTGGCCCCGATTAATCATCGATGAACCAGGGGCTTGTGCCCTTACGACCGCTGGTGCAAGTTAAGGCCGCAAAAGCCATCTTTCGCCATTCGGGATGGTCTCATGAAAACAATTCCACAAAGTGAGCATATGATGAAAAAAATTGTTGAGTGTGTACCCAATTTTTCGGAAGGCAATAATCGTGAAGTCATTGACGCCATTTCCCGGGCGATAAAAAAAACGCCGGGGTGTAAGCTGCTCGATGTCGATCCGGGAAAATCGACCAATCGGACGGTTTATACCTTTGTGGGTGATCCGGATGCCGTGGTCCAGGGGGCCCTCAACTGTGCACGGGTGGCCAAAGAAAAAATCGATATGCGTATCCACAAGGGAGCACATCCCCGCATGGGGGCCATGGATGTCTGTCCGTTCATCCCCGTGGCCAATGTCTCCATGGATGAGTGCGTTGAGGTTGCCAGGACCTTTGGGAAACGGGCCGCCGGGGAACTGGGGATTCCCGTTTTCCTTTACGAAGCAGCCGCCACCGCGGATTATCGCCGGAAACTGCCCCAGATCAGAGAAGGCGAATACGAAGGGCTGGCCGATCGACTGCAGGATCCCAGGTGGAAACCGGATTTCGGGCCGGATGCGTTTGTCCCGCAATGGGGTGCTACTGTTACCGGGGCGCGATCGTTTCTCATTGCCTATAATGTCAATATCCTGGGCACCCGTCATCAGGCTCACCGGATTGCACTGAACCTGAGGGAAGCAGGCCGGGGGCCGGATCAGCCGGGGCGGTTAAAAGCGGTTAAGGGGATGGGCTGGTTTGTGGATGAATACAATCTGGCCCAGGTGACCGTGAATTTGACCGACTACCGGGTGACGCCGATTCATACGCTTTATGAAGCGGTGAAGGAAGAAGCGGATATCTTGAATGTTGGACTGGCCGGGTCTGAAATTGTTGGCCTCATTCCGCTCGATTCGATTCTCATGGCCGCCGAATATTATATCGAAAAAGAAAACCTGCTGATTGTCGACGAAGATCAGAAAGTTCGTCTGGCGGTGGAACGACTGGGGCTGAACAGTGTGGCCCCCTTTGATCCTCAGGAAAAAATTATCGAATACCGGGTGGCCGATGAGGGAACGGCGAAGCTGGCCGGTATGAGCGTCCGGGCGTTTATCGAAGAGGTCGCTTCCCGGTCACCGGCGCCCGGCGGCGGATCGGTATCGGCGGCGCTTGCGGCCATGGGGGCCGGCCTGGGATCGATGGCGGCAAAATTAACCTACGGTGTTCGCAAGTTTGAATCGGTTGACACTCAGATACGAAAGGCCATTCCGCCACTGCACGATGCGGTTGCCGGGTTGATCCCGATGATCGATGCCGATACCACGGCTTTCAAAGATTACATGGAGGCACTTCGCCTGCCAAAAGATACGGAAGCCGAGCAGATTGTGCGGACAGAACAGATGCAGGCGGGGTTGAAAAAGGCCATTGAAGTCCCGATGCTGACCATCAAAATGGCGGACGGTGCCTGGGATGCCCTCTGCGAAGTGGCCCGGTTCGGTAATATTGCGTCCAGGTCAGATATGGAAGTCGGTGCCCGTGCGCTGGAAACAGGCATCTGGGGGGCCTACAAAAACGTGAAAATAAATATGACGGATATCACGGATGAGGAGTTTAAAACGCGAATCATCAAAGAGGCTGAAGCCATGATGGATCGGGCAACCCGAAAGTGCGCGGAGGTGCTTGGTATTTTAAAATCACGATGATGAAGTACGGGTATTGACAGTACGGCAATGGTTATTATGTTGGTGAAAACGGCATGCGCCTTCAATATATATTTCATCCCTATTCCCAGGGCATCGCATTTTGCGAGGCCCTTTTTTGTTGGGCGGCGCGGAAATTTTTTAACCGTTTGAGGTGGCGGATAGCGGGGCGATGCTTTATTTTTTTTAAAGCCATTGCAATTTGGAAATGACCGCTTATGTTTATCCGCTCCTGTGATAAGGTGTGAAAAAATGGCTGCAGATACGATGGAGATCTATTTTCAGGGATGAATAAATATGGCCGTGCCGAAGTTGCCGGCAGGAAGAAATGATAAGGAGTAAACTATTATGGCAGATCGTTCTCAAATAACGCTGTACAGTGGGGGGCATAAAGGTGCCGAGTCCGAATTCGGCAGACTGGCCGAACGCTGGGGCATCCGGGAAGTCAATTTTTCATTCGAGGGGCACACCATTGAAAGAACCCGGGGGGTTCAGGTGCTCAGCCCGGAAGCCCTCGACAAAGGGGATGTGAGCATGGAAATTGTCTCCGCCCGGATGGGACGCACCTACTCTAAAGCCGACAAGATCCGCAAGGTTATTCAGTCTATTTTTCATATGGTCAATAAGGGGTATCATGTGATCGCCGTGGGCTGGATTCAATCGGACGATACCGTCAAGGGCGGTACCGGATGGGGCGTCGAGCTGGGTAAACTGTTTAACCGTCCCTTAAGCGTGTATGACCAGGAACGTAAGGGCTGGTTTTCCTGGGTAGATAACCAATGGGTCCCCGAGACGCCGGTTATTAAAGCCGATACCTTTGTGGGAACCGGGACCCGGAATCTGACCGAAGATGGCCACCAGGCGATCAAAGATCTGTTCGAAAAATCGTTCGGCCCGGCATAGCGTGTCTCTTTGCTGTTTTGCCGGAAACCCCGGCAGGGTTTTCCGGCAAAACAGGTATTAAACAGAGGCATCGCCTGTCGCTCCGCCGGATCGATTTTCTGGCCGAAAGACCACCGGTAACAGAACGGGTCCTTAATGATGGCCGACTTGCTTTCCAGCCTTCACACCCTTTACCACCAATTGACAAATCACCCGAATAAATTATAATTATGCCTAAATGGTTGCATTGTATTTGGGTTCAGTCCCTGTGGTCTGCATTGGCCGGGGACTTTTTTTAGGGGTAGCGGCGTGCGGGCGGCCACTGTACCCGTAGACAGAAAAGGAATCAAAATCCGGATAATCCTGACCGATGGGTCAAAAATTTCCGGCTGAGCTGAATAAATGGACAAGCGAACGCAAAAAGAGATTGACCGGCGACGGACCTTCGGCATCATCAGCCATCCGGATGCGGGGAAAACCACGTTGACGGAAAAATTGCTCCTCTTCGGCGGCGCCATCCAGCAGGCCGGGGCGGTCAAGGCCAAGCATGCCGCCCGGCATGCCACCAGCGACTGGATGTCGATTGAACAGGAAAGGGGAATCTCTGTCACAACCTCGGTGATGAAATTCAATTACCGGGGGTTTGAAATTAACCTGCTCGATACGCCGGGCCACCAGGATTTTTCCGAAGATACCTACCGGGTACTAACCGCCGTCGACTCAACCCTGATGGTGATCGACAATGCCAAGGGCGTGGAAACCCAGACCGAAAAGCTGATGGAAGTCTGCCGGATGCGCAATACTCCCATTATCACCTTTATTAATAAGCTTGACCGGGAAGGGCTGGCGCCGCTGGATATTCTGGATGATATCGAAAACAAGCTGCAGATCGAATGCGTGCCTCTTTCCTGGCCCATCGGGATGGGTAAACGGTTTAAGGGTGTGTACAATCTGTTTCGAAAACAGCTGCACCTGTTCAGTCCCGGTAGTGCGGTTCGCACCGATGACGGCGTGGTAATCAAGGATTTGTCCGATCCGGTATTGGACGAATTGCTCGGCGTCCAGGCCGATGAGCTGCGGGGTGATATTGAGCTGGTCGAAGGGGCCGTGAATCCCCTGGAGATGTCGCTTTTTTTAAAGGGGACCCAGACGCCGGTTTTTTTTGGCAGTGCCATCAATAATTTCGGCGTCAAAGAGATGCTCGATGCTTTTGTGGAAATGGCCCCATCTCCGGGCCCCCGCATGGCGGTTTCCCGGGAGGTGTCGCCCTACGAGGATGCTTTTTCCGGATTTACCTTTAAGATTCAGGCCAATATGAATCCGGCCCATCGCGACCGGATCGCGTTTGTCCGGATATGTTCCGGTAAATTCGAGCGGGGGATGAAGGTTGTCCATCACCGGATTGGAAAAGAGATTACCCTGGCCAATGCCACCATCTTCATGGCCCAGGGGCGGGACAATATCACCGAGGCCTATCCGGGCGATATTATCGGTATTCACAATCACGGCACGATCAAGATCGGGGATACGTTCAGCGAAAAGGAACCGTTGAAATTTACCGGCATCCCCAACTTTGCCCCGGAATTTTTCAGGCGGGTGCGCCTGAAAAATCCCATGATGGGCAAACACCTTCAAAAGGGCCTGACCCAGCTGGCCGAGGAAGGCACCGTCCAGGTGTTCCGGCCGGTCATGGGCAGTGACTTTATCCTGGGTGCCGTCGGGGTCCTCCAGTTTGAGGTGACCGTGGCCCGGCTCAAGGCTGAATACAGCGTAGATGCCGTTTATGAACCGGCGGGCGACTATGCATTGGCCCGCTGGGTCGAGAGTGATGATCCGAAAAAACTGGCCGAGTTTGAAAAACAGAACACGGCCAACCTGGCCAGAGATTCGCAGGGCTGCCTCTCTTACCTGACGAGCAGCGAATTTTTGCTCAACTATTGTATGGAAAAATGGCCGGAAATCAAATTTCACAAAACGCGGGATATCATTTAATGGCGCTCCGGGTGGCAGCTGAATACCGTTTCACCGGTATAACGGATTAATGTGATGGCGCTGATCGAGATGCGGGATGTCTGCTGGGGGTTCGGGGATCCTCCGCTGCTGGAAAACGTCACGTTCAGGATTGAAAAGGGAGAACGCGTCTGCCTGGTGGGGCGCAACGGGGTGGGAAAATCGTCCCTGCTGAAACTCCTCGACGGTCGAATCCTTCCCGATCGTGGCGATATCCACCGCCGGCAGGGCGTTGTCGTGGCCGCACTGGCGCAGGATGTACCGGCCACATATGACGGTACGATCTTCGATGTGGTGGCCGAAGGGCTCGGTGAAACCGGCCGGGTGCTGGCTGAATACCGCCGGGTCGAAAGAGACGCTGAAACGGAGAGCCCCTCCCGGCGGCTCCAAAAGCACCACGAACTTCAACAGATTTTGAACGCCGACAATGGCTGGGCGTTGTCCACCCGGGTCGAAGATATCCTTTCACGCACCCGGCTGGATCCGGAAATGCGGTTTTCCGACCTGTCCGCCGGGCTGAAGAGACGCACGCTTTTTGCCCGTGCGCTGGCGTGTAAACCGGATATCCTTTTGCTGGACGAACCCACCAACCATCTGGATATTGATACGATCATCTGGATGGAAGATTTCATCCGGCGTCATGTCACCACGCTGCTCTTTATTACCCATGACCGCATTTTTCTCAAAAAAATCGCCACCCGGATCATGGAAATCGATCGGGGTCGGCTGGTCTCCTACGATTGTGATTATCCCACTTTTTTAAAAAGGAAACAGGCGGCGCTTGCGGCCGAAGAGAACCAAAACGGCCTGTTTGATAAAAAACTATCCCGGGAAGAAGCCTGGATCCGCAAGGGAATCAGGGCGCGCCGGACACGGAACGAAGGGCGCGTCCGGCGGCTGGAAAAAATGCGGGCCGCGTACCGGGATCGACGTCGCAAACTTGGTAATGTGCGCATGCAGGTCCAGGAAGCGGACCGTACGGGCCGGCTGGTCATCGAAACCCGTAAGGTGTCTTTTTCCTATGGTTCCACCCCGATTTTCCGGGATTTTTCCACGGTGATCGTGCGCGGGGATAAAGTGGGGATTATCGGCCCCAATGGCGTGGGCAAAACAACCCTGCTGAAAATACTGCTGAAAACCATGCGTCCGGAAACGGGCAGCGTGCGCCATGGCACCAACCTCCAGGTTGTCTATTTTGACCAGCTCCGGACCCAGCTCGACATGCAGAAATCCGTGCGGGAAAATATCGGCGAAGGAAATGATTTTATTATCTTTAATGGGCAGAAACGCCACGTTATCAGCCATCTTCAGGATTTTCTTTTCTCACCCGAACGATGCCGCACCCCGGTCCATGTCCTTTCCGGTGGAGAAAAAAACCGCTTGATGCTGGCCAAGCTGTTCACCCGGCCGGCCAATGTGCTGGTGCTGGACGAGCCGACCAACGATCTGGATGCCGAAACCCTGGAACTGCTGGAGGAGCTGATTTTCGAGTACGAAGGGACCCTGCTGCTGGTCAGTCATGACCGGGCTTTTTTAAATAACGTGGTGACCCGCACGATTGTCTTTGAAGGAAACGGGCAGGTGGCCGAATATACCGGTGGGTATGACGATTGGCTGCGCCAGCGGCCGCAACCGGTCAGCAAAGTACCGGAGAAAACAACCGGGAAGAAAGGTCAAGCCCGGCCCCGGGCACGCGCTTCAAAAAAGATGGGGTATATGCAGCAGCGGGAACTGGAACAGCTTCCCCGGAAGATTGAAACGCTTGAATCCGAGCAAAAAGAGCTGTTTGCGATTGTGTCTGATCCGATGTTTTACAAAAAGGAGAAAGATGAGATTCTGAGGATCAATTCAGATCTTGCGCGGGTTGAGGCGGATATTGAAAAAGCTTATCTGCGCTGGGAAGAACTGGAAGAGAGGAGATTGTAAGGAAAAAGGTTCACGGATTCGAGGGGGCAAGGGGGGATGTTATGATTCATTGAACGCTGAAAAGTGCTTTAAAAACGGGTTTGTTTTATCGGCGCAGGTAAAACGCCGAAATAATTCATCCGGCAAATAAAAGCGCCCGATGACCTGTTCGCTTGACCCCTCGAATCCGTGAACCCTCTGGAACAACGCCGTTGTTCCACTTCAATACAGCTCATACTTTGCGAGCCGTCCGTCCAGGCCGCCGGCCTTGATCGGTTTCTTCCATGAGGTTTTCAAACCGATTTTCTTAATATATTTACGGTCTCCAAAGTAGATGTAGGCCGCCGAGCCGTTGCATTTTTGTTTCAAAAAATCGCCAAGGCGTTTGTAAAAAGCGTCCAGATCCGTATCTTTTCCCATCCGGATACCATAGGGAGGGTTGGTGACAATGATATGGCCCTCAAGGGCCGGCAGATCATTGAAGTCAAAGGCTTTAAGCCGGACATTTTTTCCGTCATTGAGCCCCATGATGTTAACCCTGGCGGCATCGACGGCCTCTTGGGACAGGTCGCTGCCGGCAATCAGGTTTTCGGGCAGTTTTCGGATTTGAGCGTCGGCCTGCTTTTTTACTTTTTGCCAGAGCGCAGCATCAAAATCCGGCAGACATTCAAACCCGAACCGGCGTCTGAAAATTCCCGAAGGAACGCGGCAATATCGCATCAGTGCTTCGCAGAGCAGAGTCCCCGATCCGCACATGGGATCGTATAACGGCTGCGATCCGTCCCATTGGCTCAAATGGATGATCGCCGCCGCCACCGTCTCCTGCATGGGGGCCGGGCCGGTCTCTTCCCGGTATCCCCGCCGGTGAAGCGCGCCGCCCGACGCATCGAGGCTGATGTCGGCCCGGTTGTTCCGGATATGAAGATGGAGCAAAATATCGGGATCCCGGACCGATACATCCGGCCGCCGACCGGTTTTTTCCCGGAAATAATCGGCAATCGCGTCTTTGAGGCGGAGAGATGCGTACTTTGAATGGGAAATCCTGCTGTTGGAGACAGTTGCCGATACGGCAAAGGTTCGGTCGCCGACAAAGAAATCTTCCCACCGGAGCTGTTTTGCTTTTCGGTACAATACATCGGTATCCGGGCAGCCAAACGACACCAGCGGTGCCAGACATCGGGATGCCAGGCGGGTTAAATAATTAATGTGATAGAAAACGGCTGTGTCCGCCTTGAAATGAATACCGCGAAATTCCGGGGAGATATCGCCGGCGCCCAGCCCGGCCAGCTCTTCGGCGCACGCGTCCTGAATGCCGTCGGCGGTTTTAACAAAATAACGCAGATCCCGCTGATATGTATAGGTGGTCATCGGTTGCTTCATGGCGCCTCAATGGATGAAGGAAAAAGCCGAAAATGAAAACATTCCCCCGACCCGTCAGAACAGACTTTACCGGGGGGCAAAGCGTATGATCCGGTTTTCAAAGTTCACTGTTGTTGTCAGGTTTTCCTGACGTGCCGATCGTATTTTTAACATCCGCCAGGATCAGATACAATGACGGTACCAGAATCAACGTGATCATCGTGGCAAACAGAATGCCGTATCCGAGAGAAACAGCCATGGGGATCAAAAAGCGCGCCTGGCGCGAAGTTTCAAAAATAATGGGCGATAAGCCGCCGAAAGTGGTCAAGGTGGTTAAAAGGATGGGACGAAAACGATGAAGCGCGGCCTCGTGGATAGCGGCGGAAACGCTGGCGCCTGCCAGATGCCGACGGTTGGCAAATTCGATCAATACCAGAGAATCGTTGACCACGACGCCGGACAGGGCCACCAGCCCGAACATGCTGACAATGCTGAGGTTGTACCCCATGATCAGGTGGCCGGCAATGGCACCCACAATACCGAAGGGGATCGAAAACATGATGATCATCGGCTGCAGATAGCTGTTAAACGGGATAGCCAGCATAACATAGATGACCAGCAGCGCAATCAGCATGCCTTTTTTCAGGGCCTGCATACTTTCACGCCGATCTGCCTGGCGGCCTTCAAAGCTATAGGTTAAACCGGGGTATTCCTGCTGGAGGACGGGGAGCAGACGGGCTTTGATATCCGCTAATATTCGGCCGGCCTTGTTGCGGGGCCGGACGTCGGCGGATACGGTCACGATTCGTTGTCCGTTGCGCCGGACAATGGAAGTTTCCGCCCGGCCTCGGGTCATGCTGACGACTTCTCTTAAGGCCACATCTTTGCCTGACGGGGTTTGCAATATCATCTCTTCAAGGTCATTTTCTGATACCCGCTCAGATTCGGGTCGGCGAACCATGACCTTAACCTCGTTTCGTCCCCGTTGCTGGCGCAGGGCCTCGGCACCGTAATAGGCATGCCGAACCTGGCGGGCGACTTCTCTGGCCGTCAGGCCCAGGCTCTGGCCTTCGGGTTTTATTTTTAAATTGACCTGCTCTTTGCCGGGAGAAAAGCCGCTGTCGATATCGGTGACATTTGGATAAAGGGCAAAGGCTTTTGAAAGCCGGGCACTGGCACGTTCAAGTACCGGAATCTGGCGGTGTCTTAATTCAACGGCAATGGCCGCTCCCCGGCCGGGTCCGCCGGCATCGGATTCGAATTTGATGGTTTCAATACCCGGCAGGTGGCCCACTTTTTTCCGCCACAGCTTTGTCAGCGTGGCGGTTGAAACGGGCCGCACTTCTGGTGGCGTCAGGTAGACCCATATCCGGGTAAAATTACCGTTGACAAAAGCATAGATACCTTCGCTCAAATTATCTCCGCCGTTTTCGGCGACTACTTCCTGTGCTGCCTGCACCAGTAATTTATGGATGTCGGATGTTTTTTCGACGGCTGTTCCGAAAGGCATCCTGGCCGTTACCCTGGCGTAATCGGATTCAACCTTCGGAAAGAGTTCAAACCCCATCCGGCCACTCTTTACCCACCCGACGGTAACGAGAAGCAGAGCGATTCCTAGCGAAACAGTCACATAACGCCAGTGCAGGACGCCTTTTAAAAATGGCCCGTACAGGGTTTTTACCAGGCGGGTGAAAAAAGCGCTGAACTGTTGTTGCCGATCCATCAACCAGGAGAAAAGGCCGCGATGGCGGCACTCTTTTTGATGGCCAAGATGCGCCGGCAGGATAAAGAGGCTTTCAATCAGCGAGATGGTAAATACGCTGATCACGACGATCGGAATCTGTTTGAACACTTTGCCCATAAATCCCGGGACAAAGAAAAGGGGCATAAAGGCGACCATGTTGGTCAATACGCTGAAAATCACCGGTACGGCAATCTGACGGGCGCCGATGATGGCGGCCTGGTACCAGCCCAGTCCCCGCTGGCGTTCAAAGTAGATGCTTTCGCCGACCACGATAGCGTCATCGACTACAATCCCCAGGGTAACGATAAATGCAAACATGGAGATCATGTTAATACTGACGCCCAGTGACGGCAGCAACAGCAATGATCCCAGAAATGAGATTGGAATGCCCAGGCTGACCCAGAAGGCCAGACGGGCCTCGAGAAAGATGGCCAGCAGGACAAATACCAGGCCCAGACCCATATAGCCGTTGCGCAGCATCAGATCGAGACGTTGCCGGTAGATTTTGGAGCGGTCATTGCGGGGTTCCAGCGTCAGGCCGGGTGGCAGGCTCTGATTGATTTCAGCCATTTTGCGATGGACCGCATCGGATACGGAAATCGGTGTCTGGTCACCGACCCGGTACACCCGGAGCATCACCGCCGGATGGCCGTTAAACGTGGCGAAACGGTCAGAATCTTCAAAACTCTCCGATATCGTGGCAATGTCCTCAAGCAACACCTGGGTACCGTCACTGGCCGCAATGATGGGAATCGTGGCAAACTCGCGGGCAAAATCGCGGCGTTCGTTCACACGGACAAGGACATCTCCGCCGGCAGTTTTGATGGCGCCGCCGGGCAGTTCCACGGCGGCGCGTCTCAGTGTCCGGGCCACCGAATCGAGGGTCAGGTGATAGGCCCGCAATTCGGTTTGGGGGATTTCGATCCGGATTTCGAAATCCCGCACTCCTTCGAGGTCGATCTGTGAGATGTCAGGATCCTGCAGCAGTTGGTCCCGGATAGTCTCTGCCATTTCCCGCAGGACCCGTTCCGTCTGATCTCCAAACAGGGCCAGAGCAACGACGTACCGTTTGCGCTTAACTACGGATACCCGGATATCTTCGGCCTCTTCTGGAAAAGACGTAATTCGGTTGATCTCGTTTTCAATATCCCGGGCCACCTGCCGGGGATTCTCCCCTTCCCGGATCTCGACGGTGACCTGGGCCGACCCTTCCCTGGCAGTGGCCGTAAAATCCTTGATCTCGTCAATGTCCTGGATCGCTTCTTCGACGGCCAGGATGATCCCCCGTTCGATTTCCTCGGGGCCGGCGCCGGGATAGGCCATATTGATGGTGACCAGGTCCAGCTCAAAATCAGGAAAAACTTCTTTTTTTATTTTTCCGCTGAGGAGCAACCCACCGATGAGAAAAATCAGCATCAGCAGGTTGGCACTGACCGAATGGCCCGCCATCCAGGCCAGCGGTCCGTGATATTTTCCAGTCGGTCTGTCGTTTTCGTCTGTCATGGACTATTTTCTTGTAATGTTTATCCGGCTGCAGGATTTTGGCATCCCAGCCGCATCGCCTACTTGTCTTTGTCAACGACCTTGACCGGCATTCCGGCAACGGGAGCCGACAGGTCCGAGACAATTAACCGGTCGCCCGGTTGAAGCCCGGTTTTCAAAAAAACCGCTTCCGCATCACGCCAGATTGTTTCCACCGGGCGAATTTCCAGCTTGTCATCGGAGCCGGCAATCCAGAGGCGGGTGCCATCCCGCAGAGCGGTTCGGGGTATCCGGTAGACGTTATTCAACGGCTTTCCCCTGATCTCTACCCGGATATATTCGCCGATGAGCAGAGGCGGGCGATGGAGATCGGAAGGATTACGGCCCAAAGGGTCTTTGATGGCGATCAGCAATCGCGCCATGCGACCCCTGGGTTCCAGGTCCCCGAGCAGTTTGATCACGGACCCGGTTCTTACGGCATTGGAATGGTAAATGATGCGGGCCATAGAACCGGTTTTTCGATGATCGACCGGAATCGAGATCCATTTCAGCCGATCCACGGGAATGGATACCCGGACCCAGTATTCGTCTGTCGCCACCAGGTCGGCGAGGCGTTCCCAGGCCGTAATCTGGGAGCCGGTTTCAACATAGGTCGCAAGAATAACAGCATTGAACGGTGTCCGGATCCGGGTTCGCTGCACATTCAGCCGGGCCTGCTTAACGCCGATCCGGGCGGCTTTTAAATCGGCCAGAACCTTTTCAAGATGAGGCTTACGCAAGGCCAGTTCACCGTCGGCATCGTCGATCGGATTATCCTTGTTGATCAGTTCCCATTCCCGCCGGGCGACTTCCTGGCGTCCCTGTTCAAGGGCAATTGCGTAGCGCGCGTTGACCTCCTCGCTTTCTTTTCGGGCCAGTGCCAGTTGATAATCGGTATCGTCTATCTTGAGAACCAACGCGCCTTTTTTCAGGAACCCGCCCGGAGCAAAATCCGGATGGGTGCCGATGACTTCACCGGCGACGCGGGATTTTAACGTGATTTTTCGGGCCGGGGTCACCGTGCCGGTGGCCTTGACGATGACGGTTTCATTGGTCGGGGCCACGGTCTGCACCCGGACCCGGGGGGTGCTCTTTGCGGGTGCCCGGCGATGGGCCCCTGGAGATGTGCGGGTCAGATAGTTTGCTGCGAAAAGGCCGGCCGCAATAATTATCACACAGAGCAGGGCCCTGAAAATAGTCGAACCGATACTTCTGCGGGGTAACTCCGGTGGTGATTGGTCATTTTTCATATCGTCCGTCACAGGTATCTTTTTTACCGTGGTTATTTTTCAAATGAGCTGGATAAGCGGTTTCGAAGGTGTTGATTCCATGGTTTTAGCTTTTCACTCGACCCCTCGAATCCTTGACCTCCCGGCCCCCTTGTTTTCTCCCCGTTTCACCAACCCTTCACCCCATCCCCCGCCCAATGCACGGTAAAGGTTGACCCGGGTAACCAGCAGATCGGTCTGGCGTTGAATCAGATCTCTTTCCAGCGTCTGAACCGAGAGCAGACCGCTGAGTACGGGCAGGTAATCGTTCAGGCCCTTGCGGTATCGTGTACGCGCTTCTCTCAGGGCCGCTTTCGTCACCGCCAGCTGGGCCTCAAGTCCTTTAATATGATCCCGCAAACCGGCCTCACTGACCAGGGCATCTTCCACTTCCTTGATGGCTGTCACCACCGTGCGGCGGTAGGCAGCGAGTTTTTCATCAACCACGGCACGCGACCGCGTGATTTCCGCCTGTCGCCGGTGCCCGTCAAGTAAGGGGGCCGTCAAGCCTGCGGCCAGGTTCAGCAGCCAGTTGTCGAACAGCAGATTTAGTTTCCCGGCCTGGTAGACAGCCCGGGCGGACAACCGGATGCTGGGCAGCAGGTCGGCGCGTGCCACGGATACCTGCCACCGGGCAGCCGTCAGTCGTTTGGCGGCCGCCTGGATATCCGGACGGGCGGTCAGCAGACGGGCCGGAATTCCGGTGGCCGGAACATCGGCCGGTATCTCCAGCGTCTCGCGCGAAATAGCCGGTGCGGCCTGGGGTGCTTTGCCGAGCAAGAGCGCCAGCTCATTTTGCAGCAGGGCCTCTTTTTGCACAACCAGTGGGATCCGGGCCCGTACCCGCTGGACGATCTGCCGCTGCTGAAGGACATCCAGGGCGGATGCCAAAGATTTGCGGAACCGCAACTCCACCAGATCAGCCAGGGTCTGGTTGGCAGCCAGCTGTTCCTCAAGCAGTTTTTTTTGCATGCGCTGGGAGATGATCCGGATCCAGCGGTCAGTCACCGTGGCGGCCACGGTGACCGCCATGGTCTGAAGATCGAAACGGGTGGCCGAAGCCTCCAGCAGCGCAGCTTTTCGTTTCGAACGGATTTTTCCCCACAGGTCTACTTCGTATTGACTCAGCAGGCCCAGGTTGTATTTTTCCACTTTCTTCGTGTCAGCGATCCGCCCGTTGTCCGTGCGCTGTCGTCCCAGCGAGGCATCGGCGTCAGCCGACAGGGACGGATACGTGGCCGCCCCGGCCTTTACAGCCAGTGCGCCGGCCTGTTCCAGCCGCGCCCAGCTTTCCTGAATGGAAAAGTTGTTTTTCAGCGCGGTTTCGACCAGGATATTTAATTGCGGATCGTTAAATGTCTCCCACCACTTTTCAACGGGATGGCCAGCCGCGTCATGGGAATAGGCCGGTGGCAGATCTGTTTCCACGGAAGGCCGCTCCACCGGGCGAAACGGCTGGCAGGCGCAAACGGTTCCTGCAACGAAAAGCATCATCCCCACATAAGCGATGAATCGACTTTTTAATATTTTGCAGTATTTCACTTAATCCTTTGCCCCCTTGCCTCTCGACCCCTTATCTTCCCCCGTGTGCAGCTGGACGCCATTTCCTCCGAAATTTACGTTAGCGAATCCGGAGATGACTTGAAACCGATACAATGCGCCAGACAGATATTATCGGCACAGGCCGGAACCAGGCCCTGGTCCACCCGATGGTGGCAGAGATTGCATTTTTGGGCGACATCACGATTCGCATCGAAATCAATGGCGTCATACGGACAGGCGGCAATACAGGCCCGGCATCCCGAACAGAGCGTGTCGTCCAATACGACAATGCCGTCGGCCCTTTTGGAAATGGCGTCTTCGGGGCAGACGTCCGCACAGGTTGGATCGTCGCAGTGGCGGCACATATGGACCCGATAGGTGAAAACCGGTTTTCCGTTTTCGATCCGCGGGCCGTCCTCACCGACAACAATCAGCCGGACGCCGACCGCAGACCGCATTTCCTGTTTGCAGGCCAGTTCGCAGGTTCTGCATCCCCAGCAGGCCTTTTCGTCAATGGTGATGGTGGTCGGCATCACTGATCGTCTCCTTGTCGGGTTTCAGGATAGATTCGGCAGAGAAGTGTCCTCACGTGGGTGGCACCCATGGCCGGATCGCAATTGTCATAGGCGTTGTCGGTCAGGATATTGATATTGGATCGGCGCCAGCCGTGTTCCGGATTTTTTTCTTCGGGAAACCACCAGGCATGCTCGGCGGAAATCACCTTCGGGTCCATACCGTCGTAAAGCCGGGCCCGTTGCCGGATTTTGCCGCGAGGTGATTCGATCACCACCCAGTCGCCATCGCCGATTCTTTCTTTTGCAGCGGTTTCAGGATGAATTTCGACGATGGGATCCGGGTGGAGTTCCCGCAGCCAGGGAACCTGGCGGTTTTCCGAATGGAAAAAACCGGGCAGCCGCCGGCCGGTGATCAGGATATACGGATAGGTTTCGGCCAGCTCCGGAGAACGATACGGGCTTTCAGGCGGTTCCTCGAACCGGGGCAGGGGATCATAGCCCCATTTTTCGAGCAGGGTCGAATAGACCTCCAGCTTCCCGGTGGGCGTGGAAAATCCCTGCTGCCTGTATTTTTGATATTTAACTTCACCCCGGATAAAATCCATCTTTTTAAATTCCTGAAAGGTCAGGCCCATGGGCTCCAGGATATAATCGAGTCCGCCCTCAAAGGTCGGCCACCAGTGATCTCCCTGTCCCACCCGGTGGGCTAGGTCGTTGAGCATCTCATGGTCTGACCGGCACTGGCCGACCTGGATCACTTTCCGGCGGGGGAGCAGGTAGCCGTGGCGTTTCCAGAAATCTCCGATATAGTCCATCTCCAGCCAGGTGGCCGCCGGCAGGACGATATCGGCCATTTCAGCCGTGGGGGTGAGGAAAAAATCGGAAACCGCCATGAAATCAACCTTCTCCAGCGCCCGATATACTTCATCGGCATGGGCCCGGGTCAGAAGCGGATTGGTGCTGATCAGAAACATCATCTTCACCGGGTAAGGGGTTTCATGGAGGATAGCATCCCATACGCACTTGGGGTTGATGATCCCGAATTTACCAGCCAGCCGGAACCGGTCGCCCCCGAGGCGTTTTTCGGCCTGTTCCCTGGAAAGCATCTTGTGGGCGCCGAAAGTGCCGACGTTGCGGATATGGGGAGTCCGAAAAAGCATCTGCCCGCCCGGCACATCAAGGTTGCCGGTAATCCCCATCAGGGCGATGAGCACCCGGTCGTTATCGGCGCAGTTAATCTGCTGTTCGATGGCCACGCCCCACTGGATCCCGGCCGGTTTGGTGGTGGAATAGAGCCGGGCCGCGGCGATAATTTTTTCTTCCGGCACCCAGGTGATCCGGGCGGCTTTTTCCGGGGGATAATCGTTAACCCGCCGGACAAACGCGTCCCATCCGTGGACATGTTCGGCCACGAATGCTTTGTCATACAGGTTTTCGTTGATAATAACGTTCAGCATCCCCAGCGCCAGGGCCGTGTCGGTTCCCGGCCGCAACTGGAGCCAGATATCGGCCCGGGCCGCAGCACGGGTCATGCGCGGGTCGATGACGATCAGTTTCGCGCCTTTATTCAGGCTGACCGAAAACGGCTCGCCCTTGTATTCGTCCGGATTGCTGATGACCAGGTTGTTGCCCCAGAGCATGACGCATTTGGGGTGGTTTTCGTAATCGACAATGGGGTTGGTACCGCAGGTGATGATACCCGTGGCGATGCGCGGGCCATAGCAGAAATGTCCGGCCGTGAGGACATTGGGTGTGCCGAGCAGGTTGGCGAACCGGTAGATCGCCGCCTCATTTTCCCGGCCGGTGCCATAGCCCATGACAATCGACTCCGCGCCGCACCTGGCCTTATTGTCATTGATCCGTTCGGCAATGGAATCCAGCGCTTCATCCCAGGAAATACGCTCCCAGCGGCCGCTCCCTTTAGGGCCGATTCGGCGCACCGGATGGGTCAGCCGATCCGGGTGATAGGCCAGCTGTGCCGAGGCAATCCCCTTGGTGCAAAGCGTTCCGTGGTTGATGGGGCAATCCGGATCACCGGCGATTTTGGCGACTTTCCCGTTCTTGACGTAGACCCGCACCCCGCAGCCGCCATGGCACATGCGGCAATGGCTTTTGACCATCGCATCATATCCGCAGACGTTGATCTCTCGATTCACATCGCTGAACATAAATGGTGGCATCATTTTATCCCCCGTATTCATCCGCCAGAAGTATAACGTAAGAAACAGGGCCTGCCAAGTGGCGCTGCCATTTGTTCATCTTATTCCGGAAAAAACCACCGGAAAAAACCATTGGGTTGAAGAAATTTGATGCCCTTAGATAAAGGCAGTGCGTTGTCTTCAGATATAGGAAAAATGTGAAAAAACAGGGGGTGTGATACTATTCCCGTATTGAAGATAGAATGGGATCGGATGCCGGGCCATTTTTCTTTTTGAAATTTTCGAATAAATTTTTGATTATTTTTAGCTGCGGGTTAACAGGGCTGAATTTATCCTTGACAAGAATAACTGTATCAAATATTACAAATGAACGTTTTAATTGTATGAAAAATTACATTTCATCGAAAATATTGACAACGCTGTAAAATAACAACGGATAATCCATTCACGAAGGGGGGCTTATGGATTTAAAAGCGATCAGGGAAAAGATAAAAGCGGCCAAAATCGATACCTTACGGGTGGAGTTTCCGGATATGTTCGGGATCAGCCGGGGAAAATTTGTGCCGGCCGGTCGACTGGATGAAGTCGTTAAAGAAGGTATTAACTGTGCCAAACCGACGTTTTCTCTGGACCTGAATTATAACATCCCCGAGGGTACCGGTACGGCCGAAGAGGTCAATTATGAAGACATGACCATTATTCCGGATCTGGATACCTTTACCGTGGTGCCGTATCAGGAAGGCGTCGCCCGGTTTATCGGTGATATTTATGCCGACGGCAAGCCCTTCCCCTATTCTCCGAGAGGGCTGCTTAAAAACGTGGTCAAAAAATACAAGGCCAGGGGGCTGACCCCCATCACGGCCACGGAACTGGAATTCTTTTTATTTAAACCCAATGGCGACGCCCTTGATTATTATTGTGACAAACCGAGCAATGTCTATACGGCCAACCCCAGGTCGGACGCCATTGGGCTGCTGCGGACGATTCAGAACACGTTGATCGATATGGGGATCGATGTACTCTATTCCAATCACGAATTTTTCCAGGGCCAGTACGAAATCAACTGGAAGCATGACGAGGCCATGAAAGTGGCCGACCAGTCGTTTACCTTTAAAGCGGTCTGTAAAGAAGTGGCCCATATGAATGACCTGTTGTTGACCTTCATGGGGCGACCCAAAGATGAAATGGGGGGGAGCGGGTACCATCTGCACCTCTCTATCAATGACCGGGATTCCGGCAAGAACCTCTTTGACGATCCCAACGGCAAGGACGGGATTTCCGATATGATGCGCCATTTCATCGGCGGACAGCTGGCCCATGCCAGGGCGATGACCCTTCTGTTCATGCCGACCATCAATTCGTACAAGCGGACGGTGATCGGCAATTTTGCCCCCTACTACATTGCCTGGGGCCTTGATAATCGCAGTACCTATATCCGGGTACCCGGCGACCGGGGCCAGGGAACACGGGTGGAAAACCGGGCACCCTGCGCTACGGCCAACCCCTATCTGGCTGCGGCCGCGGCCCTTTTGGCCGGTCTTGACGGAATCGAGAAGAAAACCGATCCGGGCGATTATTATGAAGGCGATATTTACGGTGCCGATCCGGGAGATTTTGATACCGTTCCGTTTTATATGCAGGATGCCATCGAGGCATTCAAAAAAGATGAGGTTCTCTGCGAGGCAATCGGTCCCGAAATCGTCCAGAATATCCTGGCCATCCGGGAAAACGAGGTGGAACGGTTCCGAACCGCGGTCACGGAATGGGAATTTAATGAATACGCCTATCATTTATAACCCGTTTGTTTTTCGAAAGATCGATCGATGATCTGAAACTTTTACCATAAAGACTATCACAGTCATTGGAGGTGAACCGTGTGCGGGGTAGCCGGGCTGATTGCCAAAGATTCAACCACCCTCGGAAGTGATCTGATCGATATGCTCAAAGAGCTTGTTCACCGGGGAACAGATGCCACCGGGGTGGCCGTTTATGAAAACAGAGAAACCATTGATGTCCGGGTGGCGCTGTCCGCAGCCGAATCCCAGACGGATCTGGTCAGAATAATCGAAAAATTCGGCCCGGTTTCCAAAGACCGCGTCTACCAGGGGGCGGGGGTTTTTACGTTTTACGAGGCTTCTGTTGATATGACCGCCGACCGGATTCCTGATCTGAACTGGGAGATCGATACCCATCCGGATTTATGCGTCCATTCACTTGGCCGGCAGTTGAAAGTCTACAAGGATGAAGGCTCGGCCGAAAATCTGCAGAAATGTCATCAGATCCCGTCGATTGCCGGCACTCACGGGATCGGGCATGTCCGCCTGGCCACGGAAAGCACGGAAAATATCAACTTTGCCCATCCCTTTACTTCTTACCTCTACCCCGAGCTGGCCCTGGTGCATAACGGCCAGTTCACCAACTATTTTAACATGCGCCGGAAGCTGGAAAGCCTGGGGGTGCGGTTTAAAACCAACAACGATTCCGAAATGGCCGCCCATTTTATCGCCTACCAGATGAAAGAAAAGGGGCTGGACCTTGAAGCCGCGCTTCATCTGGGGCTCGATACGTTTGACGGCGTCTTCACTCTGCTGGTCAGTACGCCCGATCAGGTAGGCGCACTCAGGGATCGACTGGGAATTAAACCGATGCTCGTATTTGAAAAAGAGGATGCGACGGTGCTTTTTGGATCGGAGCAGATCTGCTTGACCCCGATTGTCGCTGATGTGTATGCAACCGAGATGGATCCAGGAGGTGTTCAGGTATGGTCCGTTTAGATCTTGTGGAAATGACTTCCCGGGAAGTCAACCAGCAGCTGAAGAAATTGATCGGAACAGAACCCGATATCGATATATATAATCCCCATTCGATCCATAATTTTGCCACTGCCCTGATCGGTGATGGAAAAGTAACGGTCCATGGCAGTACCGGATTTTATACGGGCGGTTTTCTGGAAGGGCCGAGCCTGATCATTGAAGGCAATACCGGCTGGTATACCGGCGACAATATGATGGCCGGTGAAATTATCGTTCAGATGAATACGGGCAGCAATGCCGCACCTTCCATGGTGGGTGGCAACCTGGTTATCCGGGGAAACAGCGGCAGTCGGGCCGGATGGGGTATGAAGGGCGGGAACCTGGTCGTTTGCGGGGATGTGGGACGTTGGACGGGAAAGATGACCCTGGGCGGCCGGATTGTCGTTCTGGGCAGAATTGGGGAAGGTGCCGGAGAATCCATGTACAATGGCGTGATTCACACCCTGGATCCGGGTGTCGAAGAAAAACTGGGCGGTAACGTCCGCCTGATACCGATCGAAGATCCGGAGAAGAAAGAACTGGAAGCCCTGTTCAAACAATACGATATCGCGCAGGGGGTGGATGATTTTATGAGTATCGTTCCCGCTGTCTATGGGCGGCATGACTATTCACTTTTTGAGCCGACCCATACACCCAAATCATCATTACCCAAATCACAGGCAAGGGGATAGAGGATCATGTCAGAAAAAGGAAAAAGACCACCACGGGTCAAGGACGTCCAGCAGGGCGTGTGGACACCGGATGCCATCGCAGAAATCAGATACAAGGCCCAGCTGGGTAAACACCGTATCCGCGGGTGCGGCACCCCCCGCAAGCTTCCTCATTTTGATGATCTGGTCGTCCTGCCGTCCCAGCTGACCCGTATGTCCATCGATACATATCGGGAACATTGCGAGACCCAGACAGTGCTGGGCGCGCGTTTTGCCAAAAAACCGCTGGTGATTGAAACGCCGATCATGATCTCGGGGATGTCGTATGGCGCCCTGAGTAAAGAAGCCAAAATCGCCCTGGCCAGAGCCACCGATATTATCGGTACCTCCATCAATAACGGTGAGGGCGGTCTTTTGCCTGAAGAACGGGAGAACTCCTACAAGCAGGTTGTTCAGATTCTGCCCAGCCGGATGGGGTTTACCCTGCGCAATATCGAGGCGGCCGATGCGCTTGAAATCATCGTGGGGATCGGTGCCAAGCCGGGCCTGTCGGGCCATTTGATGGCCAGTAAAATCACGAAAGAAATTGCGGCGTTCAGACAACTCCCCGAAGGGATCGACCTGCACAGTCATCCCCGGCATGGTGATATTTTCGGGGCGGACGACCTCTGCCTGAAAATGGATGAATTGCGTGACGTCACCAATAGTGAAATTCCCATCTTTTTGAAACTGGCCGCCGGACGGGTCTGGGAAGATGTCAAGATTGCCGTTAAGGCGGGGGTGGACGGTATTGTTATCGACGGTGCCGAAGGCGGCACCGGTGCTGCCCCGGTGGTGGCATCCAATCATCTGGGCATTCCTACGTTGCCGGCTCTGGTTCAGGCCACCCGGGCACTGGAGGATATGGGCGTCAAGGAAGAAGTCAGCCTGATTGTCTCGGGTGGAATTAAGGACGGGGCGGATGTGGCCAAAGCCCTTGCCCTGGGCGCGGATGCGGTGGCCCTGGGAACCGGCGCCATGATTGCCATGGGGTGTACGGTTTGTCTCCGGTGCCACGAAGGTAAATGTGCCTTTGGGATTGGTACCCAGGATCCCGAACAGCGTAAAAAACTGAATATCGAAAAAGCTGCTCAGCAGGTGGCCAATTATATCCGGGGGATGACCTATGAAGCGGTTATCCTTGCCAAGGCGGCGGGGAAAACCAAATTGAAAAGTATGGAAAGAGAAGACCTGCGCGCGCTCACCCTGGAGGCCTGTGCCATGACGGGCATCCCGCTGATGGGCTCCAACTATACCTTTGGAGAGATGTTTGGGTTTTGTTAATTTCCAGACAAACCTGTTTAATCGGAAACCGGCCAAAAGCCGCCTAGTGGAAAACAGACATGCGTATTGAAGATCATCCCGTACTCGGAAAATTTGAAAAAGGCCAGAAAGTACGGTTTTCCTTTGATGGTAAATCCCTGGAGGGGTTTGAGGGTGAACCCATTGCCATTGCCCTGCGGAGCAACGGTGTTCTGATTCACCGCTACACCGCCCGGCGAAACGAGCCCCGGGGGGTGTTTTGCGCCATCGGACGATGCACGGATTGCATCATGGTTGTCAATGGCCAGCCGAATATCCGTACCTGTGTGGAGCCGCTGAAAGCCGACATGGTGGTGGAAACCCAGCAGGGCAGGGGACCGGCCAAAGAAAGCGAAGTCAGCCATGCTTAGATACGAAATGATATGCGTGGGCGCAGGTCCCGCCGGACTGGCTGCCGCCATTGAAGCGGCTAAAAATGGCGTGCAGGTCGTTGTGTTTGATGAAAACGACCGTCCGGGTGGACAGCTTTTTAAACAGATCCATAAATTCTTCGGCTCCCGGGAACACCGGGCCAAGGAGCGTGGATTTAATATCGGGCAGGCCTTTCTGGATCAGGCGCGTGAGACCGGTGTGGAGGTTACCTTAAACGCCGTGGTACTTGGGATTTACGAAAACGGGGCCATGAATGTGATGATCGGCGACCAGGTCAAACAGGTCCGGGCGCAGAAAATAGTTGTGGCCACCGGTGCTGCCGAGAACATGGTTCCATTTCCGGGTTGGACCCTTCCCGGCGTGATCGGTGCCGGGGCGGCTCAGACCATGGCCAATATCCATGGTATCCGGCCGGGAAATAAGATCCTGATGGTCGGGTCCGGCAACGTGGGAATTATTGTCGGTTACCAGATGCTTCAGGCCGGCAGCCGCGTGGCGGCCATCATCGATGCGGCACCCAAAATTGGAGGGTATGCCGTTCATGCGGCCAAAGTGGCCCGGGCCGGTGTTCCCTTTTTGATGTCGCATACGATCAAACAGGCCCATGGCAAAGAGTGTGTTACCGGCGCCACCGTTATCCAGGTCGATTCATCCTGGCAGCCGGTGGCTGGCACCGAAAAGGAATTTGAAGTCGATACGATCTGCATTGCCGTGGGACTCAACCCCACCACACAGCTGCTCGGGATGGCCGGGTGTAAAATGACCCATGTGCCGACTTTAGGCGGCCGGATTCCCGTCCATGACTTAGATCAGGAGACAACGGTAAAGGGTATCTATGTAGCCGGGGATGTGTCCGGTATCGAGGAGGCCAGTACGGCCATTATAGAGGGGCGTATTGCCGGCCTGGCCATCGCCCATCGATTGGGATACATGGATGACGGCACATTCAGAAAAGAACGCGAAAAGCAGTCCCAGAGCATGAAAGGGCTTCGCAGCGGAAGCCATGGTGAACGACGGGCCAAGGCCAAGGAATACCTGAATGCTATTATGCCGGCGGCGATATGACCCCACCGTATCTTGGATTGTACTACGAAAGGATTGATGGATGACGCCTGATTCATCCCTGACCGGTTTTTTAACGGAAGAAGAACTGAAAGAAGGCCCCGGGATTCCGTCTGCAGCCAGGCGGGGAAAAGGCCCGGTGGCCGTGATTGAGTGCCTCGAAGATATTCCGTGTAATCCCTGCGAATCAAGCTGTAAGGCGGGTGCGATTGTCGTGGGAGAAGATATCACCCAGCTTCCCCATCTGGATGGGGATAAATGTATCGCCTGCAATACCTGTGTCCACAATTGTCCCGGCCAGGCAATTTTTATGGTAGACGAAAGCCTGCCCGGCGGTCGGGCCACGGTGATGATGCCGTATGAATACCGTCCGCTCCCGGCCGAAGGAGACGGGGTGATTGCGCTGGACAGGGCCGGGCAAGTGCTGGGCGATGCCACTGTGATAAAGATAAGACAGACCAGACGGATGGATAGAACCGCAACGATAACCATAGAAGTACCGAAAAAATGGTCCATGCGGGCCAGAGCAATTCGACTGAAGACCTAAAACCAGAAGGAGTATTAAAATGTCAGAGCAAGCACTCGGTATGGTAGAGACCAAGGGGTTGGTAGGGGCCGTTGAGGCGGCCGATGCAATGGTAAAAGCGGCAAGAGTCACCTTTGTGGGACGTGAATTTGTCGGTGGCGGGCTGGTCACGGTATTTGTTCGCGGTGACGTGGGCGCCGTCAAGGCAGCAACGGATGCCGGCGGCGCGGCTGCCGAGCGGGTGGGCCAGCTGGTATCGGTCCATGTGATTCCCCGTCCCCACGGAGATATCGAGCATACCATTCCAAAGATCGACGCCTAGATTTTTTAAAAATAACCGGCGCGTATTATTTCAGACGGCATCTGCTGATCTTAATCAGCTTGTATCAGCAGAAAAATAAAATTTTGTCTGATGTGTCGGATATGGCTGAATTATTATACTGAAAGAGGAACGGCATGGCAGTCAATGTGCGTATCATATCCCATCCCTCCCCGGGTGTATTTGAATTATTACGACAGCGTCTGGGGACCTCGGGTAAAAAAGTTTTTGCACAAGCAGAAGTCCCGTTTTCAGCCGTGGGGCTGGTACAGGGAAAATTGGTGGATATGATCGCTGCGGCGGATGTCGCTGAAAAAGCCGCCAACGTCCGGGTTTTTGACTTAAAAGGACTTTGCCCGCAGCATATCACCATGATCGGGATTTTTGGTGATCTGGCCGATGTGGAAGCGGGGGTTTCCGCAATCGAGGAATCCGAAAAGCGATCCGACTAAGGTTTTCGAAAAAATAATACCAGTAGATGGTACCGGATTCAGGCTTTTCTATACGGAAAATCCATCAGGTGAGATACCTTGCCAGGGAGTATTCAAATGTTACTTGCCAAAGTAGTAGGGAACATCTGGTCGACGAAGAAGAAGGATAGCATCTCAGCGATTCGACTCCTTTTTGTCCAGCCATTGGGAAAAAATCTCAAGCCGGATGGTAGCGCCCTGGTGGCGGCTGATGAAGTCGGGGCCGGGTTCGGGGAAATGGTCGTTGTCACTGAAGGGGCACCGGCCATGCAGGCCTTTAATAAGGAGAACCTGATTCCCGTCGACGCTGTCGTCGTAGGGATTGTCGATAACGTCGATCTGGCCGGGGGAGGCACCGTCAGGAAAAAATGAGAGAAGCGGTTATCGATAAAGTCCGGGCGGCCGGCGTTGTGGGCGCTGGCGGGGCCGGATTTCCCACCCACATTAAACTGCAATTTGATGTGAAACGGGTATTGGCCAATGGTGCGGCCTGTGAGCCGCTCCTCGTCAGTGATCCTTATCTGATGGCGGCGCACACCGGGCAGGTGCTGGACGGGCTGGCCACGGTGGTGCGATGCCTCAAGGCAGAAGGCGGAACGGTCTGCCTGAAATCCAAACACCAGGGTGCGCTGACTTCTCTTGAAAAAGGCGTATCCGCTAATGGCTACGAAGGCTTGCTGGATGTGTTTGAACTGGAAGATTTCTATCCGGCCGGGGATGAATTTATTTTAGTCAACGAAGTCCTGGGTAAAATTGTCCCCGAAGGCGGAATTCCGCTCAATGTCCAGACCGTCGTATCCAATATCGAGTCGCTGCTCAATATTTCCCGGGCTATGAACGATTTGCCGGTGACGGATCGGTACCTGACCGTCTGCGGAGAAGTCCGGCAACCGATGGTGATCAAGGTCCCCATCGGTACCGCTACGGACAAAGTCATTGAACGGGCGGGCGGCCCCCTTATTTCGGATTTCAAAGTCGTCATGGGCGGGCCGATGATGGGAAATGTACTGGCCACCGGAACAGAACCGGTCACCAAAACCACCAGCGGGATTATTGTGCTGCCGGCATCTCACAATGTGATCCAATACAAGAAAAAGAGTCTTTCACAGATGCGGTTTATTGCCAAATCCGCCTGCACCCAATGCTCGCGCTGCACGGAACTGTGTCCGCGAAACATGATCGGCCACGCGTTGGAACCGCATCGGATTATGCGGCATTTGGCCTATACACCGGCTATCGCCGGGGAAATGACGACCGGAGAGGGCGCAGAGGTGCTGGAAGATGCCCTCATCTGCTCGGAGTGCGGGATTTGCGAAAAATTTGCCTGCCCCATGATGTTATCTCCCCGGGAAATTAACGCGGCGGTTAAAAAAGAATTGATGGGAAAAGGTATCAAGAGGGAACCGGTACGAGAGACGTTCAGGGTTTCTCCATTTAACAAGACCCGCAAGGTGCCGCTAAACCGGTTGATGGAGCGGCTGCAGGTGGCCCGCTACGATATCCATCCGCCCTTTTATGAAGATGAGATTCCAATAACGAATGTCACGATCCCTTTACAGCAGCATATCGGCCAGCCAGCGCTGGCAGTGGTCAACACCGGCGATCCGGTAAAAAAGGGCGACTTGATCGGTGAAATTCCCGAAGGGGCACTGGGTGCCCGGGTTCACGCCAGTATCGATGGCATCGTGACGGCCGTGGATGACACTGTCGTGATCGAAAAAAGGCAGGCCTAGAATATGGATCTAAAAGCAATCGGCATGGTTGAGCTGAACAGTATCGCCAAGGGGGTTGAGGCCGGTGACGAAATGATCAAAGCGGCCGATGTGGACCTGATCATGGCGCAACCGATCTGTGCCGGGAAATATATGGTATTGGTATCCGGGGATGTGGATTCGGTGGAGCGGGCCGGGGAAGTCGGCCGGGAAACGGCGGCTGAATTTCTTGTGGGCGATTTTGTGATTCCCAATGTCCACGATGCGGTATTTCCGGCCCTGACGGCCACCACCCGGATTCAGGAAATCAATTCGCTGGGAGTGGTTGAGACCTTCTCGGTGGCCTCGGCCATCATGGCCGCAGACGCTGCGGTAAAGGCGGCCGGCGTGGACATTATCGAGATCCGGTGTGCCACGGGCCTGGGGGGTAAATCGTTTTTTTACCTGACCGGCGATGTGTCGTCGATTGAATCTGCCATGGATGCCGCCATCGACGTGTTGCAGGGGACCGGACTGATTTTAAGCCATGTGATTATTCCTTCCCCCAGCCGTGAACTAACCCGATTTATTGTATAGCGAGTATTGACGATGACCAGCGTGGGTACCCATCTGAAAAAAATCGTAAATAAACCGGAAAACTGGGATTTTTCCGGTGCCCGGTCGCTGTATGCCGGCGTGGATATCGGGACCTATAAAGCGATCGTTATCGTTGTGGATGAAACAGGATATCCCCGGGCCGCCCGGATGAACCGGACCGAAGTGGTTCGCAGCGGCCTGATCGTTGACTATGCCGGGGCCGTGGCCACGGTGAAAGAGATGATCGAATCGATCCGGGCGCGATCTCCTATGCCGATCGAAAAGGGGGCCACTTCGTATCCACCCCGGACGGAAGACGCCAACATCCATGCCACCCGGTATATCCTGGAAACATTGGAAATAGAAGTGATGCAGGTACTGGATGAACCGACTGCCGCTAATCAGGTTCTATCGCTCGAAAATGGCGCAATTGTAGATGTGGGCGGCGGCACCACAGGCATCGCGGTGATTCAAGACGGCGACATTGTCTATACCAATGATGAAGCCACGGGCGGAGTGCATCTGACCCTGACCCTGGCCGGGCACTATAAAATTGATTACGAAGCGGCGGAAAAAATAAAGGTAAACCGAAAGAAACATCAGGAAATAATTGCCATCGTGCGGCCGGTGGTCGAAAAGATCGCCAGTATTGCCGCCGGTTACCTGGAAAAATTCGACCGTCTGGATAAAATATACCTGGTTGGCGGGACGACGGAGTTGAAAGGATTTAAAAAGATTTACAGCCAGATGACCGGTCATGAGACATTCAGGCCCCCATCTCCCCAGTTTACGACTCCCCTTGGGATTGCGCTGTCCTGCCTGGGTGGAAACCAGGCGGACCGGACCTATGTTGAGGACGTTGCGGTATGAATAAAAAAGAAATCGAACGGATCGTCCGGGACGTCCTGAAGGAGGGCGGGTTTTTAACCGATGGGGATCAACCGGATCGGTCATGCGCGCGGAAGCATCCGACAGGTCCGTCGGTCCTGTTCGTATTTCACGGCGGGGTTCGCTACCTGGAAAAAGCACTGGATCAGGCTCGGCGGATTGATGACATCGCCTGCCGTTCCAGTGTTTTTACGGCTGACCCTGTTCGCCCGCAGGCCTGTGGCGTGGATATAAAAACCGAAGCCGGTATTCGTTGCTGCCTGGATAAGGTGAAACCGGCCGGCATGGAACGGGCGCTGACCAAAGCGGATATTCTTGTGCTGCCGACCTTTTGCCTGAAGACAGCGGCAAAGATTGCCAGCCTGGCCGCCGATACGACGGAAAGCGCCATTGTCCTATCCGCCCTGGCCCGGGGAAAACGCGTGCTCGCCACCCGGGACAGCTTTACCCTTCTGGATATCCTCAGCAATGACGTGATTCGTAAGGAAATGGACCGTATTCTGAGTCAAATGGAAAATTTTGGGGTTACATTTTGCAATACAGACGGCTTGTGTGCCACTTTCCAGGAAATGTTGAACAACCGTCGCTCGCCATCCTTGAAAGAAAAATTTCAAGGAGATTCGAAAACGGGCGGATTGAGACTTGTTACGGCCAAAGAGATTCAGGTGGCCGTAAATAACGGACAAAGATCTATTTTGGTGGCACCGGGGGGTATCGTTACGCCCCTGGCCAAAGATCAGGCCGGGGAATATGCCGTCCAGATTCGATTTGAGGATCAGATAAACGCAAGGAGAAAAGGGAATGGCTGAACTGAGGGCCTATTGTCAGGTGGATCGGATGCAACCGCAGTTTGCGTCGCTCTTCGCCAGCAGTTGCCGGGGATTTTTATCCGTGGAGGGAATGGCGTCGCTCTTTCTTGAAATTGTTCCTGGCATTGAAATCAACCGACTGACCGATATTTCCCTGAAGGCAACCAATGTGCGGCCCGGGGAGATGATTGTGGAAAGACGTTACGGGATGCTGGAAATACACTCTTTTGAAAGAGAAGAAGTCATGCATGCCGGCCAGATGATCCTGGAAGCGCTGGGTTTAAAAGAAGAAGAGCGGCTGGCCCCCAAGGTGCTGGCCACCAGTATCATCAACAAAATCGATCCCTACCAGGCCGTCATCATCAACAGGAACAGCAAAGGCATGCTGATTTTAGGGGGTGACGATGTCTATCTGTTGGAGGTGACCCCAGCCGCCTACGCGTCCATTGCCGCCAACGAGGCTGAAAAGCACTGCAACATTCGTCTGGTAGATATCCGCTTTTTTGGTGCGGCCGGGCGTATCTATATGGCTGGGACCGAATCGGAAATCCAGGCGGCGGCCAAAAAAGTGATGGAAACATTGAACAACTTAGAAGGCAGAGCGCAAAAATAACCAGGGAGCCAAGTATGAACCAGGCATTGGGATTGATTGAAACAAGGGGGTTGGTTGCGGCCATTGAAGCGGCGGATGCCATGGTAAAAGCCGCCCGCGTCACTTTTTTAGGCCGCCAGAAAGTCAGGGGCGGTTTGACGGCAGTCATGGTGTCGGGCGATGTGGGTGCCGTTAAGGCGGCGGTGGATGCAGGCTCAGCCGCATGTCAGCGGGTCGGAACCCTGGTCTCTGCCCATGTGATTCCCAGGCCTGCCGACGATATTGCCGCCATGATGCCAGCGCTGCCAGATAAAAAGAGATCCCGGACTGTCACGAAAAAGCGGCCTCAACGCCGCACGAAAAGAACGGGCCGAAAAAAGAAATAAACCCCAATATCAGCGGAGAACGTCATGGCACCAGCCTTCGTATTTGCCGAACAGGTCAGAAAAACAATCCGGGCAGGAAAAAAGAAATTAGCGCTGCCGGACGGGGCACGTATATCTGCCGCTGCCATGGAACTGATCAAGGACCACGGGATCGAGATTCACTACCTTTCCCCGAAGATTCCACTGGTTCATGCAGAGCAGGAGGCGGTGGCTGTTGCAGCTGGTCCCAGGATAGCGCCAAAGCGATCACCTCAAGCCAGATCGGAAAAAACGATTGATAATGAGAATACCGATCAACTTTCAGAGGAGATGGTTGAGGAAATTGTCAGCCGCGTTATTGAGCGGTTTTATCAACTGAAGGGGAAGAAAACCGATAAGGCCGATAATGGAAGTACTCAAGATGAAGAGCGTGTTGTTTCCAAAAAAGACGAAGACCTGGTCATTTGCCGGTGTGAAGAAATAACCAGAGAAGAAATCAAAGAGACCATCCGAAACGGCTTCCGGACGTTAAATGGAATCAAGCGAGTTACGAGGGCCGGGATGGGTCTCTGTCAGGGCCAGACCTGCCAGCGATTGATCACCCAGATTCTGGCTGAAGAATTAGGGGTAAAAGCGGCGGAGATAGAACCGACCACGGCCCGGGGGCCGGTGCGTCCCATTCGTCTGGCCGTTTTTGCAAACAGCTGAACCTTAAAGAAATGAAACCGATCGACGCTGAAACAGTTCGATCTTGTCAGGAGAGAGAATGCCGGACAAAGCAGATGCAGTAATCATTGGCGGTGGCGTGATGGGCTGTGCCATCGCATACAACCTGGCCAAAGAGGGGTTGAATCCGGTCGTTATTGAAAAGTCCGATATTGGCGGGGAAGCGTCCGGGAGCAATGGGGGCGGGGTCCGCCAGTCTGCCCGGAACCTGAAAGAAATGCCCCTGGCCATGGAGAGTATCCGGATCTATGGCCAGCTCCACGAAGAATTGGGGATGGATGTCGAGTACGTTCGGGCGGGGAACATGCGGCTGTGTACTTCCGAAGAGGAACTCGCGACCATGTCCCAATCGGTTGATAACCAGAAAGCCGTGGGGCTCGAACTTGAAATGCTCGACCGCAAGCAGGTTCTGGAGATCAATCCGTATGTGGGTGAAAAGGTGATTGGCGCAAGCTTTTGCCCCACAGACGGTCATGTTAATCCATTTTTGACCACCTATGGTTTTTTTAAAAATGCCAAAGCACACGGGGCTAGATTTTATACGCACGAAACGGTTAAGAAAATCCAACTGAAAAAAGGAAGAGTGACGGCCGTTGTAACGGATAAAAACAGGTTTGAAACGGATCTGGTGGTGAACGCCGCCGGGATCAAGGGCCGGGATGTGGCTAATATGGTGGGCCTTGACCTGGCCATGCGGCCGATCTTTTCCGAAGCCATGATTACCGAGGCCCTGCCGCCCTTATTTAAACAGATGGTGGGCCATGCCAAGGGGCTGTTTTACGGCCGCCAGACCATGCACGGCTCTTTTTTCTGGGGCGGATTTGTGGGGACCGAACAATTTATTTACCGGGACGGTAAGCCGCTGTTTCATTATATCGGGCCGGCCATTTCCCGCATGGTAATCGACTATTTCCCGGTTCTGAAAGATTTAAATGTGATCCGGACCTGGTCCGGCCTCATTGCCGGGATGTCAGACGGTATCCCGGTCCTGGGTGTGACAGAAGAAGTCCCCGGATTTATCTTTGCTACCGGTTTTTCCGGGCACGGATTCGGATTGGCGCCGGTTATCGGCCGTCTGATTTCGCAGTTGATTATGGATTGTCAAACACAGATTTCCATTTCAGATTTTTGTTACAGTCGTTTTCACGAAGGGGCTGACCGGGAATGTGCATGTAAAAAAAACGGGGCCTGCACCACGCTGACCGCGGTTTGTCCCAATAAACGTCAATGGCTGAAAACGATTTGAGTATGATGATTCTATGATTCGAGGGTTCAAAGAATAAAAAGATAAAATGAAAACCAGGCCGGAGGAAGTGTGACCGCATGTTTGAGATAAAAAAAAAGCCTCACGCGTAACGAAAAAAATTCAGGTAAAACACTTTGGCCCCTCGATCGCTTGAATTTTTGCCCTGCTTTTCCAGCTGAACTGGAGAAGGCATGTTTTTAATACATCAGGAAAAATGATATGGATATTGACCTTAGAGCCCTGGCTTTCATCGACAAGCTGCAAAGACAAATGGTCGGATTTATCGGGTCCGCTGCCCGGGGGTATTACCCCCTGACCGGGCAGGCGGCGCTTTTCGTAGAAATAGCGCCGGGAATTGAAATCAACTCCATTACCGATGCGGTTTTAAAAAGATCGAGCGTCCGGCCGGGTGCCTTGGTAGTAGAGCGGAACTTCGGTATGCTGGAAGTCCATGCGGATTCTCCAGCGGATGTGAAGGTGGCCGGTGAAGTGGTCCTGGACTACCTGGGTTGCCAAGAACTGGATCGGTTAAAACCCAAAATTCTTTCTGCTGATATCATTACCCGCCTGAATCCGTACATGAGTCAAATAATCAACCGTTTCCGGATCGCGTCCATGGCCCTGAGCGACGAGACCCTGTACATGCTGGAAGTGGTGCCTGCCGGCTATGCCGGCTATGCGGCCAACGAAGCGGAGAAAGCCGCGAACATCACATTGATTCATGTGACCGTATACGGCGCCAGCGGCCGGGTTTATCTTTCGGGTAATACATCAGATGTTGAAATGGCCAGGCAGGCTGCGGAAAACGCTGTCAAATGTCTGGACGGCAGGGACCATTGAGCGGGATTTATGAAATCGGCTAAAAAAGACTTATTTGATAAAATAATCAGCATCTACCCCACTTTGTCCCCCAAGAAGAAGCGGGTAGCCGATCTGATCATGAGGGATTACAAAAAAATATTTCTCATGACGGCCCGGGAGATCGCCCGGGAATGCCAGGTGAGTGAACCAACAATTATCCGGTTCACGGTCGATATGGGGTTTTCAGGTTACGCCGAATTTCTTCAGTATATGAAAGGTCTTCTTCACACGGAATTGACCAGTGCGGAAAGGATGGCCCATGCCAGTCGTAAAGCGGATGAAGGGACTACGATTCAACGATATTGTCATAACGCCATCCAGAATCTACAGAATCTGACGCATTCTCTGACAGAACTTGAATTTAAAAGAGTGGCCCGAGCGATTCACGCCGCCGACCCGGTCTATGTTATTGGATATCGTGCTTCCGCCATGCTGGCTTATCATTTCGGTTACCTGTTAAAGAAAGTAAAAGAGAACATCGTGATCGACACGGATGTCTCCTGGGAACTGATCGACGCCCTTAACGGGGGCGATCAACAGGCCCTGGTGGTTGCTATCGCATTTCCGAGATATCCCAGAAAAACAGTTGAAATCTTACAGTACGCCAAAAAATGCGGGGTGAAGACGCTGGGTTTTAGCGATAACCCCCGGTCTCCCATTATCACGCTTTCGGATCAGCATGTTATTCTGGATATTGAAGGGGTATCATTTGTCGATCCGTTCGCTCACATCGTCGCTTTTTTAGGCGCACTCGTTCATGAAATCGCCTTTATAGATGAAGCCGAAGCACTACGGTGTATATCGAAATTCGATGAGGGTGTTAAAAAAGCAGACGAATTCTTCACCGAGGAAAATATCGAAGAACAGCGGGCCTATCGGTTTGACCGGCCAAATATTACATCTCTATGGCCCCAGAAATCCGGCAAAACAGGAGATGAAAAGAAAGCATCATAAACTTTACCGACAGCAGGTGTTGACCTATGAAGATAGACGAAAAACTGATTGACAAAATTGTTGAAACGGTTGTCCAGAAACTTTCTGATCAGCCGGCCGATAAAATGGTTAAGACAAATAATTCAGAAAAGCCGGCAGACAGTACCACCGGTGTCCTGGATGGTGTTTTTCAGGATATGGAGACCTGTATCCAGGCGGCTAAAAAAGCGCAAAAGCTACTCCTCTCCACTTCGGTGGCAATTCGCCGCCAGATGATCGAAAGTATACGCAAAACCGGCCTTGCCAATGCGGACGACTACGGCCGGATGGAATTTGATGAAACGGGTTTGGGAAAATCCGCGGACAATGTGGCCAAATGTCAATCCGCCTGTCAGGTTCCCGGGATCGAGGACCTGGACCCGGAAGTCTACGTAGGCGATAAAGGCGCCACCATTATTGAGCGGATCCCCGTGGGAGTGATCGCCTCCATTCACCCGGTGACCAATGCTGTTCCCAGCATCCTGTTCAACGCCGTGATGATGATTGCCGGCGGCAATACCGTAGTGGTTAACGCGCATCCAAAAACCAAAGCCGTATCGGTTCGGGCGATCCGCGACTTAAACCGGGCGATGGTATCCGTCGGCGGTCCGCCCAACTGCCTCTGCTGCCTGGCCGAACCCTCGGTGCCGTCTGCCCAGCAACTGATGACCCACGCGGATATCGGTATGATTGCGGTTACCGGTGGTCACGGCGTTGTTGATTTTGCCACCAAAACCGGAAAAAGAGTTATTGCCGGCGGTCCGGGAAACCCGCCGGTGGTTGTAGATGAAACCGCCGATATGGAAAGGGCGGCCCGGTGTATTGTCGAAGGCGCCGGATTTTCGAACTGCATTGCCTGTGCCAGTGAAAAAGAAATCTTTGTGGTTGAATCCGTAGCCGATCCGTTGAAGGCGGCGTTAAAAAAACAGGGCGCTTACGAGATGACCCGGGCACAGGGAGAAGCGCTGGTAAAGCATATTTTCAAACAGACCCGCGGCCCTGGCCGGCCCGGTGTGATCAACATGGAATACATCGGAAAAACGCCGGCGGTTATCCTGAAAGCAATCGGACTTGAAATCAGTGACGCGGTGCCGATCGCTTTTTTTGAAACCGATCCGGACCACCCTCTGGTCTGGACCGAGCAGATTATGCCGATCCTGCCGCTGGTCCGGTGCCCGGATGTTGATCATGCCATTCAGTGGGCGCTGGACGCGGAGCAGAACATGGGGCACAGCATGGCCATTCATTCCTATCATCTCAAGAATATCGAAAAAATGGCCAGCCGGGCGTACTGCGCCTCATTTATTAAAAACGGTGCCTGCGGTACTAGTGGTGTGGGGATTACCGGCGAAGGGTATGTTTCTTTCCATATTGCGACCAATGGTGAAGGCCATACGCGGCCGAGGACATTTACCCGCATCCGGCGCTGCGTCATGACGGATGATCTGCGGTATCGATATGGAACGGATGAATCCTGAAACAGATCGAATCAGTGGAGTAAATAATAGTGGGACTTTTCAGACGTCAAAATTTTTCTTCCGGCGCGCCCTTTGAAGAAAAGGCAGGCTACAGCCGGGCCGTAAAAATAGGTGACATGGTCATCGTCGGCGGTACCACCTCGACCAATTCCAGGGGCGAAGTCGAGGCCCCGGGAGATGCGTATCAACAGACCCGGATTATTTTCGAGAAAATAGAAGACGTTCTCACCCGGGCCGGGGCAACCGTTTCCAATGTGGTCCGGGTCCGTTTCTACGTGACCGATATCGGCCGGGGAAAGGAGTATTTAAAAGCATATTCCGAATGGTTTAAAGAAGTAAAGCCGGTGATTACCATGGCTGAAGTGACTGCCCTGGCCCGGCCGGAACATCTGGTGGAAATAGAAGTTGAGGCCGTTATTAACACATACCTGGCACAGGGTATCTGACATGCGGCTTCATCTTCTCGAGCATGACCCGAATGATATGTCCCATACCAATATGACGATGTGGGCAGAAAGAAAAGGCTATCAAATTACGCATACCTATGTATGCCGCAATGAAGCATTGCCGGCGGTCGATGACTTTGACTGGTTGATGATCATGGGCGGCTCTCCCCATGTATGGGAGGAGGAACGTCATCCCTGGATGGCTGCGGAAAAGGCGTTCATTGCAGAGGCCATTGAGAGCGGCAAGCCGATGCTCGGTATATGCTTTGGCGCCCAACTCCTGACAGAAGCATTGGGAGGCCGCGTTTTTCCCAGCGATCAGGAAGAAATCGGATGGTATGACGTCACGCTGACGCCTGAGGGGCGGCGTTCGTTTTTGTTCGAGGATATTCCTGAGTGCTTTTTAACGTTTCACTGGCACAGTGATCATTTTTCACTGCCTTCCGGATGTATCCGGCTGGCGAAAAGCGGTCCTACTGCCAATCAAGCTTTTGTGTGCGAAGGACATCCCTTTGTGGGAGTGCAGTTTCACCCCGAATATACCCGCGAAATGGTCACTTATTTTGCACACGAAGAAGGGCATGGATGGAAGCAAAGTCGATTTGTTGCCGGCCCGGAATCTGTTCTGGTCAAAACCGATACGATTTCGGATACCTATTGGTTGATGGCATCTCTGCTGGATAATATGGAGCGTAAATTTATCCATAATGCGTAATCGGGCAGACACGGCGATCGCTGCGGCAGGAACAATTAGTAGAAGTCGGAAATCGGGGATTTGTCCGGTGCCATTGATTTCCGGGTTGACATGAATCGTCATAAATGACTAAATAGTATTCAGGATGAAACGAGGCTGAATCAGATAAATATGATCCCATGTATATCTAATCGGCAAATCAGACAAAGGAGGATGGTTATGAAGCCAGGACGTTTTTCTCGTTTGGGTATAATTTTTATCGTGGCAGTGTTTCTCATGACATTTTCACCTGGCAGCCAGGCTGCGGCGGCTGCTGAAAAAATCTACCGGATGAAGATCCAGTCCGCCTATCCCCGCGGTGACCTTTCCATGGAACTGCTGAAAGATTTTGCCAAATCTGCGGAAAAGAGAAGTAATGGGCGGATTAAAATACAGGTATTTGCAGATCCGGAGCTCGTCCCGGGTGAGCAGCTGTTTGAAGCTACCAAAAAGGGAACGTTGACAATGCTTCATGCCGTTGCCGCCATGTGGGGTGGCATCGTACCCGTTGGTGAAGTAGAATTCGGACTGCCGTACGCATATAATTTACCGGGTCATCCAGATGTTTATAAGGCAGGTGAGACGATTCGTAACTTCTTCTTTGATTCCGGATTCGTTAAATTATTACGTGCTGAATATGCCAAGCAGGGGCTCTACTGGCTGGATGTCCATTCCTATGGTCCTCTTGTTACGATGTCCACTAAAAAAGTGACCTCCTGTGACGATTTGAAGGGGATGAAAATACGTGTTGAAGGATCCTGGGCCGATTACTACAATATGATCGGGGCTCGCGGAACCTTTATCAGCGGGATGGAAGCCTATATGGGATTGAAACTCGGCACCATCGACGCTTCTCAATGGGATGTCAGTGCCATCACCGGTCTCAAATGGAACGAGGTGGCGCCCTATCGTATCATCGGCGGTCAGAATGATGTGGTCCCCGGCCATATCCTGATGAATCTGAAAGTCTGGAAATCACTTCCCGATGACCTGAAGAAGGCGATGGCCGGCGCTGCCGAAGATTATTTTCACGCGCTCAACAAGGTCTACGCGGGAGAACTTAAAAAGGTGGACGAACTTGTCAAAGAGGGTAAAGTGATCAACAGCCCCATCGATGAGGCCTGTGATGAGATCCACAAAGCGGCCGCATATAAGCTGTGGGACAAGATCGGTGCCCGCGATGAAGCCGCGGCCAAGGCGATCCAGATGATCAAGGACTGGAGAAAGACCCTTAAATAAATGCGCCGTCAAACAATAGATATCCAATGAACACTTTTTTTAAATTCATTGATAACATCGCCGAGAAGTCGGGTCGGTTGTTTTCATATCTGGTTTTCGTAATCATGGTGATCATCACGATCGATGTCGTGGCCAGGTATGTTTTCAACCACCCCCTCCTTTGGGGATGGATGACGAATCGGATACTGTTCGGCGTGTTTATCCTTTTTGCCGGTGTGTATACTCTATTTAAGGGAGAACATATTCGGATCGAGATTCTTTACGAGCACTTCCCCCCGGGGTTAAAAAAAATCAGCCGCTGGGTCACTTTGGGGGCATTGATTACTTTCCTGGGGGTTCTGGCCTGGCAGAGCTCGTGGATGGGATGGAATTCCCTGATGATGAATGAAAAAGCGTCCGGGGCATTTCGTATCCCGCTTTATCCATTTAAACTGCTGGTACCCCTGGTTACCTTTCTTTTTCTGCTTGAAGGGGTCTCTTATTTCAGAAAGGGTGACGATTGATTATCGCTATTAATGCCTGTAATGGTCTTAACTTGCAGCTGTTGAGCATGAACGGAAACCGGGTGACATGAGTATAGGGCTGGCCACCTTTATCCTCTTTGCCGGTCTCATTTTCTTTCTTGTGATGGGTGTCCCGGTTGTTTTTGCGCTGGGATGTGTCAGCGTGATTGTTTCATTCTTGATTGGCGGCGTCAACGATCTGTATATGGTCGCCACCACGACTTATCGGGAGATTACCGACCCGGGTCTGATAACAATCCCCTTATTTCTTCTTATGGGCAATTTTCTTGTTCACTCGGGTATTTCCGATCGCTTGTTTACGGCCTTGAACTACTGGCTCTCAGGTGTCCGGGGCGGGCTGGCGATCGTGGCGGTGGGTGTCTGTGTAGCCCTGGCCATGTGCGGCGGATTCGGCCCCGGTATTCTGACTATGGGGCTGATTGCCGTCCCGGCCATGTTGAAACATAATTATAATAAATCGATGGCGCTGGGTAGTGTCATGGCCGGCGGTGTGCTGGGAGGGATCATTCCGCCCAGCATCATTATGATTATTTTCGCCTATATTTCCCGCATTTCCATCGCCAAACTCTTCCTGGGTGGCGCGATTCCCGGATTTTTTACTGCAACGCTGTATGTTTTATATATCCTGATTATTTGCCGAATCCGGCCGGAAATGGCCCCCAAAATGGATGTCGCGCCTACCTGGAAAATGCGAATCGTTTCACTTAAAGATATTATTCCCCCTTCACTACTTATTATTCTGGTTTTGGGCTCTATATTTTTGGGCATTGCTACGCCCACCGAGGCTGCAGGTATCGGGGCGTTCGGGTCATTTTTAATTTGTGTTTTATATAGAAAACTGACTTTTCAGGTGGTTTCCAATGCCTGTCTGGAAACAATGAAAATCAGCGGGATGGCGCTCTGGATACTGGTGGCCGCCACACTGTTTGGTGTGGTTTACACGAGTGCCGGGGCCCAGGACATGTTGATGGAAATTGTTCAGAATATCCATATGAATCGCTGGGTGATTCTGCTGGCCATGCAGTTTATTCTTCTACTCTTCGGCATGTTTATGGATGACTATGCCGTTCTGACTATCTGCGCACCGATTTTTGTTCCCATTGCCGTGATGCTCGGTTTTGATCCCACCTGGTTTGCCATTATATTTATCCTGAATATGCAGGTGGCATATTTAACGCCGCCCTTTGGCTGGGCCTTGATCCTGATGCGGGGGGTCGCACCTGAGGAAATTCACACCAGCGATATCTGGCGGTCCGTTCCGCCCTTTGTTGCCATTCAACTATTCGTGTTGATTTTTACGATGCTTTTCCCTCAACTGGCGTTATGGCTGCCGAACACAATTTTGTAGAGGGTAAATTTAAAATTTCAAGCGATACCGCTTTTCAAAATCGTATCTATGTCTCATCCGGCTTTTGTGGTCCCTTATCATCAAGTACGCAGATCATTTCTTTTCCTGTGGAAAGACCGCCAGAATCGACATAATGCCTGTCATCACCGGGGTTGTTCGCATGGTTATTTTTTCATAAGCCGAAAGCCGAGCGGGAATAATTATTTACGACGCATTACCAGCCGAACGCCAATGGGCATTGGCGGCCTCTATATCTCGGTTCTAAGTTGCGGGGCCTTATTGTGATTAACTGAACCGAGCTGTTTTTTGTGGAAATTTGTGCCATGATATTTAGGAATTATTATCTTCCGTTCTAAGTTTCACCGGCTTTCCAACCGGCTGTTCGGTCACGTGATCTCTATTTTCCCTGCTGAGCGTAAAAAAGGAATTGTAACGTTTTTGGAGCGGCTCTCTCTACACAGGTGAAATAATCAATTTTATTTCCCGCCATTCGGTCATTTTGTCAAAGGGGTTGCGGAGCGTTCATATCGT
This sequence comes from Deltaproteobacteria bacterium, assembly GCA_003973265.1. Classification (GTDB taxonomy): domain Bacteria; phylum Desulfobacterota; class Desulfobacteria; order Desulfobacterales; family QNYZ01; genus QNYZ01. Next base: position 10,691 of record QNYZ01000038.1, on the reverse strand, counting down.
GTTTATTTTGGTCGCGGCGATGTGGAGACGTATAATAATCTGGAAATGATTAAACTCGATAACCCGGATGCCGATATGATGTGCCTTTGTGGCTCAATATGGGTACGGCATCTTAAAAATAGAATTAAATAAGGAGGCAAGCATGTTTTGTTTTCAGTGTCAGGAGACAGCCAAAAATACCGGGTGTACCGTAAAAGGTGTTTGCGGAAAACCGGAAGATACCGCCAACCTTCAGGATCTGTTGATCCATGTGCTGAAGGGGCTCGCTGTTTATGGCGAAAAAGCCGGGGAAGTTGGCATATCATATAAAGATAACGGGCTGTTTGCTGCAAAGGCTCTTTTTGCCACCATTACCAACGCTAACTGGGATGATAGCCGGTTCGTTGATATGATCAGGGAAGCCTTGAAACGCCGGGATGCCCTGAAAAATGAAGTGGAGGCGGCTTACAAAGAAAAATTCGGGAAAGACATTGATGCACCGCAACATGATTCGGCCACCTGGTTTTCCGATGATGCAGCTGAGTTTGCGGAAAAAGCCAAATCCATCGGCGTGCTGGCCACGGAGGACGAAGATGTCCGGTCCCTGCGCGAACTGCTGATCATCGGGCTCAAGGGGGTGGCTGCCTATGCCGACCATGCCGCTGTTTTAGGAAAAGAAAAAGACGAGATTTACAATTTTATTATGGAAGCCCTGGCGTCTACCACCAAGGACCTGTCCGTGGACGAGATGATTGGCCTGGTGATGAAATGCGGGGAAACTGCCGTGACAACCATGGCATTGCTGGACGAGGCCAACACCACCGCTTATGGAAATCCGGAAATTACCGAGGTCAATATCGGGGTTCGTAACAACCCGGCCATTCTGATCAGCGGCCATGACCTCAAAGATATGGAAGAGCTGCTAAAACAGACCGATGGAACCGGCGTGGATGTGTATACCCACGGCGAAATGCTGCCGGCCAATTATTATCCGGCTTTTAAAAAATACGATCATTTTGTGGGCAATTACGGGAGTTCCTGGTGGCATCAGAACAAGGAATTCGAATCATTTAATGGTCCCATTCTGCTGACGACCAACTGCCTGGTACCGCTTAAGAAGAGCAACACCTACCTGGACCGTCTTTTTACCACCGGCATGGTCGGCTATCCCGGCGCCAAACATATCCCTGATCGCGCCGGGGGTGGCACCAAGGATTTTTCCGACATCATCGAACTGGCCAAAAAATGTGATTCGCCCGAAGAGATTGAAACCGGGAAGATTGTCGGTGGATTTGCCCACCACCAGGTGCTGGCCCTGGCCGACAAGGTTGTCGAGGCCGTTAAATCCGGCGCCATCAAACGTTTTGTGGTGATGGCCGGATGTGACGGACGCCAGAAATCCCGGGGCTATTTTACGGAAGTGGCGGAAACCCTGCCCAAAGATACGGTGATCCTAACGGCCGGTTGCGCCAAATATCGCTACAACAAGCTCGCCCTGGGCGATATCGGCGGGATTCCCCGTGTGCTCGATGCCGGACAGTGCAATGACAGTTATTCGCTGGCCGTGATCGCCCTAAAGCTTAAGGAAGTGTTCGGCCTGGATGATATCAATGATCTGCCCATCTCCTATGACATTGCCTGGTACGAGCAAAAGGCCGTGGCCGTCCTGCTGGCCCTGCTTTTCCTTGGCGTCAAAGGCATTCGCCTGGGGCCGACACTGCCGGCCTTTCTGTCCCCAACTGTCGCCGGTGTGCTGGTAGATAAGTTTGATATCAAGCCGATCGGCACCGTGGCGGATGATGTTGAAGCGATGATGAGCGGGAAATAAAATCAATCGCACCCTGTCCGTGGCGGTTTTGCGGAAAAGAATGTTTTTTTCGTCAAAATCGCCACGGCTTCACGCATTTTTCTGATCTCTCCGCACTCGATTAATCCCACATCCAAGGAAAATAGCATGCCGATCCCGGGTAACCTGTTAACCACTGCCATGGGGGTAATGCCCCACACGGACCCGGAGCGTGCCCTTGAGGTGGCCCTCTCCACGGATATCCCCTTCTGGCCGCAACTGCCCAATTACGATTATCATGAAGATATGTACGTTCAGGCCGCCGAGCATTTTCCGGGTATCCTCCTTGATTTGAAGGGGCGCACCCTGCGGTTTTCGCTGGATAAATTTATCGCCGAGCTGGAAGAGACGATGGCGCATTTTGACGATCCCGCCTATTTTGATATCAGCCCCGGCTATTCAGCGGTTTACCATCGATTCCTGTCCATGGATTTTTCCGATCGGCCCGCCATTCGCGGGCAGCTGGAAGGGCCGATCAGTTTTGGCTTTAATGTCCTTGATCAGGATGAACGCCCTATTTTATTTGATGATACGGTGCGGCCCTTCATGCTCGAATTTATGACCAAACGGATCAATGTGCAGCTGGATCGTCTCAAGGCGCTTAATCCTAACGCATTTATGTTTGTTGATGAACCCGGGCTGCAGTTTCTTTTTTCGGCCATGGCCGGTTACAGTGATCTTAAAGCAAAAGAAGAACTGGATCAGTTTTTTGCCATGATTGACCGCCCCCGCGGCATTCATCTGTGCGGGAACCCGGACTGGGATTTTCTGCTGGGATTGAACATGGATATCTTATCTCTCGATATTTATACCAATGCGGAAATTTTTTCATCGTACGCGCCCTCAATTAAGCGCTTTCTCGATAAGGGCGGGGTGATTGCATGGGGAATTGTTCCGACCGGCTTTGAGCTTTTCGAACAAGAGGGAATTGACGCCCTGGTGGGTCAGCTGGAAAATGTGTGGCAGATTTTATGGAAAAAGGGAATCGATCGGGATCAGATGCTGGAAAAAAGCATGTTGTCCCCGGCGACCTGTTGCCTGGTCAATCCGGATAAAGAAAAGACCGTTGAAAAGGCTTTTTTTCGGGTCCAGGCGCTTTCCGAAAGACTGCGTGAAAAGTATAACCTTAAATAAACAGGAATAGTAATCTTGAAAGGAGCCTGCGCAAATGGATATCAAAACGTGGAAAAGCGATGCCGTCACTATCAAAGTCGATTACGATAAGTGCAAAGGACATGGTGATTGCGTCGATAATTGTCCGTCCGAGGTATACGAGCTCCAGGATGGAAAAGCGGTTCCGGTAGATATCGACGAGTGCGTCGAGTGTTGCGCCTGTGTTGAAAACTGTCCCGAAGAGGCGATTGTCCACAGTTCCTGCGGGTAAATTTTAACATCCTCGCCGGATCCGAATAGAAAGTCTTTGCTTCCGGGGCCGCATTCATTCGTCAAGGCGGCCCCTTTTAAATAACTTTCCCGTCGTGCTTTCGAATGTAGCGCCTCCTGATAATAGTCAAATGACCAAAACGGCTTGACATCGAGCGACGCCGTCTCTATATTATGATCAAATGATCATAACTATGGAGGAATGATGCCCCGGCCCAAGAAACCGAGGTTCGTATCCGAATCTCCGGTCCTTACCTCATTCATCCCTGAAGGGGTGCCTGTTTCAGGTGAAGTTTTCCTGTCTGTTGAAGAACTCGAAGCCATCCGGTTAAGTGATGTTGAAGGGCGGGATCAGGAATCGGCCGCCCGGCGCATGCAGGTTTCGCGGCAAACGTACGGGCGTATTTTAGCCACTGCGCGTGGGACGATCGGTGAAGCCCTGGTAACGGGAAAGGCATTGAGAATCGAGGGCGGTACCTATGAAATGCGGGGTCGCAGGCAGCGTCGACCAAGACGAAGGGCGACCGGGGCGGCCCCCATCGAAACCATACCCGGAAAGGGGGTGGATGCAGTGCAACGATGTGACGGGAGATGGCCCATGGGCCAGCGGCCGGGATCTTTGAAACCGCAGGGGGAAGTGTCCAGCACCGGCCCTTAACGGGCAAGGGGGGATGGGATCCGGCCATGGTACTGGTCGAGGTCGAAGGCAAGGTAAGGGGCGTAATTCTGGAAATGGCGGCGGAAAAAGAAGATAGGTTAATTTCAGGAAAGGAGTGTGCATGATGCCAGGATTAGACAGAAGCGGCCCCGTGGGGGCAGGTTCCGTAACGGGTGGCAGAGACTGGTGGCAGACGCGGGTTGCCTGGTCGATCAGGAGGCAGATCCGTTTTTCCAAGACGGGGTAATTTTGGCGGGGACGGAAGTCTCAGTGTCGGTCGTGGCCCGGGCCGTAGATTTGGAATGAATCGAGGTGGTGCACGTGGTTTCGGCAGCATGGCAATCGGGTTGACGTGCGGCGGTCGGATGATACAGGTACCGCTAGCGTTACGTTGACGTTACCTCTTCATATTCAAGGTGATACTATTTTAGGGAATATATTGTAAACCATTGAAAAGGCATCTATTTAAATGAAAATATCAAAAGCGGCACGGTTGTTGCTGTAAATATAAAACGAGGGCGGTACTTGGCATTACCTCCATACCCGGATGGTGATCAATATTCGGGTAGACGTTTTTCCCTCACCTCGTGGTATATCGGTCCCTCAGGGTGGGCCTGTGGGGCCGATATGCTTTATCATTTCCGAGCAATCCTTACTATTCCCAGGCAGATTAAGACTCCCCCATTTTTCTTCTCTCTGAAAAAATCACATTTATCTTGACTGATTCTCCATTTATGAGACAATATCTCTCTCTATGTGGCATAAAAAGAACCGATAGACTCTTTAACATTGAATGGGGACTATCAATCTATCTTTGGAATAAGATCATGGAATTTGAACCGGTCATCGGGCTTGAAATACACGCCCAGCTGAAAACCAGAACAAAAATATTCTGCGGATGCTCCACGGAGTTCGGTGCGCCGCCCAACACCCATACCTGCCCGGTCTGCCTGGGGATGCCGGGGGTATTGCCGGTATTAAACCGTAAAGTGGTCGATTATACGCTGCGGACCGCGCTGGCCACGGGGTGTCATATTAACCGGGAAAGCCGGTTTGCCCGCAAGAACTATTTCTATCCGGACCTGCCCAAGGGATACCAGATTTCCCAGTATGAACTCCCCATTGCCGAAAACGGGACTATTGAAATAGACGTAAACGGTGGGCGAAAACGCATCGGTATCACCCGGATTCACATGGAAGAAGACGCCGGAAAGTTAATTCACGATCCGGATCGGCCCCAGAGCCGGGTCGACCTGAACCGAACCGGCGTTCCCCTGATGGAAATCGTCAGCGAACCGGACCTGCGATCACCGGAAGAAGCGGGCACGTATCTGCGCCAGCTCCGCTCCATTGTCCGGTATATCGGGGTCTGCGACGGCAATATGGAAGAGGGGAGCTTCCGGTGCGATGCCAACATCTCCATTCGCCCCAGCGGATCGGATACGTTCGGGACGCGGGCTGAAATTAAAAATCTGAATTCATTTAAACATGTGGAGAAAGCCCTGGCGTATGAAATCCGCCGGCAAATCGAGATCGTGGCCGAAGGGGGGCAGGTGAGCCAGGAGACCCGGCTGTGGGATCCGGATCAAAGCCGGACCCACGGGATGCGGGGCAAAGAAGAAGCCCACGACTATCGTTATTTTCCCGACCCGGACCTGTTGCCGCTGGTCATCGATAACTCCTGGCTGGACGAGGTTCGAAAAGCCCTGCCGGAACTGCCCGATCCCAAAAAGGCCCGGTTTGTTTCTCAGTATGGCCTGCCGGTCTACGATGCGCAGGTGTTGACTGCCAGCCGCCAGGTGGCCGATTATTTTGAAGCCTGCCTGGAGTGGTGCGCCAATACCAAGCTGGTCAGCAACTGGGTGATGGGCGAGGTGACAGGACTTCTCAACACCGCCGGAAAATCCATTGGCCAGTCACCGGTCAGCGCGAAAAACCTGGGCAGATTGCTGCAGATGGTTGAAAAAGGAAAGATCAGCGGCAAGATTGCCAAAACCGTATTTGCCGAGATTGCGGCTACGGGCAGCTCGCCGGAAAAGATTGTCAAAGAAAAGGGACTGGTTCAGGTGAGCGATGCCTCTGCTCTGGAAGCCATTGTCGACCAGGTACTGACCGACAGCCCCACCCAGGTGGCGGATTATAAAAATGGTAAGACGCAGATTATCGGTTATTTTGTCGGGCAGGTCATGAAATCAACCCGGGGGCAGGCCAATCCGAAAATGGTGAACGATATTCTGAAAAAACGGCTGAGCGCATAGCCGGTTTCCGAAAGCGAATCGATCACAGACATGATCCGGCTTTTATCTTCGGCGGGTCAAGGTAACTAATACGGATATTGGAGGTCTTTGTGAAAAAGGCATTAACTGGAACGATAATATTTATCTTCATAGGGCTGCTCACCGGGGCGATGGCGACGGCCGCCGCCGATGTGAGCAAGGTCGCTATCATCCCTTTCAAGGTGAATGCGGATCGCGATTTAAGTTTTCTCCGGACGGGTATCGTTGACATGCTGTCCACGCGCTTGAGCCATCCCGGCACGGTGGAAATCATCGATTCCGCCACGGTGTCGTCGGCTCTGGGCGCCATGACCGGCCGACTCAATGAAAAGGCCGCGCGGGAAATCGGAGAGCGGCTCGGCGCCCGCTATGTATTATTCGGGAGCTTAACCTCTATCGGCAAGGCCATCAGCCTGGATGCCCGGACGGTGGATGTGCTGGGAAAAAAACCGGCGGCATCTTACTTTGTCCAGGCAGATACCCTGGGGGCGGTGATTCCGAAAATAAATCGACTGGCCGGAGATATCAACCAGCAGCTGTTTGGCATTACGGCTCCGGCACCCTCTCCTTCAGTGGCATCTTCGGAAACGGCCCAACGGATTAATCCCGAAAAACTGTTGACGCAGCCATCGACTCCGGCGACGGGCTCACCGCTTCAGCCTGTTTCTCCGGTAACCGGTTCGCAAAAGGGTATCCAGGGGCAACTCCCTTTTGTTCAACCGGTTCAGTCGCAAACCGGAATGTTCTGGCGAAGCCGGACGTTCAAGCGGCCTATGCACGGAATTGCGATGGGCGATGTGGATGGCGACGGTCGGACTGAAACGGTGGTCATTACCGACCGCCAGGTATTTATCTATCGTGTCGAACGGAGACAACTGGTAAAGGTCGGTGAAACCAAAAAGAGCAGTGGTCGATACCTGGTCGGGGTGGATATTGGGGATATGAACGGCAATGGCCGTTCGGAAATTTTTGTCACTGCGCTGAACATACAAAAGAACCGGGTTAAATCCCAGGTGTTTGAATACGATGGCAGCACCTACCGGCTGATTGTTAAAAGCAGTCCCTGGTATTATCGGATATCGAAATCCCCGGGCGAAGCACCGGTTCTGCTGGGTCAAAAACCGATTGATGCGGATCCGTTCAAGTCCGCCGTATATGAAATGCAATGGGATGGAACCGGATACAAACCGGGCACCCGACTGGTGCCGGGAAAAAAATCCAATGCATTGGGCTGCGCGGTCGGAAATATTTTAAATGACGGGAAACGGACCATCGCGGCGTTCAGTGACGGTGATGCCATCCAGGTGTTTGATACCCGTGGTGAACTGCTGGTGACCGAAGATGACAACTTCGGCGGCAATCTGCTGTCGGTCAATCTTCCCATCGCAGATCCCGGCAATCCCCCCCCGGTCATATATTTACCCTTGCGGCTGATTATCAGCGATTTGAATAATGACGGGAAAAATGAACTGGTCACGGTGCGAAGCGAGGAGCTGACCGGTAAGCATCTGTCCCGCCTGCGGGTAATTACCAAGGGGCAGTTTGTGGGCCTGACATGGGACGGTGCCGGGCTGGGTGAAACCTGGAAAACCCGAAAACTGTCCGGCCGGATCGCCGATTTTGCCGTCGGTGACATCGATGGCGACGGCATACGGGACCTGGTGGCCATACTTGTCGCCAAAGAAGGACGAATTGTCGGCATAAAACCGAGGGTAAATATTATTGCCTATTCACTGGGGGTGGCAGAGAAATAGCCCGGAGGAACCAGGAGATAACCCGGCGCATGGCTTTGACATCACCGGGCGGCACAGGTATTGACCATGAGACAAAAGCGCCTTCCCTGACAGGGAAAGCGCTTATGTTTTTTCCAGGTCCCTTACAGCGATTTTTCGATCTTCGCGTTTTTCTTTAATGATTCAATATAGGCCTTGACCAATTCGTTCGTTTTCTGTTGTTTTAAATGCGAGCCGATTTTTTCTTTTACTTCTTCGTAGGGCGTGGTGCTGGCCGCTTTTTTCCCTGTTACCGTGATGAGATGGTAACCGAACTGGGTCTTGACAATATCGCTTGTCTGGCCGGGTTCCAGGGCAAACGCCGCATCTTCAAAGGGTTTAACCATCTGGCCGCGGCCAAAATATCCGAGGTCTCCCCCGTTTTTTCCGCTTGGGCCTTCCGAGTATTTTTTGGCCAGGGCGGCAAAGTCTCCCCCCGCTTTCACTTCCTTCTGGACCTGTTTGATCTTTTCAAGGGCTTTATCCTGCTGAGCCTTCTCGTCTTTATCACTCGATTTGATCAGGATATGGCGGGCCTGAACCTGTTCGGGCTTTTTAAAAAATTGAGGGTTTGAATCATAAAAACTGCGGCGATCCGTATCGGGAATCTTAATTTTGGATATCACCTCTTTTTCGATCAGTGCCTGAACGGTCAGTCCCTTCTTCGTTTTTTCTTTTAAATCGGCTTCGGAAACGTTTAATTCCTTGAGTGCTTTTTCATACGCTTCGGTCGTTTTAAATCGGGATTTGAACTTTTTAATATATTCGGCTACCGATGCATCGGTGGCTTCGATTTTTTGTTTTTGGCTTTCCTGCAGGAGCAGTTCCATATCGATGAGCTGGTTCAATATCTGCTCGCTTATTTTTTTGGTGACTTCTTCCGTAATGGGTTGTCCCTGTGCCGCCATCCGGTTTTTGGCCAGTGTTATTTCACTTTCCAGCTCGTGGCGGGTAATAACGGTGCCATTGACGACGGCCACCTGGTCCTTGGCGGTGTCCGCGCCCTGAGCCGGTGGCAACCCGGTGAGAATAACCAGCCCAAAGGTGATCATCGTCAAACAGACGATTCGAAAAGATGTTAATTTCATTACACAATTCCTTTTTATTTTGCGTTAATAATTTTCTTTACCGGTTAAGTTCAGTATGCCGGGCCAGATCCGGCATATTAAAAAATATTGATATCACAGGGAAATGCTCAGGTAAACCGGTTTCATCCATCTGCCGCGGTGTACCCATGCCGTGTAAAACGAATGTGAAGGACGTAAGAAGGCAGAATATCATCGGCTATAGTCATCAATCCAAAATGTTAAAAAATTGTTCATCAAACTCCGGCTTTCCTTCATACCGGCGCATGAACGCTCCCGGCAGCCGGTCGTATTGCTCAAAGACCGATGGATCCACCTGAATACCTGATCGATGCAACGCTTCAATAATATCCGGTATTTTTGGAGGACAGCCCTTAATAAAGATGACCTCGTTAATATCCGGGTGGTTTTTATTCAGTTTCGACATGCATTTTCCCAGTAGAATCGTTTTTTTCCTGCCCGGTGTCGGGGTCATCATCTTGCCGGTTAAAACCTCTATGTCTTCCCAGGGAGACCCTTTCCAGGCTGCACGGATCGACGATAGAATCAATCCATTTAAAAACGAGCAATACGTACACAGGCTCAAATCGTATTTGGGATAAGAGATCCCTTCAATACCGCTGCTGGCCAGCGGCAGGGGCAGCAATTCGCCGCGTTTGTTTTCGCCCCATTCAAAATCATATTGATGCGGAGACGCCACTTTTTCAATCGGTTCGCCCACAACCCGGATTTCCGATAAATCGATGGAGCGATGGTGATTTTCTGCTGCGAAAGCCAGATGAGGCACCCGGGCCGGATCGATGCCCAGAAGGGTGCTGCCCACCTTGTCCACGGCAAGGATATCGGCAGATGCCACCAGCAGGTTGCTTCTCCGGACATGGCCATCAAAGGCCGGTCCGCGTTCCAGGGAATAAATTCCGTCGATGAGCGTAAAAACCGGCGGCAGCCGGTCGGCCAGCCGGGCGACCCTGAAATGCAGGTTTCTGATCGGGTCGGCGCTGTGGCATTTTTTCCGTGAAGGGATATCAATCAGGCCTTTGAGGTTTTTGATTCCGAGGCTGACGACGGTCTGATTGTGGGTTTTAAGGACCGGCAGGTCCACAATGAAATCGCTGTCCAGGGCATCGACGTTAAATTTCAGGGTCACATCATCGCCCAGGTCAATTTTCCGAAAAGGTCGCTCCAGGATATTGACGGTGTTGACGCCGTATTTTTTTTTCAGCGTATCATATCCCAGAGACTGGTAAGCATGCCGCTGGGTCTGGGTATCTTTGGGATCCATGACCACAGTGCCTTCGCCAATGGTAATGTCGGTGATCCCGTAATCGGTAAGCATGGCCACCGTGTCTTCCATCACCCGGGAGGTGGTGATCATTCCCCATTTGGGAAAGGCCACGGCCCGGGTCCAGAAAACGATGTTGGGTTTGATAAATACTTTTCCGCCGCGGGGCAGGTTGGCAAATCCGTTGCTGAGCTCGATGGCCCGGCGGACGGATTCGAATGGTTTTTCGTAAGGGACAATGGAAACAATGGATGGTGTCATTTTTACCTGCTATAAAAAAAGAGATGGTTGAATTCTTTGTCGATTCAAAGGGGCGTGAGAGCGCAAAGATATAAATAACAGCAGATCATGCAGATATAATCATGCCATATATTAATTTGCCGGGTTAATCTGATAATTAATTTTCAATT
>QNYZ01000060.1 GCA_003973265.1 Deltaproteobacteria bacterium | reverse complement strand
CGATCCCCAGCGATAACGGGGTGACGTCCAGAAGTAAAACATCCTTGACGTCTCCCTGCAGGACTCCGCCCTGGATCGCCGCACCGCAGGCCACTACTTCGTCAGGGTTGACACTTTTGTTGGGTTCCTTACCAAAAATCTTTTTAACGCGCGCCTGAACTGCCGGCATCCGGGTCATGCCACCTACCAATATCACTTCTTTGATGCCATCGGCGGAAAGCCCGGCGTCCTTGAGGGCCATCTTGCAGGGCGCTTCCAGTTTATCAAGCAGGTCACTGATCAGCGATTCGAGCTTGGCTCGCGTTATCTTGACGTTTAAATGTTTAGGACCGGAGGCATCGGCGGTGATAAATGGCAGGTTAACATCGGTTTCTACCGCGGAAGACAGTTCCATTTTGGCTTTTTCAGCCGCTTCTTTCAAACGCTGAAGGGCCATTTTGTCATTGCGCAGGTCGATTCCCTGGTCTTTTTTAAACTCATCGGCCAGAAAATCAATAACCCGTAAATCAAAATCTTCCCCTCCCAGGTGGGTATCTCCATTGGTCGATTTGACCTCAAAGACGCCTTCACCGATTTCAAGGATGGAAATGTCAAACGTCCCGCCGCCCAGGTCGAATACCGCAATGGTTTCTTCCCTTTTTTTATCCAGGCCGTACGCCAGGGAAGCAGCCGTCGGTTCATTAATAATCCGTTTGACGTTGAGGCCGGCAATTTTACCGGCGTCCTTGGTGGCCTGCCGCTGGCTGTCGTTAAAATAGGCCGGAACCGTGATGACCGCGTCGGTAACCGTCTCACCCAGGTAGGCTTCGGCGGTTTTTTTAATATTCCCCAGGATGAACGCGGATATTTCCGCCGGACTATAGTCCTTATCTCTCAACTTTATACGCACATCCCCATTGGATGCCTCAATAAGCTTATATGGAAGGATTTTGACGTCCCGTTGAATCTCGGGCGAGTTGAATTTGCGCCCGATCAGCCGCTTGACGCCAAAGACGGTGTTCTCGGGATTGGTAATGGCCTGCCTTTTGGCAATCTGTCCCACAAGACGTTCGCCACTGTCCGAAACAGCGACAATAGAAGGGGTCGTTCGCCCCCCTTCGGGGTTGGTGATGACTTTGGCATCACCGCCCTCCATAATGGCCACGCAGGAATTGGTGGTACCCAAATCGATTCCAATAATTTTGCTCATCTTTGCGATCCTCCCTAGGGCGTTCAGTTCACGAAACCGTCATCTTTTACATCGGTCTCTTCCATTAAATTGATTTTTTTACCATAAATTAACTGTTTTTTTCGGTGCTAGTCGGTGTCGCCGTCAGGCTTGGCCACAATTACCATCGCCGGGCGAAGGAGTCGATCGTGGTATGTATACCCCCGCTGAAACTCCTTTATGACTGTGTTTTCCGGATACATATCGGTCTTTTCCTGTCCCATCGCCTGATGAAAAGCCGGGTCAAACGGCTTTCCCAGCGCCTCCACGGGTTCGACGGCAAACTGTTTGAAAATTTTCATTAATTCACTTTGAACCATTTCAACTCCGTCTATCAGCCCGTCGTCCTGGCAACTTCCGTCTTTGGAAGCTTTTACCGCCCGTTCCAGGTTGTCCACGACCGGTAAAAGCGCTTTCAGCAATGCCTCGTTGGCATATTTTCGGGCATCGGACGTTTCCCGCAGAATCCGTTTTTTATAATTATCAAACTCGGCGCTAATCCGTAAAAACCGATCGTAATTGGTTTTTGATTCTTCCCGGGCCTCCGCCAGTTTTTCTTCCAGTTCAGCGATAAGATCATCCGGATCCATGGCTGTCGATTTCTCGAGCGCTTCCAGATCCGATACGTCCGGTGAATCGGCGGTATCCCGGGAATTGTTTTGACCGATTATCGGGATGGCCGTTTCCTCTCCGGCATCAGCGGGTTTCCCCGGGGACCCTTTTCTTTTTCGATTGTGCGCCCTCGTGTTGATCGGCATAAAAATTTTGCTCCAGATGGTTTTATTTAATGTAAAATCCTCGTGATTTTTTTGACCAAAAATAAGACTGTCCATTGGATTGTCAAGCGAGGGGCCATCTGAAAAATTATCGGCGTATCCGGCATAGAGAACGGCAAATTATCTTAGTAATCGGTATTTTGGCGGTCTAAAAAAAATATCGGGGTGCGATATGTATCTTTTCAGGCACAGAGATGAAAGGTGAAAAGGGTTAACACCGCCCGGGAAATGCCGGCTTTTGTGCAGATGGCAGTAATAATGAGAGAGATCTGGGCCTGAACCTGAACCTGGACCTGGACCTGAATATAGACTTGGCCACAGGGTCAAAAAATAGAATGGCCGGCCTGTTTATTTTCCCCGGCATGATTGGCACGGCAAGCAGGTTGTGCACCCCCTGTCGAATGCTTCCTTATGTATCGGTCCCAAAGCCATGACCGAAATCAATCCACGACACAGACACCATCACTTATCGCTGCTTCCTTCCGGATCTGACGAGGTTCGTGCGTGCCCGTTGCGCGGCGACCGATCGACCGGTTCCAATTTTCAGGAAATGAATCCTCGAGGGGGAGTTCAGCCCCGCATAAAGCGGTTTTCGGGTCAAGGGCACCGCTAGCTCCCCGCCTAGCACAACCTGCGAAAGAATATAATGGGAATATGGACTTTTTCAAGCAAAAAGATGATCCCACCCCATACTTTCTAATAAATGCGGGGATCAATGTTAACCGGACGCCGTTTGACTGGAAACAATTAATCAGCTTTACGACGACTGGCCGGAAAACAGTATCCGGAAGATGAGGGCTTTCCGACACCTGATAAAACGGATATGCGCCTTCAGATGGAACCCGCCCCGGTTGGACTTTTATGGCCCGGGGGGGAATGTTTGATAAACCGAGGATTGACTCCGGTCTATATTTGCGGCACTATAATGAATCTCATCTGGATCAAATGGCCCGATACAGTCGGTTAAAAATCAACAGGAAAGTGAAATGCAGAAATGGCAATGTCAGGTTTGTAATTATGTCCACGCCGGTGATGATCCGCCGGGAATTTGTCCGGTTTGCCATGTTTCCCGGGATTCGTTTACGGCCTTAACCCGTGATGGCCAGATGGGAAAACAGCCGGAAACAGGTGGCTCGACCGTGAAGAGAAACCAGTGCACGGTGTGCGGCTATATCCATCAAGGCGAAAATTTACCGGATAATTGTCCGGTTTGCAGTGTTGAGCACGATAGTTTTATTCAAATTACCGGATCAACGGATACCCCGCTGGCAGGAAAAACCGGGGAAAATATTGATACGCGAAGATGGCGCTGCGAGGTTTGCGGATATATCCATACCGGTCCGTCTCCGCCGGATAAATGCCCGGTTTGCGGCGCTGATAAAAGTATGTTTACCCTGATGCCCGGCGAAGAAGATAAAATCGTCCTGGAAAGTACCGCTCCTCCTTCCGGTAAAACAAAAAAATCCGGCTTCCGATCGGCGACTGAATCACCACCTGCAGCCCCCGCACTGAAGTCACCCCGGCTTTATGCCCGCATCCCTGCCATGATAGCCAGGCTGCACGTTCATCCCATTTCCGTGCATATTCCCAATGGGGTATTACCGGTCGCATTTTTATTTCTGTTGCTGGGCACCATTTTTGAAAACGACGGCCTGTTATTGGTATCCTATTATGATCTGATTTTTGTTTTAATCTCCATGCCGGTTGTTCTATTTTCCGGCTATAATGACTGGCAGGTACGCCTCGGCGGCCACCTGACCCGAACGATCCGGGTTAAAATTATTTGTGGGGCCGTCGTAACGATACTCTCGCTGGTTCTGGTAATATGGCGCCTGGTTCAACCCCACGTGCTGGAGCCGTGGTCATCCGGCCGGCTGATTTACTTACTGGTTTTCCTGATTGCCCTGCTGGCCGCCGCTGTCGCAGGCTTTTCCGGAGGCAAACTGATCCAGTTTCCCGGCAATGACTCCCTGGAAAAATAGGGCGGAGTCTTCCTTTAGCGGAAAGGGAAAAGGCGCCGATATTCCTGCTTTACAGGATGAAAATCCGGGCCAATATTCCGGCTGTCATACGTGCCGGCTTCCGCGGAGGGATTAACATGGGAAAAATAGACACGCGGAAATTAAGTACGGATACACAACAGCTGAACATCTGCTTTTATGGCGTGGGTGGCGTGGGCGGATACTATGGCACGCTGATGGCGAGGTATATCCATGAAACCGGCACGGGGAAAACCACCTTTATCGCCCGGGGAAAACATAGAGACGCGATTCAGGCAAACGGGTTGCGCCTTAAAAAAGATGGCGGAAAAGAAGAAATACTCGCCCGGCCCGCCGCATGTACGGATACCGTTGATGGTTTACCGGTTTTTGATATCGTTGTGGTATCGGTGAAGGGTTACGATTTAGACGCCGCTTCCCGTGCAGTGGGCCGCGTTACAGATGAAAACTCGATCATTTTACCACTTTTAAACGGCGCGGACATTTACGATCGCATGCGGCCTCATATCAAAAAGGGGTATCTGCTGCCTTCCTGTGTATATCTGGGCACGCATATCGAATCTCCCGGTGTTATCTTTCAAAAGGGGGGCAGCCGACAAATATCCGTGGGCCGGGATCCGCGGCATCCTGATTTTTACCCTGACAAATTAATCGATCTTTTCACCGAAGCCGGTATCCTCATTCGGTTTTTTGAAGATGTGAATGTCGAAATATGGACAAAGTATATTTTCATCGCCGCCTTTGCCCTGGTCACGGCGACCTACGACAAAACGATCGGCGAAGTGGCCGAAAACGAAGTGTTGAGCCGGCGGGTTCAATATATCATGAAAGAAATTGCCGGCATCGCCCAGGCGCTTTCGATCCCTGTCCCCGAAGACATCGTGGAAACATCCTTTTCAAAAGCCGGACAGTTTGCCTTTGAGACGAAAACATCGTTTCAGCGGGATGTTGAAACCAGGGGCCGGCAGAGCGAATGGGATCTGTTCGGGGGCACTGTTATCCGGTACGGGAAACAGTTAAACATTTCGGTTGTTCACACTCAGGAGACGTTTGACAGGTTGATGAAAAAACTGTGAGGGGCTGAAAAGATGTTTTCAACCCCTCGAATGATGTATTGAATTGTAAGCGTGTTACGCTTCCAGTGCGCCGGTCATCAAATCCCCCACCTGCTTTGAAAACCGCGAAGGATTATCGATTTTCCCGCCTTCACCAATAATAGCCAGATCGAGCAGCAACTCACAATACTCCGTGATTTTGGGGTTTTTCCGGTCCGCATCAAAAAGCGACTTGATCCGGCCCATGACCGGGTGTGCCAGGTTCAGCTCCAGGACGCGCTTGACTTCAGGCACGCTCTGCCCGGAAGCCTTTAATATCTTTTCCATATAGGCACTCATATCGTTATCTTCGCTGGACAGGCAGGCAATGGAATTTTTCAACCGGGTCGATGCCTTGACTTCCTTTATTTTATCGGCCAGCTGGTTTTTGATGAAACCGAAAAGGGCGCTGTATTCATCTTTTTTCTTATCATCGGGTGCATCCAGCGCCAGGTCTCCTTTTTCAGCGCTTTTTAACGGTTTGCCGTCATATTCGTTTAAAGACTGAATCACCCATTCATCTACCGGGTCTGCCATGAGAAGGACTTCGTAATCTTTTTCTTTTAACGCCTCCAGGTGAGGGCTGTTGATCAGAGCGGTGAGGTTTTCTCCGGTAATATAAAAAATCTCTTTCTGGTCGGCCTGCATGCGATCGACGTATTCCTTTAAAGAGATCTCTTTATCTTCAGATTTGGTCGTCCTGTATCGGACCAGTTCGGCGATTTTATTGCGGTTGTCAGAATCGATATGGATGCCCCATTTCAAGGCCGAGCCGAATTCAGCGTAGAATTTATCATAGGTTTCGGGTTCCATATTTTTCAGCAGATCGAGAAGTTTTTTTACCAGATTGCGGCGGATGTTGAGTACCAGACGGTCATGCTGGAGCAATTCCCGGCTGACATTCAGGTTCAGATCCGGCGCATCTACGATCCCCTTTACAAAGCTGAGATATTCGGGCAGCAGGGCTTTGCAGTTGTCCATGATAAACACCCGCTTGCAGTACAGGTGCACCCCATGCCGGCGTTCCGGGTTAAATAGATCAAAAGGGGCCCTGGAAGGAATATAGAGCAGGGCGCTGTATTCGGTCGTGCCTTCAAATTTCATGTGCAACCGGTCCAGGGGCGGGTTCCAGTCGTGGCTCAAATGCTTGTAAAATTCCTCGTACTCCGCATCGGTGACATCCTTTTTATCCCGGGCCCAGATGGCCTTCATGGAGTTCAGTGTTTCTTCCCGAACCACTTTTCGGGTCGTTTCGCCGATCGGTTTGCCGTCTTTATCTTTTAACTGCTCCTCGTCGGGAATCGGTTCGTCTTTTTCCACATCCATCACAATCGGATACGCGACAAAATCAGAATGCTGTTTGATAATGCTTCTAATTACCCATTGATCGGTATAGTCAGATTCGTCTTTTCCCGGTTTTTTCAATTGCAGTATAATCGTGGTTCCCCGGCTCTCTTTGGTGGTTTCTTCGATGGTATAAGAGCCGTCGCCGATCGACTCCCAGCGTACGGCCGTATCACTTCCGGCTGCCCGGGTAATGATGGTAATCTTTTCCGCGACCATAAATGCACTGTAAAATCCCACGCCGAACTGACCGATCAGCTCCGGTGTCAGGGTCTCCATCTGCCGGGACTGTTCGAGGGCTTCGAGAAATGCCGCGGTGCCGCTTTTGGCAATGGTGCCGATATTTTCCAGCACCTCATCGTAAGTCATGCCAATCCCGTTATCCGCGATCTCTAGTGTCTGATTTATACCGTCGGGTTTGATTTTGATTTTAAACTCGGTATCATCTCCTAATAGATCGGGATCGGTTTGTGCGTTGAACCGAAGCCTGTCGATGGCATCAGAGGCATTCGAAATCAACTCTCTTAGAAAAATATCCTTATGTGTATAAAGCGAATTGACAATCAAATTCAAAAGCTGCTGAATTTCTGTTTCAAATTGGCGGGTTTCTTTTTTGGCTTTCATTTAGATCTCCTGAAGGTCATCCAAAAATTATAAATTATCTGTTCTCTCGAAGGGCATCCCCCCGATCTGATCAACCATCTATTGCGATGGAAAAATATAGTTAGCCACCCATCCAGTGTCAAGACATGTAATGTTAATTAATTGTATTTATATGTATTTTCACATTTACCAGTTTAGAATACGACCGAAAGCATGGCATCCGCCTATCGGGTCCACCGCCGGGAAGACCGCCAGCTGATGAAGAGAAACGGCACGAAATAAAATCACAAGCCCGCCAGGACGAACTGGATCGGATAGCGATAGAGGGTAGGTTCGGACAGGGAAAACGCCGGTTCAGCCTGTCGCGGATCATGTGCAAACTGGCAGGGACATCTGAAACAGCCATCATGATCGCATTTATCGTGATGAATCTGGAGAAGTGGCTCAAGAGCCATCTTTTTTCTGTTTTGCATGTCTTTTCGAGCCGTTTATTTCGTCCTATCGGCTTTCAGACGTCCTGTTTGATGGCCTGGTATTTGTGGATACCATTGTAATTTTCAAGGAAACAGTTTGCGGGCAGGTTTTGATAAATTTTGTCTGCGTTCGCATAGGTTGCGAATTATCCAGAAACCCTGATTATACTGTCCTGCCCTAGGCATGCTCTTTTCCCCCTCGAGCAGCCTGATTGACGATCATCAACCAGATATACGAAAAGGACCTCTCAAGGAGGTCCATTTTAGGTTGGCGAAACTAGCTTTGTTTGCGCGGGGCTAACTGTGGATCCCGGGTTTTCAGCTGCCGGGGGTTGCCACCTGATGGCGGAACTTGAATCACTTGGTTTTGATAACCGCGTCCCCTTCTGAGATGGTTGACACCCCGGCGATAGACGAGGAGTGAATCGTCAGGGGTAACAGACAACCAACATACCCGCCGAAACCGGCCTGGGTTACCTGGCGAAATAAAGATTGGGCAGCCACAGTGCGATCTGGGGAAAGATCATCAAAAGAGCCAGCCCGAAAACCATTATTATGACAAAGGGGATGATGGAGCGGTAAATATCTCCCAGCGAAACCCCTTCGGGAGCCATGGCTTTCATCAAAAACAGGTTATAGCCAAACGGCGGCGTCATATATGCTATCTGGCAGGTAACCGTGTAGAGAATACCGAACCAGATCGGGTCGAATCCCAGTTTTTTGACCAGGGGAACGTAAAGGGGCGCCACAATGATGAGCATGGCCGTATCATCGAGAAACATGCCCATGGCGATAAATGTCAGCTGCATCAGGATGATGATTTCCCATCGGCCGAGGCCCCATTTTTCGTGGAAGAGAATCTCGATGGCATGCACGGCCCCGAGACCGTCAAAAACGGCGCTGAAGCCGAGTGCAGCCAGAATCACCCACATAAACATACAGCTGACGCTCAGTGTTTCTCTCAGTGTTTTTACCAGTATCTCACGGGTCAACCTGCCTTTAACAAACGCGGCAATCAGGGTAGTGGCCGCGCCCACGGCTGAGCATTCAACCAGGCTGGTGATGCCCAAAAGGAACAGACCGGTCATGGAAAAGATAATGATGATAGGCAGAATACCCGCCTTGAGCAATCTCAGTCGTTCCGGCCAGTCGATTTTTTCGCGTTCTTCCCTGGAGAGTGCCGGCCCCAGGCTGGGGTTCAATGCGCATCGGATCATGATATAGGCGATCATCAGTCCGCCCAGCAGAAGACCGGGAAATACCCCGGCCAGCCACAGCCGGCCGACCGGCTGCCGGGCGATCATCCCATACAGAACGAGAACGACGCTCGGGGGGACCATAATCCCCAGGGAACTGCCCCCCTGGACCACACCGGTAATCATCACCTTGTCGTAATTACGTTTGAGCATTTCCGGCAGGGCAATGGTGGCGCCGATGGCCATCCCGGCCACGCTCAGGCCGTTCATGGCGGCGATGGCAATCATCAGTCCCATGGTGCCGATCGCCAGGCCCCCGTTCACCGGTCCCGTCCAGACATGGAACATCCGATAGAGATCGTCGGCAATGCCTGCCTCGGAAAACATATATCCCATAAATATGAACATCGGCAGCGTGAGCAGCGCATACCAGTTCATCAGAACAAAGGCCGCATGAAACGGCATCTCCGAAGCGCCTTTTCCCCACAAAATAAGCGCGAAAATCGTGGCCACCGCTCCCAGAGCGGCAAAGATCCGCTGGCCGGTAATCAGCATGAACATCATGGAGACGAACATAAGGATGGCAATTAATTGGTAGCTCATGTTATAATTCCTCTCCCTTCAGTTTTGCCAGATCCTTGAAAAAAGTGGCAATGGCCTGCAACAACATCAGCACGATTCCGACGACCATTATAAATTTAATCGGTGCCATCGGGGGGCCCCATGGCGTATAGTTTTTTTGTCCATACTCCAGTGCATATTGAAGGCCGGAAAGCCCGCCGATGAGGAGGAATACAACATAAAAAATGAAAAACGGCGCGGTAAGCAGGTCAGCGATCGCCTGGCCCCTTGGCGACCAGCGGCCATAAAGGATATCCATGCGTACATGGCCCTTGAGAATCACGGAATATCCGCCGCCCAGCAGATAATAGGCGGCCATCATAAATTCGATAACCTCGACGACCCAGATGTGGGGTCTTGAAAAAATGGTCCTTGAGATAGATTCAAATACCAGAATACCAGTCATGACCAGGACAATATACATGGAAAAATTTCCAACTGCCCGATTCACGGCGTCGATACCCCGCACGTAGGCTTTGATCGCTTTCGGCATATTCAACCCTTCCTCTCAGTTGCCTGGAACTGAATGAATCTTGTTGCTACCCCGATGGCGCCAAATAAAATCGATATTATCGACCGACCCTAAAAGCAGGGTAGCACTCTATTTAATAAAGTATGGTACTTCGGATGGATTGGTCCGGTTTTCGCATCGACCACCCGGATGGCGCCTTTCCCCCTTCGTTCAACTGAAAAGAGGGGAAAGGCGCCCTCCATTGGGATCTAAATGCGATTAATACCGGTAGGGAGGACCGGCATCTTCCATGGCTTTATTGTATTCTTTCAATATTTTTACGACTTTTGCACATCTCGGGCTTTTCTTTGCGACCTCGTCCCAGTATTTAAGGGCGGCATCTTCCACCTGCTTCCATTCATCGCCGGGAATGGAGGTAAGTTCCAGTTTCCCCCCCTGGGTGCGGTAGTGGGCTTCGCCCCACCAATACCAGTATTGACGATGATAATGCGAAAAATCAATGCACAGCCGAAACAGGGTTTTAAGGTGTTCCGGGATAGGTTCCCATGAGTCGGTGTGGACAAAATAGGACCCGACCCAGGCACCGGAAATGGGATTGGTCAGATAATACTTGGTGACATCGGCCCAGCCGACCGTGTAGTCTTCGGTAATCCCGGACCAGGAAACGCCGTCCAGTTCGTTGGTTTGCAGGGCCATTTGAACATCCTCGTAGGGAAGGGACATCGGGATAACGCCGAATTGCTGCATAAACTTGCCCCCGGTGGGAAACATGTAAACCCTCAGCCCCTTGAGGTCTTTAAGGTGCCGAATGGGTTTGGTGGTCGCAAAATTGCAGGGGTCCCAGCTGCCCGCGCTCAGCCAGGTGACACCTTTTACCTCACCGTAGGCCTCTTCCCAGATCTTGTTGAGGCCATATTCATTCCACAGAACAGGAACATCCAGAGAATACCGTAACCCAAGCGGAAAATATGCCGCAAAAATGGCCACATCGACCGGTGCCGCAATGGAGTCGTCATCACTCTGAACGGCGTCAATGGTTCCTTTCTGGACGGCCCTGAACAATTCGCCCTGGGGTACTAATTCGTCTGCCGTATACAGATCGATATGCATCTCGCCATTGGCGGCCTTATTGAACATGTCAATGGATGGCTTGATAACTTCCTGTGCCAGGGCCGCACCGGCATAGGTTTGAAGTCGCCATTTGATAGTCGTTTTTTTGGCGGCATGTACATAAGGGGCGTTGACCGCTGTCGCTGCCACTGCTGCTGCTCCGACTCCTGCCTTCTTAATGAAATCGCGTCTTTTCATCTTGCCTGTCTCCTTTCATGGGGTTGGGGGTTACATCCAGCCAGATCGACACAAGCATAACACCCTTTAATAGGCGTTATCCGCAATAGGACACAACAGGATAAAACACCTGGGTATTTGGGTGCTTGTCTCTACTTTATCACCATCATTCGAATAAAATATGCACAAACGGGCATCACGGTTTAAAGTTATAGATGTATATACAGGTCAACACGAAAATATTTTCTTTCAGACAGGACCCATCAATGATGATGATGATGATGATGATTATCAATCATGCAAAAACGTGTCCCCACCGGGTTGTCGGACATACCCGGAAAAAGAAATGTGTCGATCAATAGAAGATTTAGAGCCTTTTCCGACTACATTACCCGATATGATCTTGTCAAGTTTTTTTTAGGCGATGCGACATATCTCAGAAAACAAGTCGGGTAGCAGACCGCAATGGCAATGACACCGGTGACCGGTTCGGCAGCGATGGAAACAAGGCTTTGCCGACAGGGAAAAAAAAGAGATTGACTCGATGATTCTCTCCGGTATACTTCTCATTAAAATCTGATGAAGCCAAAAAGAGGAGATCAAGATGAGCACGGCCAAGCGCCTGTTGGATCGGGAATTCACCCGGGAAACCTGCTATGAACTACTACCGGAATGGCAGGGACTTGATATCCGTATTACCGAGCTGAGCGGCGGGATCACCAATAAACTCTACCGGGTTCAATCGGAAAAGGGTGACTATACCGTTCGGATTTATGGGGATAAAACCGACCTGTTTATCAGCCGCGATAACGAAGCCCATGCCATCACGGAAATGTGCAGGCTGGGTGTCTGTGCGCCGCTGATCAAATACCTCCCGGAAAAAGGCGTCACGATCGTTGAATTTATCGATGACGCCCTGGTGCTGAAAAATAAGCACTTTCTCGACCCAGCGCTTTACCCGAAAATCGTTGCGCCGATCCGGAAAATCCATTCAAGCAACGTTCGGCTGAAAAAAGTGTTCAATCCCCTGGTCGAAATCATGAAAATGTCCGCTATCCTGGCCGGGCTGGATGTGAAATATAAAGAATTTGATATTGCGGGTACCATCGACCGACTGGTCAAATTGTCCAGCATCATCAATATCCCCGAAACCGAATATGTGCCCTGTCACAACGATCTGCTGGCCGACAACTTTATCCTCATCAATGAAGATGCGGCTCATAAATATGCCTCTCCCATGTATATCATTGACTGGGAATACGCCGGCATGGCGCCCCGGTACTATGATATCGCCGATATGTTCCAGGAAATTCTGGTCCCGCGCGAGGCGGAAAAAGGGATTGTGACGGAATATTGCAGCGGTGACGATGCGGAGCGAACCCTTTTCCTTGTTGACCTGTTCAAGCCGTTTCCGGATATTTACTGGTTCTTGTGGAGCCTGGTTCAATTGAACATCTCCACGATCACGTTCGACTATTATCAGTATGGCAAGGTAAAATACGAAAACGCCATCAGGAATCTGTCGTTTGTCCGGAAAACCTATGGGGTGGCCGTTTAGATCTGGTTGAAATTCAGATGATGAAGAAGCGGGCGATGCCGAGCCGGTTTTCGATGGTCGGCAATTCAACCGGCGCAGATCGTTATGTTTTCAAAAATTTCACTCAATTTATTCTCTTCTAAAGCCCACCCTGTGGCTTTTTAATTTCGGGCAATTCTTATTGTTTCGTGAGTCCCATTTTTTCTTGAATTCATGAATCGATTTTTGTTGACATTGGGCGCATACCTGTCTATACATATATACTAATAGACAGGGGAGCAAAGGAGGGTTTTCCGGGCCGGTATTTTAAAATCCGACCGGGGAAATCAATGGACGAATCAGCACATACGGGAGTGACGTAAAATGAATTTTCCGATCGATTTAAATCTGTTTAAGGCGCTGAAATTTTCCACGTCCCAGGGTGAACTTACCGATGAACAGGCGACGCAGTTGCAGGCAAATATCAATGTCGTTCGTGACAGTATCGTCTTTTTTACTGCCTATGCCAACACCAAGGGCCTGGGCGGGCATACCGGCGGTGCCTATGATATTGTTCCGGAGTTGTTAATTATCGATGCGTTTATTAAAGGGAGCGACACGATTTACCCGGTCTTTTTTGACGAGGCCGGTCATCGCGTTGCCATTCAATATATGATGGCCGCCCTCAACGGATATCAACCAGCGGAATCGCTGTTGCACTATCGCGAGTACGAAAGCGGCCTGTACGGCCATCCTGAACGGGATGATGCCGGGGGCGTGTTCTTCAGCTCCGGCCGGCTGGGGCATATGTGGAGCTATGTGAACGGGGTGGCCGCGGCTCATCCGGACAAGGTGGTGGTGATGTTCGGCAGCGACGGTTCCCAGCAGGAGGGCGGTGATGCCGAAGCCGCCCGGTATGCGGTGGCGCAGCAGCTCAACATCAAGTTGCTCATCGACGACAATGATGTGACCATTGCCGGCCATCCCAGTGACTATCTGAAAGGATTTTCCGTTGAGCGCACGCTGGGTGGCCATGGCCTGTCAGTAGACACCGGCGACGGTGAGGACCTGAAGTCTCTCTACCGGCGGATTCAAAAAGCGCTGACGGCCGATGGGCCGGTAGCATTGATCAATAAACGCAAAATGGCCGTGGGCGTTCCGGGAATCGAGGGGATTCCCAAGGGTCACGATGTTATTCCGGTCGATTTTGCCATTGCCTATTTGAAGGCAAAGGGACACTCGGCGGCAGTTGAGATGCTGGAATCACCGGCCGCGCCATCGTCTCCGGCTGCGTACCTGGGCAGCACCACGGAAAAAGCGAAAAACAGAGACAGTTTCGGAAAATTTATCTGTGATATCCTGGCCGGTATGCCGGATCGAAAATCGAAAGTGCTGGTCGTGGATTCCGACCTGGAAGGGTCCTGCGGCCTGCATCATATCCGCAAAACTTATCCCGAGGTTTACGTGACTGCCGGCATCATGGAGCGCAACAATTTCTCGGTGGCCGCCGGCTTCGGGGCTGAAAAAGGCAGGCAGGGCCTGTTTGGCACCTTTTCCGCGTTTCTCGAGATGGTGGCTTCGGAAATCACCATGGCCCGCCTGAATAAGGCCAATGTGCTGGCCCATTTTTCTCATGCCGGTGTCGATGACATGGCGGATAATACCTGTCATTTTGGTATCAATAATTTTTTTGCCGATAACGGCCTGCCGGAAAACGATAACACCCGTCTGTATTTTCCGGCGGACGCCAACCAGATGCAGGCCATTCTCAAAACAGTATTCAACGACGAAGGCCTCCGGTTTATTTTTTCTACCCGCTCGGCGACCCCGTTTATTCTGGATGAAAACCAACAGCCCCGTTTTGCCGGCGACTATACATTCATTCCCGGTCGGGATGAGGTTATCCGGGAAGGAGACCAGGGGGTGATCGTCTCTTACGGGGAAATGCTCTATCGTTGTCTCGATGTTGTTGAACATTTGCGGGCGGACGGGATCCGGGTGAAGCTGATCAATAAACCCACCTTGAATGTGGTGGACGAAACGATGATGGACGAGTTGATGGACAATCCCTTCGTCCTGGTTGTGGAAACCCAGAATATTAAGACAGGTCTTGGCGCCCGGTTCGGTACCTGGCTGCTGGAAAGAGGGTTCAATGCCCGCTATGCCCGCATGGGAACGTCAAAAGAGGGGCGTGGTGGCCTGAGCGAGCAGATCCCTTACCAGGGCCTGGATCCGGACAGTATCCGGGAAAAAGTAATGGGTCTTTTGAAATAGATGTCAATCGATAAGCGGCAGCCGCCGGGATGCGGGACAGTATCCCGTTCGGTATCCGGTTCGGTATCCGGTTGGTATTCGGGCCGGCCTGCGATCAATTACCTCAACAAAAAATTTAACCATTGAAAATCGTCGACCCCAACAATCCGATCCCGAAATACCTCCAGATCAGCGCATGGTTGCGTGAATCCATCCTGATGGGAAGATACGAGACCGGTCAGAAACTTCCCTCGGAAATTGAGCTGGCCCGTATGTGCGGGGTGAACCGCAATACCCTGAGACAGGCGATTGCCGAATTGAATGACCAGGGAATGCTGAAGAAAGTCAAGGGCCTGGGAACCTTTGTAACCGCCTCGGAACCGGTGGCCCTGAGACATAAACTGAACCGGATTTCCAGTTTTGGTCAGGAGCTGAGCCGGGCCGGTTTTCAGGAAAAAACCAGGCTGCTGGAAAAGGGGTACGAAATCCCGCCCAAGCAGGTCTCCCAGAACCTGCTCTTGAATACCGATAGTGAGGTGATCGCCATTCGTCGTCTGCGAACCGGAAAGAATATTCCTTTGATCTACGAAGAGACCTATCTGCCGGTGGATCTTTTCGATGGCATCCTCGACATGAATCTGACCGGCTCCATGTATAGGATTTTTACCGAGGATTTTAATATTTCGCTGGCCCGGTGTGAACAGACCATCAAAGCGGTCAACCTGAATAAAAAAATGGCAGCGCTCCTGGGGGTCAAGAAAAACACTGCCGCGCTCTACATGGAAAGTGTCACGTATAACGACCATAATATACCCGTTGAAGTGCTTTGTTGTTACTTCAGGGGAGACAAATACGCCTTTGAGGTTGAACTGGGGCAATATCATCTGTCCCAGTGATGAAAATGACGTTTGTCAGGTAAAAGGAGGAAACCACACAATAACGGTGCAGATTGAACAACGTAAGGTCTTGTTTAACCAGGAGTTATTTTTAACAGATTTGATCTAAAGGAGAAACCCAATGGAAAAAAAGAATTTACTTGAGAAACTGGTTGAAGTCAGCCCGGGAATGGAGATCTGGTGGGATTCGTCTCCCGTGATTTTTGACAACTGGTGTCGCAAAATACTCGACCAGGCGGCTCCGGAAAACCGGGATATCATACAGGGTCAGTTTGATCGCATGTATGATAAAAGTTCACCGGAAAACCAGCTGTTTCGCGGTGTCACCACCAACCCGGCATTGTCCCTGCAGGCCATTCAGGATGACCCGCCATTCTGGGAAGGCGTGGCAAAAGCCATAATCGCCGATAACCCCGGTATCGATACGGAGTCCCTGTTCTGGGCGCTATATAAAGATGTCGTAAAACGGGGATCGGATATGTATCTGCCCCTGTTTGAGAAAACCGGCTACAAGGAAGGCTACCTGTCCGGCCAGGTAGATCCCCGCAGTGTTTTCGATAAAGATGCCATGCTTAAACAGGCCCTGGATCTGGCTGCCATTAATCCCAATGTCATGATCAAGGTCCCCGGTTCCAGCCAGGGGTACGAGGTGATCGAGGAGTTAACCGCCCGGGGAATTTCCACCAACAATACCTTGACGTTTGTGTTACCGCAGCTGGTGGATTGTGCCCGGTCGGTTGAAAGAGGACTGGAAAAAGCCAGGGCCGATAATGTCGATCTGAGCCAGTGGCGTTCGGTGATTACCCATATGGAGTCCCGCTTTGGAGACCTGGGCGAACTTCGCGAGCTCGCCAAAGAAGAGGGCGTTGAATTGACCGAAGGCGATGTCCGCCTGGCAGAACTGGCGATATTTAAAAAAGCCTACAGATACCTGGAAGACAACAACCTGCCCAGCAAGATGCTTTCCTGCTCCCTTCGCTTTGGACCCACGGTCAACGGTGAGACCCGGCTCTGGCACCTGGAAGAAAAAACGGGTGCGTCTGTTGTTGTTACCTGTCCGCCCACCTTTATCGGCCAGATCATCAACTTTGACGAAGCGGACAAAATCGTTTTCGAAAAAGATCGGATTCACGCGGATATTCCCGCCGATGTCATGGATAAATTAATGCGGGTGCCGTATTTTGAAAAATCATATGCCGTGGACGGGTACAGCCGTGATGAATACGATACTCTGCCGGCGCTTCAGAAAACAGCCAGGCAATTTTCCGCCGCCACCGAGGAAATGGTCGCATTTGCCGGGAAATGCCTTGCGGCCTGAAGCCGCAACATCGTTCCAGATAGACGGATTATATAACCATTTAATAAAGAGGCTCTGTTATGAAAATTGGCGTGCTAAAGGAAATAAAGACCAAAGAGAACCGGGTGGCCATGACGCCGGCCGGCGTTGAGCAGATGGTTTCCCACGGGCATCAGGTGTGTATTGAAACCACGGCGGGAGAGGGTTCCGGGTTTTCGGATGACGCTTATGTCGGGGCGGGGGCTGAAATTATTGCAACTCCCGGGGCGATTTACGACACGTGCGAGATGGTAATGAAGGTTAAGGAACCGCTGCCGGTGGAATACGATATGATTCGTGAAGGGCAGATCGTGTTTACCTACTTCCATTTTGCGGCTGCCGAGGAGCTGACCCGGGCAGTGATTGCCAGTAAGAGTATTGCCATCGCCTATGAAACCGTGGAAACGGCCGATGGCCATTTACCCCTCCTAACGCCCATGAGCGAGGTCGCCGGACGGATGGCCATCCAGGAAGGTTCCAAATACCTTGAAAAAACATACGGCGGCAAAGGTGTACTGCTCAGTGGTATACCGGGTGTCACGCCGGGGACCGTGGTCGTCGTTGGCGGCGGGATCGTGGGAACCAACGCGGCCAAGGTGGCCTGTGGCCTGGGGGCCAAAGTCTACCTGCTCGATACCAATCTGGAGCGGCTGCGCTATCTGTCCGATGTCATGCCGAAAAACTGTTTTGCGTTAATGTCGAATCCGACCACGATTCGGGAACTGTTGTCGGAAGCGGACCTGGTTATCGGTGCCGTGTTGATTCCCGGCGCCCAGGCACCCCGGCTGGTTACCCGCGACATGCTGGGCCTGATGAAGAAGGGGTCGGTGATTGTGGATGTCGCCATTGATCAGGGCGGATGTGTTGAGACGGCCAGGCCCACCACCCACGACGAGCCCATTTTTGAGGTCGATGGCATTATTCACTATTGCGTGGCCAATATGCCGGGTGCGGTCTCCATGACCTCAACCCTTGGGTTGACCAATGCTACCCTGCCTTACGCACTGACCCTGGCAGATAAGGGGTACAAAATCGCTGCCAGGCAGAATCCTGATCTGGCCAAAGGAATTAATATAATCAATGGCAAGGTCACCTATAAAGGGGTGGCCGATGCATTTGACATGGAATACTGCCCGTTGGATTCGGTACTGTAATGAAAATGCCGTGGTTCTGAGTAAGATAAACAACTAAATCAAAAAAATAATGCACAATTTTGGAGGAAAAATGGCAAAAGAACTCAAAGACTGGTTTGTTCCCTGGCTCTATAAGGCCAAAGAGTACAATGTCGGCATTCTGGACCAGGCCATGCACAATCCGGAAAAAGCCCGCCTGATGCTCAACGAAAACCCCATTCCACCGTCGGATAAGGTCATCGAAGCCGTAACCGAATCATTGCGGCATGGGAACTGGTATCCGGACAGTTTCCTGAGATTGCGAACCAAGATCGGAAAAATGTATGGCCTGGGGCCGGATAATGTGGCCCTGTGCAACGGCTCTTCAGATACCATCGATACCATGATGCGCCTGTTTCTGCAGCCCGGCGACGAGTTTATCCTGTCTCACCCGACCTTCGAGCTGTTCATCACCCGGGCCGAGCTGTGCAATGCCAAGGTGGTTCAGATTCCGGTGCGGAAAGACGATCTGCAATACGACGTGGACGGCATGCTCAATGCCATCAATGACCGGACCAAGCTGATGCTGATCATCAATCCCAATAATCCGACCGGTGTGTTTATCGATGACAAGGATCTGATTCGATTCTGTGAAACCGGGGTGCCCCTGTGTGTGGACGAGGCGTACCTGGATTACAACCCGGATCGGCCGTCCAAGGCATCGCTGTTTAAAGAATACCCCCATGTATTTTTGTCGGTTACCTTTTCCAAGGCCTATGGCTTTGCCGGTATCCGGTTCGGCTTTGTGCTGGGCACCGAAGAAATGATCGCCGCTTTTAACCGGATGTTTCTGCCCTGGAACGTGAGCCGTATGTCCGCGGCAGCGGCCGAAGCCATTATCGATAATCCGGTTGAGGTCAGGGAAAAAGTGGAACACAATAATAAGTGGATGGCGATTTTTTCGGAAGAGTTGAAAAAACTGGGGCTGAAGCCATTTCCCGCCCATGGAAATTACATGCTGATCGACGGCACCATGACCGGTAAAACGACGGCTGAGATCATCAAGGCCGCTCTGGATGAAAATATCTACCTGAAAAAAATCGGTGAAATTCATGGTAAAACCGGTTACTTCCGTGTGACACCCGGAAAGGACGAAGAGAACGAACGGTTTCTTAAATTTATCCGTTCCTACTTCGGATAGGTTCAACAATCATTTTCCGCAGTCCTGATACATGCGGGACTGCGGAAAATCATTTTAACATTGCCGATCAAAGCGCGTCGCCGGCCCAACATGTTGTAATCTCTCTTAAAACATGCAGACATCCACCGGCGGACAAGCGTTTTTGGCCACCCTCTGCGTCTTGTCCCTCAACCGGGATGTCAAACCGGTTTCTCCGGGTTTTTCTTAATCGCCGAAAAGCGAAAGGTCCTGAATGGACATTTATTACCTTGACGGAAAATTTGTCACCGAAGACAATGCCATGATATCGGCAAGGGATTTGATTGTATTGCGGGGGTTTGGTGTTTTTGATTTTTTAATTACCTATAACAAACGGCCCTTTCATCTTAAGGATCATGTACAGCGCCTGGAAAACTCGGCTGCTGAAATCGGTCTTACGCTCACCCATACGGGCGCCGAGATCTGCGATATCGTGGAAGAGACCGTGCGGCGCAACACGCATCATAATGAATCGAATATCCGGATTGTTTATACCGGCGGCGTCAGTTCGGATGGCTTAATTCCCGAAGGGAACGGAAAATTAATGGTGATGGTCACCCCCAAGCGGAAACTGCCCGGAAGTTGGTATACCCAGGGGGCAAAGATCATTACCCTCGATATTGAACGGTTTATGCCGGGTGCCAAAAGTACCAATTATCTGACGGCCGTCTGGGCGGTCAGGCAGGCTCGCCGGCAGGAGGCCATCGAGGCGGTCTATGTGGATCGGAATCAGCGAATCCTCGAAGGGACGACCACGAATTTTTATTTTTTTGAACATAACAAGCTGGTCACGACCCACTCGGATATCCTGCCGGGCATCACCCGCAGTGTCATCCTGGACCTGATGAAAGACCATTTCGAGATCGAACTCAGAGATATCGCCAAAGACGAAATCAAATCCATGAAAGAAGTATTCATTTCTGCATCCAATAAAGAAGTCGTACCGGTCATCCGGATTAACGATACGGTAATCGGTGACGGAAAACCCGGGCCCGGCACCCGGAAAGTGATGCAGATATTTAGAGCGTATACGACTGCCTACGGGCAGGGTATTCCTTAACATGAAACCGGTACCCGGGAATAGCAGATGACGCATCGATCTCTCACCTGTGCAGAAATCGATTTACGTGCCCTGGCCCACAACTATGCGGAGCTGCGGCGGATAACCGCACCTTCTGCCGGGATCATGGCCGTGGTCAAGGCCGACGGGTATGGTCATGGTGCGATTCCGGTGGCCCGGACGGCCCTTTCCTGCGGGGCCGGATTTCTGGCCGTGGCCCGGTTGAGCGAAGCGGTTCAACTGCGGCAGGCGGGAATCGATGCGCCGATTCTCCTGTTCGGATATTGCCGGGCAGTGGATGTTCCCTGTATGGTTGACAATCAAATCCGGGCGTCGATCAGTTCACTCGCCTCGGCGCGGATGCTGTCCGCCCGGATCACGCAACCCGGCCGACGTCTCAAGGTTCATATCAAGATCGATACGGGGATGGGGCGTCTGGGCCTGCTTACCGACGGGTTGGATGCGGATTCGCCTCAAAATGATTCGACCGCGGATACGGTTAAAGATATTCTGGCTATCGGCGCGTTACCCCATGTCGAGGTGGAAGGTATTTTCACCCATTTCGCCAATGCGGACGCCGGAGACAAGTCGCATGCATACGACCAGTTTGGCCGGTTTACCCGGTTGCTGCAGGCGCTGGATACAGCGGGGTTTTCTGTCCGGTACCGTCACGCCGCCAACAGTGCCGCCACCATTGAAATGCCCGAGACCCATCTCGATCTGGTCCGGCCGGGGGTGTCTCAATACGGCTTGTGGCCCTCTGACGAAGTAGACCAAAGCCTCATCAACCTTAAACCGGTGATGCGTCTTAAATCTACGGTGATCCAGGTTAAATCCGTGGGGTCAGGGTTTGCCGTCAGCTATGGCAGTACGTATCATACAACGCATCCCACGACCCTTGCCGTCATTCCCATCGGGTATGCCGACGGGTTTAGCCGGTTGCTGTCTTCACAGGGGCAGATGCTGGTCAAGGGCGTTCGCGCACCCATCATCGGCCGGGTCTGCATGGACTTGACGATGATTGATGTGGGGCATATCCCCGGCGTTGCCGTCGAAGATGAGGTGATCGTTCTGGGGCGCCAGGGCGACGCGGAAATCACGGCAGATGAAATCGCCGGCCGGATCGGGACGATCAACTACGAGATCGTATCGTCATTGACGCCCCGGGTAGAGAAGGTTTACATTGGCGGCTGACCGTTAAATCCGCCGGTCGGCACGAAATGATCGGAGTTGTAGAATGAAGACCGGACAGATCCAGTGGGAATCGGGAACCTGGGAACGGCCGGGAGATATCAGCCCGGCGGCCGGGATTATTATTGCCGGTGACTGGGCGCCGATCCGTGCTTTCAGCGATCAGATTCTCAATGCGCCGGAATCGATTTACGGAGACCTGCTGGCGGTATTGCGGGAAAGCGATCTGCGGATAGTGAACCTTGAATGCCCCCTGGCCGCCGACGGCCGACCGGTACATAAAAGCGGCGCCGTTCTTCGCGGCGATCCCGGACATGTCCACGGCCTGACTTCGGTTCCTTTCGAAATCGTCACCCTGGCCAACAACCATGTTTTCGACTATGGTCCCGAGGCCTTTTTTGAGACCCGGGACCTGCTTGACCAGAACGACATTAAAAGCACCGGCGCCGGCAGCTGTCTGGCCGAGGCGGAAAAACCGCTGATCGTCACCGTGAACGGTATCCGGATCGGTATCATCAGTTTCAGCGAAGGTGAAGATCTTACCGCTGCCGGCCCGGACCGGCCGGGTGTGTCGGGATGGGAAGTGGAGCGGGTCATCGCCCGGATGGCTGAAATCCGATCCGCGGTGCACCTGATCATTGTTATCTGCCATGGCGGTGTGGAGTATATCCCTTTTCCACCACCGTATCTGGCAGACGCCCTCCAGCGGATCGCCGAATCCGGGGCCGATCTTGTGATCGGCCATCATCCCCACGTTCCCCAGGGTGTTCAGGTCCATCACGGTGTTCCCATCTGCTACAGTCTGGGAAATTTTGTATTTTACCAGCCGACGGATCTGCTGTATCGAAAAATCGGATATCTCGTCAAAGTCGGCGTGGCCACGGATGGCCTGCATTCGCTCCGGATGATTCCGTACGAAATCGGGCCGGCCGGGCTTTCGCAGCTGAAAGGAGAAAAACGGCGGCGTCTATTCAAAAAACTGGCGGCCCTGTCTGGACCGCTGGTCGAGGATGGAGGCATTACCGATGCCTGGCATGGGTTCTTAAAATATTATGGAATAAAAGGGGTCAAAAACGAGCTGGCGACCATCCTGGGGCGGCTTTCGACGGAACCGCCTAAAGGGGCCGCCATGTTCCGGAACCGGCTGACAACCCTGCAGCACTATCACCACCTGACCGATCTGATGACCCGGATCATCGACGGCACCCTGGGCGGGGCACCGGACTGGGCCGTCGGCCTGGTCGATGAATACTTCACCCGCAGGGTGGGTGAGGGCTTGCCGGAATAGCCATGACGTCAACGATCACCGAATCGCTTCGATCCCTGCGCAATAAACAGAACGTGACGCTCCTTGTTACCGATTCCGGACTCGGTGGTTTGGCGGTCTTTGCGGCCATTGCCGCCCGGCTTGAAGGGGAACCGGTTTTTCCCGATGTCTCCCTGATCTACTACAATGCCTGGCCGGAGCAGGATCGCGGGTATCATCGGCTGAAAGACACGGCTGAACGGATCCGCGTCTTTGACCAGGCCCTTCTCGGTATGGCGCGGTTTGACCCGGATATCATTCTGATTGCCTGTAACACGTTGTCGGTGCTCTATCGGCAAACTGAATTTTTCCGCCGCCAATCGCTTCCGGTGGTCGATATTGTCGGGTTCGGTGTCGATATGATTTACGAATATCTTTGCGAAAAACCGGATGCCACCGCGATGATACTCGGTACGATCACCACGATCAGATCCGGTGTGCATCGGGTGGCGCTGATGGAAAAGGGAATTTCTCCGGAACAGGTGGTGGTTCAGGCCTGCGACCAATTGGCCACGGCGATCGAAAAAGGACCGGCCGGTGATCGGGTGGCGCAGTTGATCGATACTTATACCGACCAGGCCGCCCAAAAGCTAGGCCCGAATCCGAACGATGTGGCGGCAGCACTGTGTTGCACCCACTTCGGATATTGCCGGGATCAGATTCAGGGTGCACTGGAACAACGGCTCCGGCGGCCGGTGGCGATACTGGATCCGAATGAGCGCATGGCTGATTTTCTGTTCACTGCAGCGGGAAACCGGATTGATGATCTCCCCTTGAAATTGAAGCTGAGGGTGGTGTCACGTATCATCTGGGAGCAGACGAAAATCGATGCAATTGCGACAATCATCGAAAAAACGTCGGGTAAAACAGCGCAGGCTTTGCGGAATTACGAACAGATACCGGAACTGTTCGCACTGACTTGATATGACAGGCAGGTTCAAAGACTTGCAGGGGTGCTATTCACGTACCCGCTTGCCCCCTCGAATCCTTGAACCCAGCCCTTCTATCGGTTTTACGTCCAATAAACTGGTTTACGTCAATAGGGAGGCAGGGGTGAATGAAACGGATTTTGTTAATCACCGGGCCGGGCGGCGATGCCCAGGGCTGGGGCGATCTGAGTGTAACCCGGACGGTGTGTGATGCGCTCAACGCGGATGGCAAGTCGGCGGAAATTGCTTTTGTAGATACCATGGACGACTTCATGCGGGCCATTGATACGCACCGGTATGATATTGTCTGGAGCGCACTTTACTATATCACCGACAAGGCCGATATCATCGGCTTGAATGTGGATGACGACGCGTGGCTGGCCGATATTTTTGATCGCCGGCAGATTCCCTATATCGGGCCCAACGCCTTAACCATGAAGCAGTTGATTAATAAGACCTGGACCCATCGGATTCTGGCTGAACATCAGATTGCCGTTCCGGCGCACCATGAAATCGGCCGGGGGGCGGCGATTCCGGCGGTCGACTTTCCCGCCTTTGTCAAGCCGAGCTGCGAATCCCGGTCCATCGGTATCGATGATGAGAGCGTTGTCGATACGCCGCAGGCGCTGGAAGCACGGGTGCGGTATATCCATGAAACCTTTGAACAACCGGCCCTGGTCGAGGATTATCTGCCCGGTGCCGAGTACACGGTCCTGATGATCGGCAATGGGGAAAATCAGGAATTTCTTCCCGGTGTCGTAACCGTCCAGGGCGGGAAATACGGAAAATACCCGATCTTGAGAAGTGACATGCGCGGGGTGGGGATAACCAAGATCGGTCTCCCTGCCGAAAAATCGGAAGCGGCTGAACAATTATGCCGGCTCGCCGTAAACGCCCTGAACTGCCTGGACCATGTCCGGGTGGATATGCGGGTGGACGCAAGCGATCAATTAAAAATCATTGAAGTCAACGGGATTCCGGGACTCAAACCGCTCAAGAGCTGGAGCCCGCAGATGTATACCCTCTATCATGGATCGGCGAAGGGGCCGGATGCTGACTATCGCCGATTTGTTCATCGGATTGTGGAATCGGGGCTCGAACGGTACACTATCGCATAAAGGGATGCGGGGTGTCAGAAGATTGAAGGGAAAGGCTTCAAGGAGTCAAGGGCGCAAGGCGTCGAGGATTCAAGGGCAGAACGAAAAGAGGGGGCCATGGAAGACAGAACAGAGCATACATCCCGGCATGTGCATATCGCGTTTCCCCATCCGCGGCAGGTGTTGTCTTCAGCGCCGTATAACGGAGGCTGGGTGGATGCCGACCATCTCCTGATTCTTAATGTGCGGGATAATTTTAAGGGGGATCAGGGGCCGTTTGAACCGCTGCACAAAACCTTTAAAAACTATAGTCACCGTAAAAAATGGACGGGAAAGACCGTGGGAATGATGACGTCGGCGAAGATGACATCGTTCAGAAAAGAGCAGCGATCCGCCCGGGGTGTAGACATAGCCGTACTGGCTACCGCCGGGATATCCAATGCCCGCCGGGCCGGCGATCCGGCTGAATGCCGCACGTTTGATCCCGTAGAAATGGTTACCGGCACGATCAATATCATTATCTTGACCACGGCCGCACTCTCGCCGGCGGCCCTGGTGGAAACGGTGATGGTCGTTACCGAGGCCAAAACCGCTGCCCTGCAGGATTTGGGCATTCTCAGCCCGGTAACGGGAAGGGGGGCAACCGGTACCGGTACCGATGCCATTGCCGTGGTCAGCGGAAAGAGTTCCCCCCCAATTCGTTTTTGTGGGAAGCATACCCTGTTTGGTGAATTGCTGGCCTCGGCCACGATTGATGCCGTCTGTTCATCGCTGGGTGACCGGAAAAATCAGCCGCACTCAATCGGAATTGAAATTGGCAATGGATAATTCTGGAACGTTCATCACTCAATTGTTTCGGCAGCGCATATCTAAACCGGATGTCGGAAATAAGGGGGCAAATCATGGCTAGGCACAGGACTTTGCACCGGGTAGAGCGGAAAGTGGCCAGGGCATCGTACAAAACATGACAGGCGAGGCTTGAAAAATGGAAAGGGCAAACCTTCAGATGCTGGAGGCATGCCCTTTTGTTACACGGAATGAAAATTAGACGACAGTGACATCTACTGCGGAAGGACCTTTTTGTCCCTGCTCAATGTCAAAAGTGACATTGTCACCCTCGTTGAGAGATTTAAAGCCACTTGCGTTGATAGCTGAATGATGAACAAATACATCCGGACCATCTTCCTGTTCGATGAATCCAAAACCTTTTCGATCATTAAACCATTTTACGATTCCATTGGTCATAATAACATCCTCCTTTCAAAAAATTTCAACGTCGCAGACTGGAGGGTGCCACTTTAACAAATGGATTATACCTTCAGAAAGAAACCACCCTGAAAACTGCTCAGAGCAAAGTTGATGACAGGAATAATAAGGTTTGTTTAATCAAAAATCAAGCTAATTATTTGTTTTTTTTAAAAAATATTTGAAACAGGTAATTAATCGAGCAATAACGCAGCGTTAGTATAAAAGATTTAAGTCGGGTTCCTGCCTGGCGGGGCATTGTTCCGCTTTCCGTTTCCTCTATCCGCCTGCTTTTTATGAATGGGTATCCGTAAGCCCTGCAACCTGTTTCCGGCGATTACAGGTCGCTATGTTCTATTATCCTGTCAGCGGCCTTTCCCAGATTGTGCACGGCTATAATGAGGGTTTTAAAGCGGCTGTCCCGGGTCTGTCCGTGATAGTAGCGGTAGTAGATCTGCTGGGCAATCACAGCGAGCCGGAACAGCCCGAAACAATAGTAGAAGTCGAAATTATCTGCGGAGACACCCGCTTTTTGACAATACCGCGCTAGCAGTTCTTTTCGGGTGAGCGCGCCCGGTATGCTGGTCGGCATCAAACGGATGGATTGCAGATCATCGGGATCATCTTTCTGGACCCAGTAAGCCAGGGAATTACCGAGATCCATCAGCGGATCTCCAATGGTCGCCATTTCCCAGTCCAGGATACCGATGATATTCAGCGGGTTGTCCGGGTCCAGCACCACATTGTCCAGCTTGTAGTCGTTGTGAATGATGGTGGCCCGCACCGAATCCGGCGGGATTTTATCGTGAATCCACGTTACGATACGTTCAAAGTCCGGCGCATCATCTGTCCGGGAGGCTTTGTACCGCCTGGACCATCCCTCCACCTGTCGCCGTACATATCCATCGGGGCGGCCAAAATCTTCGAGGCCGACCTTTCGGTAGTCGATGGCATGCAGCTCGAGCTGGATATCGATGAGATTCTCACAAAGCCGCCGGGCCTCATCCGGGGCCAGGGTGAGGCCCTCAGGAAGATCTTTTCTCAGGATGATCCCCTTTTTTCTCTCCATCACATAAAAGGGGCATCCTATGATGGCGGAATCATCGGTATAGACCAATGGCTTCGGTACATAGGGAAAGACCGGGTGCAGGGCATTGAGAATACGGTATTCGCGCTTCATGTCATGGGCACTTCTGGCCTTTTTCCCAAAGGGGGGGCGACGTAAAACCATCTTCCGGTCGCCCACGCGAATCATATAGGTCAGATTGGAAAAACCGCTGGGAAACTGAGCTACGCTGAGGGCGCCGTCCAATTCGCCGATGCTGTCTTTCAGAAATAGTTCAACTTTTTTTGCCTCAAATATTTCTCCCCGGCGCACGGCCGCTGGTTGATCGGTTATACCCATGATTTGTCCACCTGCTCCGTTTTGACCGTCACCCGCAGATACGATTCCACGACACCCGCAAGAAATTCGGCATAGGCCTCTACCGGGATACGACGCTGACCGTATTTCCATTTTTTCAGGTACCAGTCCTGAAGCAGAGCTTTGATCATGCCGGCAACCATTTCTTTGTCAACGTCCCGAAAGACACCGGCCTCTTGTCCTTCAGCAATGATATCGATGAAAATTTTTTCGATGCGCAGTTCGATTTCGATGGCTTTGCGGCGGGCGCGCTTCTTCAGGTTTTTGGTCTCCATGAAAGAGAAATAAAACCAGGGGTGCATCACCTCACTTAAGTACAAATGGGTATAAATCGCCTGTGCCAGTTTCAATTGGGGATCGCGGATGCCGTCGATGCGGGCGCTCAGCACCCGTATGGCCACCCGGAGGCTCTCCTGCTGGATCATATCGAGCAAGTCGTCCTTGCTGGAAAAATAGGAATAGAGCGCCCCCGTACTCAAGCCGGATGCGGCACTCAAATCCCGCATGCTCATGGCGGAAAAGCCTTTCCGGTTGCTTAACATCAGCGTGGCCTCGGTAATTTTAATTAAATTCCGAACGGCCACGTGCTCTTTTTTAATCCGGATCTGTTTTTTATGCCGGTGGAAAAAATTCCGGTACATGTCTTTTTTAGACACACTCACGAGATCTTTGAGGGCATCAATATCCACGGTATCTCATCTCCCCATAGGCTAGGTTGCTTTGCGTCCCTCATAGCCCCGTAAGATTCTTTTCGAGACTGACATTTTGTGTACCTCGTCGGCCCCGTCATATATTCTGGATGCCCTTTCGTGCCGATAAAAGTAAGGAATAATAATGTCATCGGTCATTCCCAGCCCACCGTGGACCTGGAGGGCTTTGTCCACCACGTTCTGCATGACACCGGCCACGAAGAATTTTATCAGCGAAATGTCCTCACGAGCCTCTTTCGCGCCCAGGGTCTCTATCTTCCAGGCGGCATTCAGGGTCATCAGGCGGGCCGCTTGTATTTCGGCGGCGCATTCGGCGATCCAGGCCTGAATGATCTGCTTGGTGGCCAGCGTCTTGCCATCGGGCGCCATGATTCTCTCTGCGGCCCGCTTGCACATGAGGTCAAAGGAGCGCTTGCAGATACCCAGCCACCGCATGCAGTGGTGAATACGGCCGGGACCGAGCCGTTGCTGGGCGATAACGAACCCCTGTCCCTCGGGGCCAAGAAGGTTCTTACGGGGGACGCGGCAGGACTGGTAAAGAATCTCCCCGTGGCCGAAATAATCCGAACCGGCTTCTCCCATGACAGGGATGTTTCGGATTTGATTGAAGCCTGGCGTATCGCAGGGGACGATGATCATGCTTGCCTGGAGATAGGGCGGGGCATCCGGATTGGTTTTTGCCATGACGATGGCAAATTCGGCACCATCCGACGAAGATGTGTACCACTTCTGCCCGTTAATCACATACGCGTCCCCATCCCTGACCGCCGTGGTATCCATCATGGTGGGGTTGGATCCGGGAAGCTCTACCTCGGTCATGGAAAAGCAGCTGCGGATTTTTCCGTCCACCAGGGGTTTAAGATACGTCTCTTTTTGCTCCGCCGTGCCGTAGAGGTAAAGGATCTCGATATTTCCCGCATCCGGTGCCTGGCAGCCAAAAACGTAATGTCCCAGCGGAGTTCTGCCCAGAGACTCGGATACAAAGGCATGCTCGACCAGGTTCAGCCCCATCCCGCCATATTCCGCGGGGTGGTTCGGTGCCCATAACTCCATCTTTTTAACCATGTCCCTTTTTTCTTCGAGTAAGGGTAAAAGGTCCCGGAAACTCCGGTTTAAAAATTCCGGTTCCAGCGGAATCAGTTCCCGGTCGACGAATTCGTCAATCATGCCGGTAATTATTTTTACTTTTTCAGGTGTTTCAAAATCCATAACCTCTCCTTGGTATCTTAGCTACCGATAGGTAATTAAAGACCGGTTTTGGGTGAGTTCAAGGTGGGAAATATCGTTAAACCCGGAAAGCGTCAGTCGCTTTTCCCGGCAGACAAAGCGGGTCACCGATGCATTGACCAACTGCCAGCCGACTTTAATGGCCTGCCGGCTGGTCAGTTTCAGCGCCTTTTGCAGCGATGCGGTAATATCGCCGCCGGAAGTAAAGACCAGGATCGTACCGCGGTCTTCACTTTGGGCAGATATTTTTAAAAGTGCCCGGTAAACTCTGGTTGAAAAGGCCTTCCAGGTTTCGACGTCCGGTTTGTTATGTTTGCCTGAGACCCATCGCATGACGGCCCCCTCAAACAGACGCTGAAAAGCACTCCCGTCGGTATAAATATTTTTTAGTTCTTCTTCGAGGGAAGGATCGCCGGCAATCATATCGGGAACCTGAGAAAGCAGAACGGCCTCGTAATCGTATTCACTCAGATCCGGGAAAATGACCGCTTCGGGAACCTGCCATTGAAATTGCCGGCAACGCCGGATCACTTCGCCGGCGCTCGATTTCTGGCGTTCGAGCGGTCCTGAATAGACCGCATCCACCCGGCATCCTGTGGCCACCAGGTACTCACCCAGTATTTTCATCTGCTCAACGCCTTTTTCGGAAAGCCGGTCATAATTCTCTTTACCAAAAGAGGCCTGCCCGTGTCTGATCAGGTAGAGGGTGCTCATGGCGTGAAATTACAGGGGAAAGGACGCCCCTGTCAAGAAAAATATAACGATCGTTCGTTTTTTTACTTGCAATTATCACCGAAACCTTCTATCGATGCACCATCAAAAAAACCATCTTCCTTCAATGATCAACAATGCCTAAAGTCGTGAGAATGCAAATTACAGGGATTCCTGTTTTGGAAACCGGAGAATGAAAACACTCGTATGTGTCAAACAGGTACCGGATACGGAAGCGCTTTTGTCGATTGACCCCGGGGGAAAATGGATAGCGCCTCAGGACGCCGCTGCTTTCAGAATGAACCGGTTTGACGAATTTGCCCTTGAAGAGGCCATGCGGATCAAGGAGCGGTTTTCCGGTCGAATCGATGTATCCATTGACAGCGTGTCCGTCGGTCCGGCGCGTGTCCGCCCGACCTTGAAAGAGAGTCTTGCCCGCGGGGCCGATAACGGATTTCATATCCGCGTCGAAGAAGCCGGGTATATCAGCCCTTTTGACACGGCAACATTGATTGCTGCCTTTGCAGAGAAGGGCGGTTACGATTTAATTCTGACCGGCGTGATGGCTGAAGATGATATGGCCTGCCTGGTCGGTTCATTGATCGCGGAGATTCTCGGCTATCCCTGTGCAACCGCCGTCATCTCCCAGAAAATCAAGGCAGAGGAGCGACGGATCGATGTGGAAAGAGAGATCGAAGCCGGTTGCAGGGAATGTCTGCAACTCGATCTGCCGGCGGTGTTGACCATCCAGTCCGGCATCAATTCGCCTCGCTATTCATCCCTCTCCAATGTCATGCGGGCCAGCCGCCAGAAAATTCCGACAATTTCGGCAGAGCAATTGGCTGCCCGGCAAAAAACAGAGCAGGTGAGCGCCCTGTTTTACCCGGAAAAGAGATCCGGGGGGAAAATTCTGGAGGGGACACCGCGGGAAAAAGCGCAGGTCCTGTTGAGGGAGCTGCATGGAAAAGCCTTAATCTGAAACCATAGAAGACGTTGCCATGAAAGAGATGCGGATTACCGTTATTGTCGGGCAGACCGGCACAACCGTGCCACCGGTAACCCCGGAGGCGGTTTCATTTGCCCGGGAACTGGAGACACACACCGGCGGTTTTGTGCAGGCCATTGTCCTGGGCAATGATGTTGTGGGCTTTGCTCACCACCTGGCTGAAACAACCGGGGTTGATGTGACCGGGATCGAATCAACGCGCCTGGCCCTTTATAATGGTGAAGTATACCGGGACACGTTAATAAAATTTCTTGAAACCGACGGGCCTGCGGTCATCTGCCTGCCCCATATGGCGTTCGGATTTGATCTGGCGCCCCGCCTGGCAGTTGCC
The DNA here is from genome assembly GCA_003973265.1 of Deltaproteobacteria bacterium. Classification (GTDB taxonomy): domain Bacteria; phylum Desulfobacterota; class Desulfobacteria; order Desulfobacterales; family QNYZ01; genus QNYZ01. The sequence continues at coordinate 60,688 of QNYZ01000060.1, read as the reverse complement.
CTGCATGCGTCCTGCGTCACCGCGGCTGAAGCGATACGTTTTTCCAATGGCCGGGTCGGCTTCGTCCGTTCCATGTTCAATGGCAAACTCAAGGCAGAAGTAACGACCTTAAGGGAAAAGGTCGTTGTGACTCTCATGCCCGGGGCATGGTCCCGGCCGGCGCGTCGCCCCGGATCCCGGAAACAGTCGGTGCGCATTGTGAAACCGGATGTTTTTCCCTCCGCATCACAGACAGTGGGAATCCGGGAATCCGATAAAGATATGCTGAATTTTGACGACGCCGATGTAATCGTTGCCGCGGGCAGGGGGATTGGCAATCCCCTAAATATTCGACTCCTTAAGGATCTTGCCGCTATTTTTTCCAAGTCGGGTATCGGGGCCTCGCGGGCCGTTTGTGATCTGGGCTGGCTGAGCTATCGGCACCAGATCGGAATCACCGGGCAGACGGTTTCACCCCGCCTCTACATTGCGTGCGGTATTTCCGGGGCCATGCAGCATCTGGCCGGGATGAAAGAATCCCGGACCATCGTTGCCATTAATAACGATCCGCATGCGGCGATATTTCAGGTCGCCGATTACGGTATTGTCGAAAACCTGGAAACGTTTATTCCCATATTATTGTCTGAATTCAAGCGACAATGAGTGATTTATCAAAAACAGCCGATCACTTCATCGCCCATACCAGGGGGGTAAATGATCAAACCCAAAAAGGAGGCAGGTATGCGCGATGTAAAAATCAATACGGTTCTTGGCCCGATTTCACCGGAAGAGATGGGGGGCACCCTGGTACACGAACACATCTGTTATGGCTGTCCCGGCTGGGAAGGTGACCAGACGATCGCGCCGGCCGGTTGTTTGAAGGCCAATTTTACTACGTCGGTATGCATTTGACTCCAGTAACCGCAAAATGTAATGTCCCTGCATATGGATAAAGGCTGCCCGCGTACGTTGATGGAATTTCATGCTTGTGGGTACGTGGGCGAACTTCATCGCCAAAAACAGGAATTCGACTGTCAACCGGAGGAGAAAATGAAATATTTTTTGAGATATACGCTGACCGGCCTTTTCATCATACTGGCTTTTACCAGCCCGGTCAGGGCCGATATGGGGGATACGGCGCTGGGCGTTAAAATCGGCACGCTGGGGATCGGTGCTGAAATGACGTTCGGCCTTACGCCGGAGGTGAACGCCCGGGTGGGCATTAGCGGTTTCTCTTACGGGTATGACACAAAAGTTGAAGAGATTGACTATGAATTTGATTTGAATCTGTTTTCCGCCTCTTTGCTGGCGGACTGGCATTTTTCAGGTGGATCGTTTCGCTTAACCGGCGGTCTGTTCCTGAATCTGAACGAACTTGACTTCAAGGCAAAAACGGACCGAAACCGGTATATTATTGATGACATTGCCTATTCCGTGGATGATGTGGGCCGGTTGCGGGGAACCATTGATTTTAACACGATTTCACCCTATTTGGGGATCGGCTGGGGCAATGCCGTGGGACAGAACGGCCGGATATGTTTTTTTATCGATATCGGCATGCTTTTCCAGGGATCTCCCCGGGCCAGCCTGAAGGCCACCGGACCGATTCGCTCAGATTCGGATTTTCAGCACCACCTGAGAAATGAAGAAAGAGAGATCGAAGATGAAACGGATAAATACACTATATACCCGGTCTTCGCTATCGGCGTGACGTTTAAATTTTAGATCTTTTTTCCACGGGTGTGCATCCGGTTGATTCAGGATGTGGCTAGTGCGGACGCGCTGATATCAGTGCTTAAGTACGTCAATGCACTTGAGCCGGCGGGCCAGTCCGGTCAGCCGGTGATGGGGTTTATCGTTGGCCAGGGCAATGTCGATGGCACGGGTGCTGCCGACAATAACCACCAGCTGTTTTCCCCTTGTGATGGCGGTATATAACAGGTTGCGCTGGAGCAATGCGTAATGCTGGGTGAACAGGGGCAGGATCACCGCCGGATATTCAGACCCCTGGGATTTGTGTACGGAGATGGCGTAGGCCAGTGTCAATTCATCCAGTTCCGCCGTGTCATACCCGATCGTGCGGCCGTCATAGTTTACGGCTATCCCACCACTTTTTCCATCGATGGCCTCTACTGTTCCGATGTCACCGTTGAAGACATCTTTCTGGTAGTTATTTTTCAGGTGCATCACCTTATCCCCTGCATGGAAAGCACCCTGGCTTCGGCCGGACCGCCCGGCCTGGTGGTTGAGTCGGCGCTGAAGCACCCGGTTCAGGTTGATGGTTCCGGCATCGCCTTTGTGCATCGGCGTGATGACCTGGATGTCCCGGACCGGGTCCAGATGAAACCGCTCGGGAATCCGTTCCGCGCACATCTGGGCAATGGTTACGGCCGCCGCGGACGGATTTGCCGTCTTAATAAAATAAAATTCGGTCAACGCGTCGATATCGGATGGTGGATCAAGGTGAAGGGGCTTTCCCATCCGGACCCGGTGGGCATTGGTGATAATGGGGCTTTTCCGGGCCTGGCGAAATATCCGGGTGAGCTCAAAGGTGGCAATGACACCCGATTTGATGAGATCGGCCAGTACATTTCCAGGGCCGACCGGTGGCAGTTGATAGACATCTCCGACAAACAGGATTGCGGTTTCAAGATGAATGGCTTCCAGCAGGTGATACATCAGCAGGGTGTCCACCATGGATGCTTCGTCGATGATCACGACATCGGCCTCCAGGGGATCGTCCCGGTTTTTGTCGAAAAGCCCGGTCTGCAGATTGTAGCGCAGGAGCCGATGAAGGGTGGCGGCCGGACGCCCGCTGATTTCCGACAGCCGTTTGGCGGCCCGGCCGGTGGGTGCGGCCAGGAGTATCCGTGCCCCCCGGGTCTCATGAATGGCATTTAAGGAACGGATCAGGGTGGTTTTGCCCGTCCCCGGCCCGCCGGTGAGCACGGCCACGCGATAATTCAGCAGGGATTCCAGTACCTCCCGCTGTTCTTCGGAAAGCTGAATCGCCAGCTTTTTAACGATTTCGGCGTCGATTCGATCCGAGTCCATCGTGACCGGAGGCATGGGGATCGTCTGCAGGGCCGCCAGCCGTCTGGCAATTCCGGTTTCGGCCTCGTGAATTGATTTCAGGTAAACCGCCTCTCCCCCTGTCGGAATCAGGTCGGTCTCCGTCACCAGTTCGCCCTCGTCACACAATTGCGCCAGCGCATCTGCGACAGGTTCCGGTGAGGCTTCAAAAACGGAAACACACCGGCCACACAGGTTCTCCGCTTCGGTCAGGGTATGTCCGTCTTCGGCATCGGCGGAGACCAGATGGAGCAGGCACGCCTTGACCCGGGTGGGATCATCTTTGGCCATGCCCTGTTTCACGGCAATGGCATCGGCGATTTTAAACCCGATTCCCCGCCAGTCCAGGGCAATTCGGTATGGGTTGCCGGTCAGTATCTCGACGGCATTGTCACCGTATAGCTTCAGGATTCGACCGCAGTAGGATGCCGGCAGGCCGTTTTCCCGGAGGAACCGCATCAGGCCCCGGACGGCGTGATGTTGCCGCCAGGCGTTGTTGATTTTAGTTGCCGTTTTTTTCCCGATTCCCGAAACTTCGGTCAACCGCCCCGGTTCGTTTTCAATGACGGTTAATGTCTGTTCTTGAAATCGGTCGACGATGCGGGCCACAATTTTCGGGCCGATTCCCCGGATAAATCCGGAAGTGAGATATTTTCGGATTCCGTCCACGGCGTCGGGAAGCAGGACCTCGAACCCGTCGGCCTTGAACTGCTCCCCAAAGCGGGAGTGGGTTTCCCATCCGCCGCTAACCCGGATCGTTTCTCCCGGCTCGGCCCCGGGCAGGTAACCCACCACGGTGATGAGGCTTCCGGTATCATCGGTACGCATCCGGGCAATGGTGTAATGGTTCTCAAAATTGCGGAAGGTGATGTATTCCAGCTGGCCGGTGATGTTTATTTTCGATGCGGGCGTATTTTGTCTGGATGGATGGCGGGCGATGGTGTTTCTCCGATCTGTTTCGCTATTGCACGATCCATTTTACGGCATCGTACAGGTCGTCTGCGATCCGGGTGGGATTTTCATCCGTTGGCGCCAGCTGTTTTTCAGTTAAATGGCCGGCGCCCGTGCGGACAAGCACCGTGCGGCCGCACCCGGCATTTTGGCCACACAAAATATCTGTGGCGCGATCTCCCACCATGACGGCACGGTTCAGGACAATCCCGAATTTTTCAGCGGCCTGGCGGATCATTTCCGGTTTTGGTTTTCGGCAGAGGCAGTCTTCTTCCGGTAGATGTGGACAAAAAAATATGTCCGCAATGTTTCCACCGTGATCGGCCACCGTTTTTTTTAAATGGGTATGGATACGGTTCAGGCCGGGAAGCGAAATCAGACCGCGTCCGATGGCCGACTGGTTGGTAATGATAATCACCGTCCAGCCTTTTCTGGATAATAACGCCAACGCTTCCAGGCTGCGGGGAAGCAAGTGAAATTCGTCCAGGCCCTTGATGTAGTCCGGGCTGTCGTGGTTGATTACACCATCCCGGTCGAGAAAGATCACCCGGCTCGGGTCGATATCCTTATTCGGCGACGGTAAAGGCATCGGGAAATCCATGGTTGATGAGGTGATTTTCGTATTCCGCGGCTTTGGCCAGCGTATTACATTTGCCGACGCGGACCCGGTAAAATACCGTCTGGCCGTCATCGTAGGCGGTTATGTGCGCGTTCAGGTAGGTTTTGTCGAGTTGCCGAACAAATTTTTCGGCATTTTGTCGATCCGTGAATGCACCGACCTGGATGGTGAAATTACCCCTGTCATAGGCCACCGGCTGGTAGGTCGGGCGACCATCGGGCCGGGGTTTGCCCGCTTTCCCCAGGGCAACAATTTCCACCCTTGCGGTTCCCGGTCCCACGATACCCAGCTTTTTGGCCGCCCCAAAGGAGAGGTCGATGATGCGGCCCCGCACAAAAGGCCCCCGGTCGTTGATCCGGACATCAAGTGTCCGGTTATTTTTCAGATGCCGGACGCGGACCCAGGTGCCCAGGGGCAATGTTTTATGGGCCGCACTGACCCCGTACATGTTATACAGTTCTCCGTTGGCTGTTTTACGGCCGTGAAATTTTTTCCCGTACCAGGAGGCCAGGCCGCGCTGCCTGAATCCATCACTATGGGCCAGCGGCTGGTACCAGCTGCCCATGACTTTATACGGCTTGGGAGCGCCGGGCGTTGATGGCCGCGGCGGGGGTGTTTTCCGGGTGCAGCCCGAAATCCCGGCGGTCGCCAGCCCGAAAACCATCAGTAAAAACAGCACCAACGCCCTGCGGCCGGAAAACGGATTGTCGTGGCGATGCATCAGGAAGCGGACCCTTTTTTTGAAGTCAGGGCCAGATCAATGACGTCCCGCATATAGCTGACAAAATGAAATGCAATGGTGTCCTGAATCTTTTTGGGAATATCGAACAGATCTTTTTCATTGGCCTTTGGCAGGATCAAAGTTTTTACACCTGCCCGATGGGCGGCCAGCACCTTCTCCTTGATGCCTCCCACGGGGAGGACCTGCCCGCGCAGGGTGATTTCACCGGTCATGGCCAGATCCTTTTTAATGGGGCGGTCCATGAGCAGGGACGCCAGGGCCGTGAGCATGGTGACACCGGCTGACGGTCCATCCTTGGGAATCGCGCCGGCGGGCACGTGGATGTGGATATCGGTATGGTCGAAAAAATCCTCGTCAATTTTAAATTCCGCAGCATTGGCCCGGATAAAACTCAGGGCGGCCGTGGCTGATTCTTTCATGACATCGCCCAGCTGGCCGGTCAGGGTCAGTCCTTTGCCGCCCTTCATAGCCGTGGCCTCAATAAAGAGGATTTCACCGCCGGTGGCGGTCCAGGCCAGCCCCAGGGCCACCCCGGGGATCAGCTTTCGGGATCGTGTTTCCGGTGTCAGCCGGACCGGGCCGATATATTCGCTTAAATCATTCACCCGGATTATCACCCGTTTCTTTTTACCGGCGACGATGGTGGCCGCCGCACCCCGGCAAATGGCGGCAATTTCCTGTTCAAGGTGCCGCAGCCCCGCTTCCCGTGTATAGCCGCTGATTATTTTTCGAATGGCGCCCTTGGTAAACCGGATCTGCCTGGCCGAAAGTCCGTGGGCCCGGCGCTGCCGGGGTACCAGATACCGGTTGGCAATTTTTACCTTTTCTTCTTCAGTGTATCCCAGCAGCTGCAGGATTTCCATGCGATCCCGCAGGGCCGGGGGAATGTTGTCGAGTAGATTGGCCGTGGTGATGAACATGACTTTGGTCAGATCAAAGGGCACGTCCAGATAATGATCGGTAAAGCTGTTGTTTTGTTCCGGATCAAGTACTTCCAGCAGGGCCGAAGACGGATCCCCCCTGAAATCACTGCCGATCTTGTCGATCTCGTCCAGCATGAAAACCGGGTTGTTGGATCCGGCCCGGCGCAGGCCCTGGATGATCCGTCCGGGCATGGCACCCACATAGGTTCGCCGATGTCCCCGGATTTCCGCTTCGTCACGGACACCGCCCAGGGAAATGCGGTGAAACTGTCTCCCCATGGCCCGGGCAATGGAAGCACCCAGGGATGTTTTGCCGGTGCCGGGTGGACCTACAAAGCAGAGAATCGGCCCCTTGGAATCTGCTTTTAATTTCCGCACGGCCAGATATTCCACGATCCGTTTTTTTGCCTTTTCCAGCCCGAAATGGTCATGATCGAGAACTTTACGTGCTTTTTTGATGTTCAGGTTGTCCTTTGTGCTGTTGTTCCAGGGCAGGGCAGTGAGCCAGTCCAGGTAAGTTGCCGCCACTGTATACTCCGCCGATGACGGGTTCATGCGGGAAAGACGGCTCAGCTCTCTTTCGGCTTCCTTAAGCGCCTCTTCGGGCAGGTTTTTCTGGGCTATTTTGGCCTTGAGTTCCTCAATTTCCACCGCGGTATCATCGGTGTCTCCCAGTTCTTCCCGGATGGCCTTAAGCTGCTGGCGCAGGTAGTATTCGCGCTGTCCCTTCTCCATGTCGCCCTTCACCTGGGATTGAATTTTGCTGCCAAGCTCGAGGATGTGCAACTGGTGGTTGGCCTGGCGGGTGACCTCCTTGAGGCGTTTTTTAATCCGCCTTTTTTCGAGTATTTTCTGTTTATCCGTAAAGGAGGTGTCAATGGAGGAGGCGATCATGTCGGCCAGTGTTCCCGGCTCCTGGATCGCATTGGCCATGGCAATGACTTCTTTGGGTAACCCGGGCGACAATTCGACAATCCGGTTAAACAGGCCCAATAGATTTTTCATCAGGGCTTCGGTTTCATCGTCGCTGGTTTCAATATCGGTGATGGGTTTCACCCGGGCCCGGAGATAGGGCTTTTTCGATATAAACTTTACGGGTTTAAATCTCCCCAGCCCCTGGACGATGAGCTGGGCCTTGTCTTCGTCGCTTTTGGCCATCTTTAATATCGTGGCACTGGTACCGATCGGATAGAGGTCCTTTTCGCCGGGATCGCCGTCATCCGGCTTTTTCCGGGCCAGTTGCAGGCCGATAATCCGATTGGCCTGCATGGCCTCGTCAACCAGCTGAACGGATTCCTTTTTCATCACAACCAGAGGCAGCACCATCTTGGGAAACAGTACGGTGTCATACAATGGGAGTATCGGGAGTACCTCGGGTAAATCATCAGACGTGATATCGGCCGGGGTGTCTTGGTCGGTCATGCATGCCTCCAAAAATATTTTTTTTTAACGATCCACCCTGCCGGTAGATCGGTTCAGTAGATCCATACGCGTGTTTTTAACCACGATGAACGGGAATTTTACGAACGTCCGCCTGATTGAGCCGGGTCAGCCGGATTTCCAGGAAACCGTTGGTATATGAAGAGGAAACCTCTTCCGTATCAATGGGTTCCGGGAAGCAGAGGATCCGCTCAAACCGGCCATACCGGATTTCAGCGAGTTGGTATGCCGCCCCCTGCCGCCGGGAGAGTTCTCTCCGTTTACCGCGGATGCGTACCGCTTTGCTGTTTACCTCCACATTTAAATCTTTTTTTCTCACGCCGGCAATTTCTATGCGGATAATCGTTTTTTCCGGTGTCTGGTAAACGTCCACAGCCGGATTCCAGGATTGATCCGCCAGCGTAAACTGAGGATTGATGGTGTGATACATTTCGTCGAAAGAGCGGCCTGTGTTCGATACCGACCCGTCGAAGTCGCGATCGAATCTGATTTTAACGTAGTCCATTTTTTGCCCCTGTCATCTACGGTTGACCCCGGCCTTTGGCTAAACTCGAAACTGGCAATTTAGCGCGAAACTTGATTTGAATGATATCATTAAGCAACCGCTTTGTAAATCCGGCTGACGGGCTGCCCGGTAAATCCCGGTGAAGAGGGCCAGGAAGGTTCTATAGACAAGATTTTGGCAAACGGCAGTTAAACAGCGCCGGGTTGGACAATTTGAGTGAAGGCTTCATTTTCGATTTTCCAGCGGGCTCTACTAGGACTTTGTGGTCGTCCGGGTGTCAAAAGCGTCAAATGGGATGATCTGCAAACAACGGCCCCGCCATGACACCGGAGCATCCGGTGCGGCGGGGCTGGGTGTTCAATGGCTTAAGGGTTCAGACTAAATATCGTAGTAGAGATAAAATTCATGGGGGTGTGGCCGCAGTTTAATGGGGTTGACTTCATTGTCAATTTTATAGTCGACCCACATATCCAGTGCATCCCGGGTAAAGACATCTCCCTTGAGCAGGTAGTCGTGATCATCCTTGAGAGCCTGGAGGGCCTCATCCAGAGAACCCGGCGCAGACGGGATCTGAGCCAGCTCTTCCGGTGGCAGGCCGTAGATATCTTTATCCAGCGGATCGCCGGGATCGATTTTGTTTTCAATACCGTCGAGTATCGCCATCAAAATGGCCGAAAATGCCAGATAGCCATTGCAGGACGGGTCCGGGGTCCGAAATTCGATCCGTTTGGCCCTGGGCGATGTTGAGTACATGGGCAGCCGAACCGCCGCACTGCGATTCCGGCTTGAATATGCCAGGTTCACCGGGGCCTCAAAGCCGGGCACCAGGCGTTTGTATGAATTGGTGGTGGGATTGCTGAAGGCACATAAAGACTTGCAATGGGTCAAAATACCGCCGATAGCGTACAGGGCTTCCTGGGAAACCCCGGCATATTTGTCTCCGGCAAACAGGGGCTTGTCATCATTCCAGATACTGATATGGGTATGCATCCCGGTTCCGTTATCTTCAAAGAGCGGTTTGGGCATAAAGGTTACGGTATGGCCATTCTGGCAGGCCACATTTTTCAACACATATTTGAACCACATCAGCTGATCGGCCATCTGCAAGAGCGGTTTAAAACGCATATCGATCTCGGACTGGCCGGCGGTGGCCACTTCATGATGCTGGGCCTCGATGTCGATCCCCAGCGCCTCCAGCGTCAATACCATCTCCGACCGCAGATCCTGGAATTTATCCATGGGCGGGACCGGAAAATAGCCTTCCTTGTGACGGGGTTTATAGCCAAGGTTGGGCGCTTCGTCCCGGCCGGTATTCCAGGCCCCTTCAATAGAATCAATCTGGTAAAATGCCCCCTCACGGCTCGATTCAAAGCGAATGTCGTCGAAGATGAAAAACTCAGGCTCGGGGCCGATATAGGCCACATTGCCGATTCCCGTACTTTTCAGGTAGTTTTCGGCCTTGCGGGCGATATAGCGCGGATCGCGTGAGTAGGGTTCCCGGGTAACCGGATCGACAATATTACCGATCACCACCAGGGTCGGGGTTTTGTAAAAGGGGTCTATTTTGGCCGTATCCGCATCGGGTACCACCAGCATGTCGCTGGCGTGAATCGGCTGCCAGCCACGGATACTGGAACCGTCAAACCCGAATCCGTCCTCAAAGCTGGACTCGTCCAGCTCGCCGATGGGTACACTGAAATGCTGCCATACTCCCGGTAAATCGATAAACCGGATATCAACAATTCTTACATCATTTTCCTTGGCAAGTTTGATTACATCTGCCGGTGTCATAATTTAATTCCCTCCTTGGTTTAAGATTACGTTACGCTCTAACAGGCGGCATTTTGGAGGATCGATGGTGCGAATTCATAGGTTCAGACGGTTCAATTCCGGTCCTGTTTCTTCACATCAACCAGATCCAGATCAACCGGAAAAGCATCTGAATCAGATTGCGTCTTCGCCCCGTTCTCCGGTCCTTACCCGAACGGCCTGCTCAATATCAAATACAAAAATTTTGCCATCCCCGAGCTTTCCGGTTTTGGCGGCGCCTTCAATTTTCTCGATGACCGTGTCCAGCACATCATCGCTGACAACCACCTCGATTTTTACTTTGGGTATAAAATCGACGACATATTCAGCCCCGCGATAAATCTCCGTGTGGCCTTTTTGGCGGCCGTGTCCCTTGACTTCGGAGATGGTCATTCCCTGGATATTGATTTCCCCCAACGCTTCTTTCACATCATCAAGCTTGAAGGGCTTGATGATCGCCTCAATTTTTTTCATCTACGCATTCCTTTCGTAATCCGAATCGTTCACCTGGTTTATGAAATCTCGAAAGCCCTTTCTCCGTGCACCGCGCTGTCGAGCCCTTCGATCTCATCTTCGGCTGAAACCCGAATACCATGGGTCACCGTTTTTGTAACCATTAAGACGAGGAAGGTACCGATCGCCGTAAAGAGGGCTGTTGCCACAATGGACACGAATTGTATCCAAAGTTGCTTCGGATTACCATAGAAAAGTCCGCTGGCACCTTCGGTGATGGCCGGATCGGCGAACAGACCAGTGGCCAGGGCACCCCAGATGCCGCACATCCCGTGGACGCCGAAAACATCCAGAGAATCATCGTAGTTGAGTTTTCGTTTGAGCAGGGTCACACCGTAAAACCCGATCACCCCGGCACCTGTTCCGATAATCAGCGCACCGGACAGGTTAACGAACCCCGCGGCCGGCGTGATGGCGACCAGCCCGGCCACAGCGCCGGATGCGATACCCAGAACGGTCGGTTTTTTATTCACTTTCCATTCGACGAACATCCAGGTCAACGCGCCCATGGCCGCCGATGTGTTGGTGACCAGAAATGCCGACCCGGCCACGCCGTCGGCGGCCATCCGGCTGCCTGCATTAAAACCGAACCAGCCAAACCACAATAATGCCGCCCCCAGTGCCGTCAGGGTAATACTCGACGGAAACATCGCTTCCCGGCCGTACCCGATCCGTTTACCCAGCACCAGGCACAGCACCAGGGCCGCCACCCCGGCGTTGATGTGCACGACATTTCCCCCGGCAAAATCAAGGGCACCGATTTTTGCCATCCATCCGCCGCCCCAGACCCAATGGGCAATGGGGCAGTAAATAACGGTCATCCACAAAACGGTAAAAACAATCCAGGCGGAAAATTTCATCCGGTCGACAATTGAACCGAGTACCAGCGCCGCGGTAATGGCCGCAAAGGTCATCTGAAAAAGGACAAAGACAAGGGTGGGGATGGTTCCGGTCAGATCGTCAACCCCGATACCGGCCATGAAGAGATGGCCGAGTCCGCCGATCATTCCGGCGTGGTCTGGCCCGAAGGCCAGGGTATATCCCCACACCATCCAGATCACACTTCCCAGGCAATAGGCTACGAATGTCATGGCAAAGGTGTTGAGCAGATTTTTGTTTCTCGACATACCGCCATAAAAAAGCGCCAGCCCGGCCGGCGTCATCATCATGACCAGAGCGGTCGATATCATCATCCAGGCGGTATCTCCGGAATTGAGGGCAGTCTCTCCGGCAAAAGCCGCGGAAAACGGCCAGAACGTCAGTGCCGCGACCAGCAGAACATATTTCGGTTTCATGACAGGTGTCCTCTTTCTTTCCGGGTCAGGCATCGAGGGCTCCCGTTGATGTCCGGTTGTCGTCAACCGCCGTTACCGCCCGGATAATTGCCTGTTTAACCGATATTTCCATGCGGTGAGAATCGATTTTATTTCCGTCAAAATCACGTACGTAAAAAACATCGACCACCTCATCGACGCCGGTGGCGATTTTAGCGATCCAGATATCGAGACCGGACCGGTACAACGCGTCGGTGACGGTAAACAAAAGGCCGGGAAAATCATCGGCATATATTTCGACCAGGGAAAAAAAACTTGAACTCTCATTATCGATCATCACCCGTGGCGGATTCCCCTTCCCGGGCAGATGCGCTTTCCGGTAGGCGGCCAGCCGCGTGGTCAACACTGCGGGTAAATCGAGTTGACCGGTCAGGGCCGCCTCGAGATCGCGTCCGGTTTTTTCCCATTTGCTTTGTTCGAAAATGGGGTCTGGCGGCGCGGTGACTTCGAAAATATCGAGCGCTATCCGATTGTTCCAGGTATAGATCTGGGCATTGAGAATATCGATCCGATTTAAGGTCAATACGCCGGCTATTTTAGAAAAAAGCCCGTGGTGGTCCCGGGTGCAGATTGTGACAGTGCGCGTATCCCGGGTGGCGGCGCCGGTAATGGACCAGGTGTGTGAGCGATCGCCCAGGGAGCGGTACAGGTCAATATGGCCGGCAATCGCTTTGGCCGGTACATAATGCATGTATCGCGGCGACAATTCTTTCACGATCTTCGCGATGGCAAGACGATCTTTGTCGGTCGTCGAAGATGCCACCACGGCGGCTCGCTTTCTTTCAAGCATCCGGGTTGCCTGGCCCGATGCCAGTTCTCCTTTTTCCAGGATTTTGGCTGTTTTCAAAAAAAGATCCTGCAGCAATACCGCCGTCCAGTCATTCCAGGCCTTGGGGCTGGTGGCCGCTGAGTCGGCCACGCTGAGGAGATAGAGCATTTTCAGCCGGTTGATACTTTTGACACGGCGGGCGCAGAAAATGGCCGTTTCTTCTTCCTGGAGATCCCGGCGAAGGGCCGTATGAATCAAAAACAGGTGCTCGCGGATCAGAAACGTGACTATTTCGATCCCTTTTAACGGCATTCCCATGCGGGTCAGGACTTTTTCAGCGATCCCCGCGCCTTTTTCAGCATGGTGCCCATCCGCATCGCCTTTGGCAATATCGTGAAGGAGCGCGGCCCAGCAAAGCAGTTTTTTGTGTGGCGTTTCTTTATACAGATCCGCACCCAGCCGACACCCGGTGACATCATCGGCAGTGTTGAAGCTACGCAATGCCCGCACCACCCGCAAAGAGTGCCGGTCCACCGGGTAGAGGTGGTAGGCGTTATAAAGAATCCGATTGTGGATGTTTTTAAATTCGGGCAAAAAACGAATCAACAGTTCGGTATCGAGCATCTCGCTTAACGCGTTAAATGTTCCCGACGGTGTCGTCAATACCCGTTCGAAGGCGTTGACCACGTCCGGGGATTTTCTGAAATCATCATCCACGAGATACGAGAAATCCCTGACCAGGCGTTTGGCCTCGGGTGTTAACGGGATCCTGAGACGGGCACTCTCCAGGAAAATGATCATCAACAATTCCGGATCGGCAATCATTTCCTCGGGCGAGCTGAAATTGAGCATCCCTTTTTCAATCACCAGGCCTGTGTGCCCAGGGCGTTTGCCGCTGGCCGAGATGCGGCCGGAGCGCTTTTCCAGGTCGTTTTCGTATAAGAACATCTCGCCCAGGTTCTTGAGCCGGGTCATCCCGGCGTGCAGTTCGCCGAGAAAATGCTCCACCGGCCGCAATCCATTGACGGAAGTAAATCCCAGTGTCTGCGCCAGTTTTTCCTGGTGCTCAAAATAGAGCTGGTCGTTTTTGCGGCCGGTTAAAAGATGCAAATGGTTACGTACCCGCCAGATAAAATTGAGTGTGGTTTCAAGAGACGTGTATTCCTCGTGAGACAGGCACCCGTGGTATTCCAGGTCCCGGCGGGTCCGGACACCCGCCTGGATACGGGTAATCCATAACAATGTATGGTAATCGCGCAGGCCGCCATGTCCCTCCTTCAGGTTGGGTTGGAGCAGGTGGGCGGAATCTCCAAAACGACGATGGCGTTGCCGGTTCACCGCGACCAGCTGGTGGATGATTTGATCGGATTTTCCGGCCCAGACGTTTTTGCGGAGCATGGATTCCAGCGCGGTGAACAGCGGCGACATGCCGCATATGAACCGGGCGTCAAGCATGGCGGTGAGGTTTTCCAGATCCGACCGGGCTTCATCCAGACAGTCACCGATGGAGCGGGTCACGTGACCGACATCGAGCCCCAGGTCCCAAAGGGGAAACAGCACCTCCTCAACCAGTTGAACGGCGACTGGTGGTACCCGCTTTTCGAATAAAAAAAGCAGATCGATATCGGAATGAACGCACTGTTCCTGCCGGCCATATCCGCCCAGGGCAATAATGGCACACGGGTTCCGCGTCGGTCCCAGCTTCGGGCCGATCAGGCTGGCGGCGTAGCGTTCACGAAAATAGGTATCAAAAATCCGGGAATGGGCCAGGATAAAATCGGGCGAGCGGTCTTCAAGAAAGGCCTGAATCAGGGCGCCCCGCTGCTGCCGAAGCATTTGATTTTCGCTTTTTTTATTATGAATTGCTGCCTGGATCATTTTCCGCCGGTTTTGTAAATATCATGAACGGTCAAAGCATGAACCCGTTCATATTTATGAATAATTCTAAATGACAATGTATATCCAAAAATTATGCCAAAGAATATAAACACTGAATATTTTAATATTACGGTAAGTTAATATGACTTTAAGATTTTCGTTCCGCCGGAAATAGGTTACATTTTTGTAATAAATTTTAATTTTAATTACATTTACGTGATATTTATTATTATAAAAGACATTACGATTATGTAATTTATTTTGCGTCGGCCATTTTCCCGCGGCTGGTTTTTTGCCGGCTGGTGGCAGTCGTAGTCAAACAATTTCCGTTCAAGGCGAATGTCATGGAAAACCCGGAAGTCTGCATTGATACGACAGACACGACGCCCAACGAATCCGCTCAAGGGGTGTTGTTGTACCTCGGGCATATAAGGATACATATAAAAAGGAAGCGGCTCTGGATACAGCTTGTTGGCGGCTTATGACGCATCCCTGGCCTGATCTATCTGATCGGTATGTCAAAAAAACCCGCCAGGTCGATCTGTTCCACCGGATTCTGACAGGGATTTCCCGGATTGTAAAATATCCGACCGGCGGCCAGGTCCATAACAATGGAAAGGCCGGTGGACGCAGGCAGCTGGTCCGGAAGAATACGTAGACAGTTATGCGCACAGATAGAAAACGGGTAATCGAAGTGGTCCTTTAAAATCTCCCGGATGCCCGCGACATCGATGCGACCATCCATGGACTTGAGGCGCTTTTGGAGGCGGTGCTGGCGAATATAAGTGGATGAGTTGGCATCTTGCGATGCCTGATCGACAAATTGCAGACAGGGACGAAGGTAGTGGTTGGTATGAGAAAGTATGTTTCCATCCGGAAAAATAATGTGATTTTCCCCGGGCGCTGTTTCTATATCAACAGCCTCACCGTCCCTGTGCGCGATGAGAAAATTCATGGGATGGGCCGCCGGTGCGCTCAGGGCATATCCCATAGCCTGAGAAAAATGAGTGGATGTAAGGATACGGCGGGAGACCAGAATCCAGGGGACACCGGGCCGGATTCGATCAGGACTGAGGTTGTTGACTGTCAGACCGATCCCTGAGCCATTCATTCCGATCTTGGCCAATTGGCCGGCTTCGGTAAATGTCACCATTGGCGGATAGACATCGTTTCCGCCGATTTTCAAAATAACCTGGCAGGGTAGAATATCGTCGTGCCAGTCCCAGTTCTGGGCGAGCAAAGTGGTTTGATTGCAGGTCGCTTCCGGAAGGACCGCCAGGGCCGAACACTCGTTGCTCCGAACACCCAGGTCGAGCAGAATTTCCGAGCGGGCATTGATGGCAAAAACTTCTTCAAAGGATAAACCGGCACCCTGGGCAATCCCTTCTATCTCTTCAACCAGATCCGGTGCAAAGGCCGTGGCCTTTTGAGCATAGGGCTCGAGAAATAGTAAAATTTTCTTCCAGGTACACCCGGAAGTTTCCCCGAACAGCGCTTTATAGACGCCAAGAATCTGGTGAATGATTGCTCGGGCCGTCTCACCGTAAATACGACCCCGCTCTGCGGGGTTAGCAGCGTCAAGTTCAATGACCGGAATTGATCCCATAATTTTCCTGTTTTTAAATTCCGAAGTGAATATGATTTTCGACCCTGTTTTCAGCCAGTGGCTTCAAAGCGCTCTTTGTCTCGGTTCTTTTTTACTTCTCCGGCTTTAAAAATCAGCCCGCTCATCGCAATATACACCCCTGGCGAAAGAGCCTGCATGGCCCCGATGGCACACCCGACGTTAAACGTTGCATCACTTTGTTTGAAAAGATATGGCTTGATGGCACCTGTCAGAACGATCACTTTATCCGGAATGTCTTTCAGGGTGTCCGCGGTCAGGGTCATACTGTCGGTACCATGGGTGATCAATATGAAACGGGAGGGATCGTCGGCGACCCGCTGCTTTATATTCTGCCGGTCGGAAGAAGTCAGCTGGAGGCTGTCCTTGCGAAAAATTTCTTCGATTGTATATTCAAAATTCACCTTGGCCGTTTTCAGTATTTCACCCACGCGCGGCTTACCCACTTCATAGGTGCTCAGGTCATCAAAGTATATTTTATCCAGGGTGCCACCGGTGGTAAATATCTTGATTTTCATCTTATCCCCTTAAGAATCTGCGTAAACACCGGCCTCGTGAGACCATTGGGAGACGCTTGAAGTCATCTTACGAACTGAAGAATCTATCGTCAATGCATTGCAGCAGTATTTAAGTATTTTTCAGGTGGAGGAACCGGTCAAAGCCCTGTAAATCGCATCCATGCGGGTCGTCTCTTTTCTGTAAATCCGGAAAGCACTTTTCAGATCAACCGGTTCAAACTGGATCGTATCCCCCGGCACGGCCTGGGCCAGGCGGGACAGATCCGGGGTGATCACCGTGGCGATCTTGGCGTATCCACCGGTGGTCTGCTCGCCCAGCAGGATGATCGGCTGGCCGTCGGCCGGGATCTGGACACTGCCCGGAACAATCGGTTCGGAGATGATGCTCTCCTGCCGGCCCGGATCAAGCGGTACCACCGGGCCATCGAGCCGGCAGCCCATCCGGTCGGAACGGGTACCGAGGGTAAAATCCGTGTTGAAAAACCGGTCGATGGTCCGGGTGAAATAATCTGCCTGGGGGCCGGGGACAGCCCTGAGCACGATTGGCGACGTATAAACGGGGCGGAATTCGTCCGGCAGCCGGTAAAACCGTTTCGCCCGCCGGGCCGGGCCCACGGGAAGAAAATCTCCCTTCTGCAACGGCCGGCCGTTGAGTCCGCCGAGGGTTCCGCCCAGGTAGGTGGCCCGGCTGCCCATCACTTCGGGAAGATCGAATCCACCGCCCGCGGCCAGGTAACCGCGGCAGCCGCGGCCGGTCATTGAAAAAGCAAGGAGATCGCCCGGATTAACGCAAAATGCGCGCCATGGGTCGACCGGAGCGTGGTTCAGTGTTATTTTCATGTCCGCCCCGGCAAAGGCCAGGTTCATCTGTTTGAGCACGGCCAGGGTCGGCCCGACCACCGTCATTTCCAGCACCGCGTTTCCGGGCGGATTGTCCACCAGCAGGTTGGCCACCTGGCAGGCGTAACGGTCGAGGGCGCCGGATTCGGGGATCCCGAGTGCCTGATACCCCAGGCGCCCGCGATCCTGGACCGTGGTCAGGGCGCCGGGGGTCAATACAACAAAGCCGTTCCCGTTCACATCAGCCCCCGGGTGTCAATGATCTGTTGGTATCTTTGCCGGGATATGGATTTGAAACGGATCTGGTCGCCGGCCTGGTAGGGCACCGGTTCGGACCGGTCCGGATCGAACAGCCTTAAAGGGGTCCGGCCGATGATCCGCCACCCACCGGGTGTCTGAACCGGATACATGCCGGTCTGGTTGTTGGCGATCCCGACGGAACCTGCGGCAACAGCCGGGCGGGGCGTTTCAAGCCGCGGGGTATGAAGCGATTCCGGCAGGCCGCCCAGGTAGGGAAACCCGGGGGCGAATCCGATCATGTAGATCCGGTAGCACGGACCGGTATGCAGCCGGATGACCTCGTCGACGCTGATCCGGTTGTGCCGGGCGACGAATTCGATATCCGGTCCGAATTCGCCCCCGTAGCAAACCGGAATTTCGACGATATCCGGAACGGGGATATCGACCTGGGTCAACGTCTGCTCAAGCCGGATAAAGTCCTTCTGCAGCCGGTCGGGATCTGTCCGGAGCGGATCGTAAAGGGCCAGAAGCGACCGGTAGGAAGGGATCAGCTCGGTCACGCCGTCTATCGGGTCCTGACGGGCCGCAGCTTTCAACGCGCGCACCTTATCATTGACGGCCGGGTCGATGGCATCGCCGCAATCGACAAGCAGGCCCCGATCTCCGGCGATCCGGAAGCGGAGCGGGGCATAGAGATGGCGGGCGGCCGGATCGGTACTCATGGCGCGGTCTTTTCCGTTTTTCCGGGCAGCATGGGCCGGACCGCGACCCTTTCCTGTTTGAGGGTTTGGCGGATCTGCCGAACCAGGGCCACGGCTTCGGGCGTATCGCCATGGACGCACAGGGTCTGGGCGTTGAGCGCCAAAATACTGCCGTCGGTGGCGATGACCGCCCCCTCCACGGCCATCCGGGCGGCCCGTTGGGCGGCTTCGGCCGGATCCCGGATAACGGCGCCGGGCAGGTGGCGTGGCGCCAGCTCCCCCTGAGGTGTATAGGCCCGATCGGGAAAGGCCTCAAAAATTACCCGAATACCGGCTTGATGGCAAATCCGCCCGATGGTTTCGGCCCGGGCACCGGCCAGGGCCACATAGTAAAGCGACGGGTCAATGGCGGCAATGGCATCGGCGATCACGCGCACCATGTCGTCGTTTTTGACCGTCGTGTTGTACAGGGCGCCGTGGGGCTTGACATGCTGGAGGCGGACATCGTGGGCGGCACAAAACCCCATCAGGGCACCGACCTGGTAGACCAGATAGGCCCGGATTTCCTCCAGGCTGCAATTCATCTGACGCCGGCCGAACCCCATCAGGTCGGGATAGCCCGGATGCGCGCCGATGCCGACGCCGTTTTCCACGGCCAGTTGTACCGTCTTGTCCATCACCATCGGATCACCGGCGTGCCAGCCGCAGGCGATATTGGCCGAGGAGATATGGGCCAGCACGGCCGCATCCTGGCCGATCGTGTAGGCGCCGAAGCTTTCGCCGATATCGCTGTTCAGATCAATCTGTTTCATGGACTGTCATCCCTCTGTTACGGGTAAGCGATTCTTAGAGGACCGTCATCTCTTCGTCTTTTAAATCAGACACGAACATATGCCCCGGTGAATGGGTAATGGTCAGCGGCAGCCGGGCCGAGACGGCCGACAGAGAGCTGGTCACGCCGCAGGCCCAGAAGACCGGGATTTCGCCGGGCCGAATCTCCACCGGGTCGCCGAAATCGGGACGCGCCAGATCGGCGATGCCCAATTCGGCCGGATCCCCCATGTGAACCGGTGCCCCGTGGGTCAGGTAAAACCGGGAGGTCACCTGGACCGCCCGGACCGCCTGGGCCGGGGTGAGGGGCCGCATGCTGACCACCAGGGGTGCATGGAAGGGCCCGGCCGGCCGGCAGGGACGGTTGGTTTTATACATCGACACGTTTTTGCCCTCTTCGATATTGCGGACGGGTAATCCGGCGGCCCGCATGGCGTTTTCAAAGGAAAAGCTGCATCCCAAAAGAAAACTGACCGTTTCTTCATCAAAGAGCGCTTTCACGTCGGTGACTTCGTCGACCATTTCCCCCCGGCGAAAGACCCGGTAGCGGGGCAGGTCCGTGGTCAGATCGGCTCCCCGGGCGATGGATGGTTCTACCTCGCCCGGGTCCAACACGTCGAGAACCGGGCAGGGTTTGCTATTACGTGTGCAAAAAAGAAGAAAATGAAAGGCTTCCCGGAGAGGAAGCATGACCAGGTTGGCCTGAACATAACCGGCGGCCGCCCCGCTGGTCTGGGCGGTCCAGTGGCCGGAACGAATATGTTGTCGAAGTTCGCGAGCGCTACGTTTTTGATTCATGGCTCAATCCAGTTCTAAATACCGAGAAACGCCTGCCGAAAAATATCGCTGTCGAGAAGCGCCTGGCCGGTGCCTTCTTTTACCATCCGGCCGGTTTGCAGTACATATCCGCGATCCGACAGATCGAGGGCTTCACGGACATTTTGTTCAACCAGTAAAATCGTCATCCCCTCGGCTTTCAGCCGCCGCACGGTATCGAGCACTTCGTCCACCAGAATCGGCGCCAGCCCCAGGCTCGGTTCGTCGAGCATGAGCAGCCTGGGGTTGGACATCAGGCCGCGACCGATGGCGACCATCTGCTGTTCACCGCCCGACAAGGTCGATGCCGCCTGGGTCCGCCGTTCTTTCAGACGGGGAAAAAGTGAAAACACAAACTCGATATTTTGCTCAATCCGGGCGGCATCGTTGATCACATAGGCACCCAGGCGTAGATTTTCTTCCACCGACAAGGGGCCGAAAAGCATCTTTTCTTCAGGGACATAGACCAGCCCGAGGCGCACGATAGCTTCCGTGGAAAGCGCATGGATCTCCCGCCCGAGGAACCGGATCGTGCCGTCAAAAACCGGCTGGGTTGCCATGATCGCCCGAAGCAGGGTCGATTTTCCGGCGCCGTTGGCGCCCACGACGCTCACCGTCTCTCCGGCGGCCACCCAAAGGGAGACTCCCCGGAGCACGGGCAGGCCCGAATAGCGCACCTTGATATTTTCCACGGCCAGGATCGGTTCGGATGTCATCAGGATAATTCTCCTGCATGTTCCTTGACATAGCGCTCACCGAGATAGGCCTTGATCACCTCGGCATTGGCGGCGATGTCGGCCGGGGTGCCATCGGCGATCTTGTGCCCGTAGTCGAGCACCACCAGCCGGTCACACACATTCATTACCAGCTCCATGACATGTTCGATAAGCATCACGGTAATACCCATCTCGTTGTGGATGTGCCGGATACTGGTCATGATATCATCAATCTCGCTGGGGTTCAAACCGGCGGCGACTTCATCAAGCAAAAGCATCCGGGGTGCCGTACCCAGGGCTGTGGCCATGGTCACCTGTTTCTGGGCAGGGACGGGAAGTTCGCTGACCAGGGTATCGGCATGATCGGACAGCTTGAGGTCATACAGAATCCCGTCGGCCCGGCGGCGGGCATCTTTACGGGAGCGGGTGCGCAGAAAACAGCCCACCATGATATTCTCCACCACGGTCAGGTCGCCGGCGGCGGTATAGACCTGAAAGGTCCGGGCCAGCCCCAGGCGGGCCATCTCGTGGGCCGGTTTCAGCGTGACATCCTGCCCGTCGAAGAAGATCCGGCCCGAGGTAACCGGATGTAGTCCGGCAATGCAGTTGAACAAGGTGGTTTTTCCCGCGCCATTGGGGCCGATAACGCCGAGCAGCTCACCTTTCTCCAGGGTAAAGGAGATGTCATCGTTGGCCCTGAGCCCCCCGTATTCTTTTACCAGGTGACGTATGTCAAGAATCGGCATTATAGCCTCTTTCTGCGGCGCACGCGTTCGACGATCCCCCATATGCCGCGGGGTTCCCTGGCCGAAATTACCATGATAATGGCGGCATATATGATCAGATCGATTCCGACCAGGCCGCCCCGAGCGCCCAGCCACTCCTTGAGATAACTTTTGAGGGGGATCAATACACCGGCCCCGATGATGGGCCCCCACAACGATCCGGCGCCTCCCAGCATCGCCATCAGGGCGATGAGAATGGAAATATCCAGGCTCATCGTGTCTTCGGGCTCGATATTCTTGATATAGCAGGCATGAAACGAGCCGACCATGCTGACAAAGGCCGTCGCAATGGCATAAGTCTTGACCTTGGACAGATGGACGTTGATCCCCAGAGACCGGGCCACGTCCTCGTTATCCTTGATGGCCCGCAGCTGAAAACCAAGCCGGGACCTGCGAAACCAGTTAATAATCAGGATACCCAGCAGGAAAAAACCGAAAATCACGTAGTAGTAATAGATGTCCTGCTTAAAGATCAGGCGGAGAAAATCGGGGGGGGAATATTTAATCGGCGAAATTTCCAGCCCCCGCGCGGCCCCGACAAAATCCCAGATTTCAAATAAATCCTTGAGCACCAGCGATGTGGCAATGGTGGCGATGGCAAAATAGTGCCCCTTTAAACGGAAGAGCGGATATCCGATGATAAAGGACCATGTGATGGAAAAAAACATACCGATGGGCATGGAGACCCAGAAAGGGATATCCCAGCGAATCAGCATCACGGCAGTGGTATACGCACCGATGCCGACGTATTGGGCCTTGCCCAGATCGACCTGACCCCCATAGCCGCCGATGGTGTTCCACCCCATGCCGTAGAGGGCAAAAATGAAGAACTGGATTATGGTGGCAATGGCAAAGGAAGACGGTGAAAAAAGCGGAAAGAGGAGCAGGGCCACGGCCACCATCGCGGCAATGACCAGATCCACGCGGGGAGAATCCGAAAAATCGAAGGCGTTTCTTAATGCTTCCATCCGAACAGCCCCCTTGGCCGCGCGACCATGATGATAAAATAGGCCAGGTAGACCCAGGTATATTTAAACGATGTCATGGGGATATCGTACATCCACTGGATGTCAAAGGTGTAGCTGAAAAAATCCCAGAACCCGGGGAACTCCATGATCAGGCCCACGACCAGAGCGGCAAAAAAGGCACCGCGCACGCTGCCAAACCCGCCCAGGGCCACGATGGTGAATGCGATCATGGTAAAGAGCAGCCCCACGAAGGGGTTGACCGACCAGAAGTTGACCAGCAGTGCGCCGGCAATGGTGACAGTGGCACCGCCGATGCCCCAGGCCAGGGCATTCATCTTTTCTGTGGGAATGCCCATGTAGCGGGCACCCTGGGGGTTAAGGGCCGTGGCTGTCAGGGCTTTGCCGACGTGAGTGCGGTTCATCAGCATCCAGACCGCCCAGAAGGAGAAGATCGCCAGAACGGCCGCGGCCAGCTTGGTGGCGGGAATGATCACGCCCATCCCCACATCGATGCTCCGCCCCACGAGCAGGCCGTGGTGAAGGGCACGATCCTCGGATCCGAAGATAAGAAGTGCGAGATTGCGCAGAAAAAGCATCAGACCGAACGTGCCCAGGAGTTGAGCCACCATGGGGCCCCGTATAAGAAACCGGATAAATCCGTAGTAGCAGACCCCGCCCAGCAGAAAGCCGACCAGTGCGGCCACGGGCAGCGTAAACAACGGGTCAAGCCCTGTGGCCTGGGCAGTAAACAGGCCGGTATACATCCCGATCATGAGGAACTCACCATGGGCGAAATTGACGATGTCCATGACACCGAAAATAATAGTCAGCCCCAGTGCCACCAGGGCCAGGGCCATGCCGATAAGCAATCCCGCAGCCAGCGAGCTCAGCAGGATTTCCATTGACTGCTCCTGTCAGAAAAAAAATGGGGGAAATCCCCGCCGGCAGCACCTGCATGGCTCCCGGCGGGAAATCATTGTGTCAATCGTCCCGGCAAGGATCAATACCCTTTAAACGGATAGATCATGTTGGCCGAGGCCACGTCAAAGGGATAGACGATTTCCAGACCGATCTTGCCATCCGGGCCCACCTGGTATTGTCCGATCAGGCCCGATCCGAGAATATTCTGGCCCATCTCGTTGCCCGGATTGGCAAACTTGATCCCGGCCCAGGGCACAACGAGCTCTTTACCGGGAATTTCAATGGCATTGGCCACTTTCTGGATATCTTCCGGCTTGGTGGAACCGGCCTTCTCCAGAATGTGCACCCAGGTCTGCAGGCCGGTAAAGGCCCGGGCCGACGCGCCGCCCAGATCGTTGCCGGTTTTGGCCTTGTAGAGTTTATTCACCTGGCCGGCCAGCGGCTTTAAGTCCACCACCTTGGGCAGAAACACGGTCCGGGTCAGTATGCCTTCAATATCTTTTCCAAGAGTTTTGCGGAATTCGGGTTTTTCAAACCCGGCATCCTGTCCCCAGATAATCTTGGCGGTAATTTTCTGGGCTTTCATCGTTTTAGCCATCAAAATGGCGTCCGACGTATACGACGCAAAGAGCATGATGTCGGGCCGCGCGGCTTTCAGCGATCGTACTTCGCTGGACAAGTCGGCCGATTTGGCCGCATAGAGCAGCGATTTTTTAACGGTGTAGCCGTACTCCCGGGCCAAATCTTTGATCAGGCCCGAAACATGTGAGCCCCATTCGGTCTTTTCACAGGCCGAGGCGATGCTTTTCAAATCACCGGCAGGAACCGCGGGAACCCCCTTTACCTTGCCCTCCTTGAGCCCCTTGAGGAGTTCAAACAGATCTTTGGTGAACCATTTATCATGGGGCGTCGTGCGCCAGAACCACTTGAGACCGCGCTCGGTAAGGCCCGGCGATGTCGACGAACCATTAATCATGGGAATACCGTACTGCTCGGCCACGGCGCTGACTGTCTTGGTCACCGAGCTGAAATAGCAGCCCAGAATCCCATCGACCTTATCGTCGAGAATCAGTTTTTTAGCCAGGTCGGCTCCCAGGGTGGGGTTCCCCTCATGGTCCTTGAAAATCAGTTTGATCCTGGCGCCGCCCAGGGATTGAATCCCCGCTTTTTTAGCCATCGTCATATCGATGTCCGGCATCACCGAGTTGGCAATCTCGGCGGCCAGTTCCGCCCCGGCCTTCAGTTCCCGGCCGGCTGCGGCCGCACCCCCGGTGAGGGGATAGATGACGCCGATTTTGATTTCCCCGGCAGCCATCGCATGGCATGGAAAAATCAAGGCGGCTGCAACGATTAAGATGACCATGCTGAATCCAAAATTAATTTTTTTCCGCATTTGTCTCCTCCTTGTGCTTGATTATTGCCGGCCCGAACCCGATGTCGCTCCAAACCGGATCATGAATTGAAGGTCAATCCTCAACGATGCGAACTTCCCGGCAGGCCAGCCGAATCCTCCTGTTCCAGGTATTTGTTTAAAGAATCTGACTCAGAAAAAGCTTGGTGCGCTCATGTGTCGGGTTGGCGAAAAAATGCTCGGGCGAGCCGACTTCGATAATACCGCCCTCATCCATGAAAATTACCCGATCGGCCACCTCCCGGGCAAAGCCCATCTCATGGGTGACGCAGACCATGGTCATTCCCTCTTTGGCCAGCGTCTTCATGACATCCAGCACCTCCCCGATCATTTCAGGATCCAGTGCGGATGTGGGTTCGTCAAAAAGCATTACTTTCGGTTCCATGGCCAGCGCACGTGCAATGGCCACCCGTTGCTGCTGACCTCCGGAAAGGTTGCCCGGATACGCATTGACCTTGTCACTGATTCCCACCTTATCCAATAAAAACATTGCTTTTTCGTGAGCCTCACGTTTAGCGCGCTTGCGAACCACGGTCTGGGCAACGGTGACGTTCTGGATGACCGTCTTGTGGGGAAACAGGTTGAAGGATTGAAACACCATGCCCACTTCGGCCCGGAGGTGATTGATATTCGTTTTAGGATCAAGAATATTGATCCCGTCAATGACGATTTTACCCGAATCCGCTGTTTCCAGTCGGTTCAGGCATCTTAAAAAGGTACTCTTGCCCGACCCCGACGGCCCACACACGACAACCACTTCGCTGGCAGCGATCCGGCAGGACACATCCACCAGCGCCTTGACTTCATGGGGAACATGGAATGTTTTAAAAACATTTTTTACATCAATCACTGGGTTGCCATCCTCCTTTCCAGGTATTGTACAAACAAAGAAAGCGTGAACGTCAAAAGCAGGTAGAGAAATGCACAGGTAAAAAACAATTCGAATGATGCGAAACTGGTGGTAACCGCTTCCCGGGTGGCTTTGGTCAGCTCCCGGATGGCGATGATGCCCAGCAGAGAGGAGTCTTTGATCAAACTGATGAACTGCCCGGCCAGGGGCGGAAGAATACGTCGCAGCGCCTGGGGTAAAATGATGTGGCGCAGGGTTTGGAAATGGGTCATTCCCAGCGACCGGCCTGCTTCACTTTGTCCGCGATTAATCGACTGGATACCGGACCGGACGATTTCGGTCACATAGGCTCCCGTAAAAACGGCCAGCGCAATCACGCCATACCAGATAGCCGAAATCTCAAACAGGTTATACCGGGTAAGAATCTGGTTAACCAGTGTGGACCCAATATAATACCAGATGAAAATCTGAACCAGCAGGGGGGTTCCCCGGATCAGCTCGACATAGGTATAGGAAAACCAGCTTAAGGCAGGGTTGGCGGAAATGCGGGCGACGCCGCCGACAATTCCGATAACCACACCGATGGCAATGGCATACAGGCTGACTTTCAATGTCATCAACAGGCCGAGGAGCAACAGTCCGGGACGCCACTCTTTGTAAGTGGCCAGTATATCGCCCGGAAAGATAAAATCCCCTTCGTCTACCTGAATTTTCCCTTTGGAAGTGTCATAGGCAACCTCGCTTCCATCGTCACTTTTGATATAAACGGTCGTTGTTTTTCCCTTTGTTTCAATCCGGTCAACCGTGCCTTCGACTTCCGAAGTAATTTCCACCGTTTCGTGATGAATGAAATACGTCGGTACCTGATACCAGCGCCAGGTATAGTCAATCTTGGAAGTCGCCAGGACAAAACTTCCAACCATCCCGAAAATCGCAACAAAGAAAAACATCAGCCAGAGATTATACTTTTTTTTACTTAGCGGGTCATTCATGGCAGATCCCAATTGAGATAAAATAAAAAGCCGATGGGGTACATTGATCCTCCCATCGGCTTTGGTATGTTGATATCAACCATACGGGTTATTGAACCAGTTTCATCCAGTCCGAACCCCTCAGCCATTTGTCATACATCTTGTCATACCGGCCATCATTTTTAATCTGGCGTAAAAAGTTGTTAAGCCAGTTCAGGAAATCCGGATCGCCCTTGCGGACGGCAAATGCCAGCGGCTCAAAGGTAAACGGTTCGTCGAGAAATACCAGGTTCGCTTTTTTGCCCTGCTTGGCGAAAAAGGCGGCTGCCGTGGGAAGGTCATAGACAAACGCATCGGCTCTTCCGGCAGCGACTTCCAGCGCCGCTTCCGTAGAGTCTTCAAACGATTTATATTTGGCCTTGGGCATCAGGCGTTTAATGGATTGTTCTCCCGTGGTTCCCAGTTTGGAAGTAATGGTATATTTGGCATTGTTCAGGTCTTTGTACGACTTGACGGTATCTTTGTGCTTACCGTTTAAGATGATGGTCTGCCCGACAATGATGTACGGATCGGCAAAATTGACCTTCAGGTTGCGTTGCTGAGTAATGGTCATACCGGCCACAATGATATCGAGCTTACCTGTAACCAGCGCGGGAATAATGCCGTCCCAGGCGGTATTGACCGGCACGAATTTGACGCCCATCGCCTTGGCCATCATTTTACCCATGTCGATGTCAAAACCGATAAAATTGCCTTTCTTGTCCGACATCTCAAAGGGGACATACCCCACATCGAAACCGATTCTGATTTCTCCCTTTTTGATAATTTCTTCGAGGGTGGACGTTTTGGCCAGGTCGATACTGCTCGCCATTGCCGCCGTGGAAAACCCCCCGATAATTATCGCCATGGCAATAAATACCGTCAATAAACCTTTTTTCATTTATCTACCTCCCTGATTAAATAAGATGGGTGAATAGATCCATCATGCGCCTCCCATCCGATCCGGTATACGACAGATGGTGAGGATTAATGAACCCTTAGGTTCCATTTTAGCGTAAAAGCGGTAAATTGTAAAGGCATCTTTTGCCGGCTTGGCCGCTGTGGTATCATCATGGAACGAAATTTACCTTTAAACCGGGGCAGGGGAAAATCTTGCCGGCGCCGGGTAGTACACAGCGCCAGCCGATCTTCACGGGTCCACCGGATGCGTTACGGGTAAATCCCACCATTTGACTTTTTCGTATTTTTTTGGCAATGATTACCATGCAGTTAAGCCAATCCAAGGAGCCCTTATGATTAGAACTGAAATATCCCTGTTTTTAAAAAACCAGCCGGGCGAGCTGGGGAAAATGACGGAAATGTTTGCTGCGGCAGACATTAACATCGACGCGATAACCATTCAGGATGCATCCAGCTATGTCAAGGCGCTCTTCAAGGCCAGGGGAAAATCTCTCAAACGGATTGCCTCGGCGGCCAGCTATAATTCCATGCGCAAGGACTCGGCCGAATTTGCCCTGATCCGCCTCCTGCCAGCCGATGGAATGACCAATCAGACCATCGATATTCTTTCCAGGAACGACTATATTTTTGATATGGCACCGGTTATCGCAGTTGAGCTGGAAAACAAACCGGGCGAACTTTCCAGGCTGGCTAAAAAATTCGGCGAGGCGGACGTGAATATCAGTTACGTCTATGGGTCTGTGGTTACCGCGCCCGGCGCCAAATGCCTGTTTGTCTTCTGCCCGGAAGACATCGACCAGGCGGCTAAAATATTTAAAACGGCATAGAGCCGTGTGATCGGACCCGGCCCCATCGACAGATGTGGTTTTCGTTCCATGTATGGCAGCGTACGGGCAGGCATCCATGACAGGATTTGGTAATGATCAACTTTTCAGTCCTTTACTTTGCGCAAAGTAAAGGGCGGGTTGACATCCACATGAAGGATAAAGAAAATGAAAAAAGATGATCTCACCTCAGTTAAACATATCGGCCCGGCGCGTCTGAAACAGCTTCATAAAAACGGTATCACCACCATTGAACAGCTTCGGAAAACGCCGGTACGGGAACTGGCCAGGATTAAATCCATCGGCGGGTATTACGCTATCCGAATCAAAGAAGCGCTGGCGGCGCTGGATTCCCGGCAAACAGCAGCCGCGCCGGAACCGGCCGTTCAAACAACGGAAAAGACGGCCGGACTTTCCCAAGACACAAAAAAATCGCTGAAAAAATTAACAAGGCGCCTGAACAGCGCCAGGGAAAAGCTGAAACCTTTGTGGAAAAAGAAATATCTTGCCCTGTATATCGATTTTAAAAAACAGTCCAATAAAGCGATCAGACGCATCAAGAAGATCGAAAAAAAACAGGGGCTCCTCACCGACCAGGAAATGGAGAAAATCATCAACAGGTCTGACGCGCTGAGACAACGGTTAAAGACCGGTGCCAGAAAACCGAAAAAAAAGACGTTTAAAAAGTTGACCCGGGAAATCAAATCATTCTCGGCAAAATTGAAAGCACCCAAAGCATAAGGCTTTAAACCGGCAGGTAAAACGATCTGTCCCGAACCTATTGCCGTGTTCGAAACCATTGTGAGGCATTGATGAAACGATCAGAAAAAAAACAGCCTGACGAAGATCCCGGAAAAAGAAGCGGCGGGGCCATGACCCAGATAAGGGAAGTGGTCGATAAAATTGAGACCAAAATAGACCGGGCCGGTGATTACAGTCAGCAGATTAAAAAAGTACTGCGGGTTCTCAAGAAAAAAGACAAAGAAGAAGTAATCAAGGCCGCCCTTGAAAAATTTTATAATAAAGAAGAACTCGCACCGTATCAGGCGGAACTGATAAAGATGCAGCGACATCTTGAAAAAACCGAAAAAAAAATGATCATTCTCTTTGATGGCCGGGATGCCTCTGGAAAAGGCGGTACCATTCGACGCATCACCCGGTACATGAACGAAAAACGGTATCGTGTTGTTGCCCTGGGAAAACCCAGCGCACGCCAGAAAACAGAACTGCACATCAAACGATACGTGGAGCATTTCCCCCAGGCCGGTGAAATTGTTTTGTTTGACCGCAGCTGGTATAACCGGGCTATGGTCGAGCCGGTCATGGGATTTTGCACATCAGCACAATACAAGCGGTTCATGAAAAAGGTCGTTATTTACGAAAATAATTTTATAGAAGACGCCGGCAGGACGATTCTTCTTAAACTCTATTTTTCGGTCAGTAAAAAAGAACAGGCCCGTCGTTTTGAGCGAAGGAAGAATGATCCGCTCAGGCAGTGGAAGCTTTCCGAGGTCGATCTGCAGGCTCAGGAATTGTGGGATGAATTCACCAATAAAAAATACATGCTGCTGAAAAAAACCCACACCAAAAAATCACCCTGGTATATCATCCGCTCAGACGATAAACACCTGGCGCGGTTATCTACAATGAAATTAATCCTCAATTCGGTACGCTACCGGGGCCGAAACCGAAAGCTTGATTTCTCTCTTGATCCGGAAATTGTTATTTCCGGTAACCGGGAATTGAAAATAATGAAAAACCAGAAAAAGAAGTATGGCAAGATCCTGATGTAATGGATCCTGTCTTAACTGTGTGGGCAGTCGTTCAAATCTGTATTTGCTAATGATTAAAGGAGGTTTCAAATGTCAAAAGGCAAGCCCTCGAATAAAAAATCAGATTCCGGCAAAAGCGCCCAGAACAAAAAGCGAGACAGGGATCAGAATAAGCATAAGGGCGAAAAGTTGAAGAAGAAGTTGATCGAACACACCGCATTTAAAAACAAAGATAAAAAGAAAACCCGCGGCCGTCAGGCGGTATGGGTCAAAAAATTCACGCTTCGTTACGAGGAAGAGCTGCACAAGCTTCAGGTTGAATTGTTAAAGATGCAGAAACATGTCAAGAAAAAAGGCATGCGCCTGCTGCTTCTGTTTGAAGGGCGTGATGCCGCCGGCAAGGGCGGTACCATCAAAAGGATTATCGAGCACCTGAATCCCCGGGGTACCCGCGTGGTGGCTTTGCAGGCACCTGATGATACCGAACGATCCCAGTGGTATTTTCAGCGCTATATCCAGCACATGCCGTCCGCCGGAGAAATCGTGCTTTTCGATCGCAGCTGGTATAATCGCGCCATGGTAGAACCGGTTATGGGTTTTTGCACCGATGAACAAAATAAACGATTTTTAAAGGATGTCCCCCTCCTTGAGGAAATGCTGGTCAAAGATGGCGTGATGTTATTTAAATTTTTCTTTTCGGTATCCAAGGATGAACAGTTGCGACGATTTAACTCTCGAGAAACCGACTTGTTAAAACAATACAAAATTTCACCGGTGGACCGGATGGCCCAGGAAATGTGGGATGATTATACCGTCAGAAAATTTCAAATGCTCAATGAAACCAACCGCACCCTGACCCCCTGGACGATTATCCGTTCGGATAACAAAAAGCTGGCGCGCTTGAACTGTATTAAATTCATTTTGTCGCAAATTGATTATAAAGACAGGATATCCAAAAAAGAGCTGAAAATCGATCCGGACATACTCATATCCGGAATTGACGAAATCCGGTTTATGGAAGAAAATTTATTATCCCAGTGTGAGCTTCCCGGATAATCATCCGGATTAATCATGCGGGTTAATCCGGCCGGATCGCCCGTTATGGCACGGCCGGAGACGAGGGATACCATTTCTCTACACGTATTCGGCCGTCGCCTGCGGGGAAGATGCCGTACAAATTTAACCGCGCCTCAAAGATAAAACAGGGGCACACGGGCTATGTTACCGGTTAATTCTCATTATTTTCCAGATAGGCCGGCAGCCTCTCTTTTTTCCGTTGCTTCCGGATACACCGGCGATCATCACCGCATCGCCGCTCCGGGGCATATGCGGTAAAAGAAAACTCGCGCCGCTCAATTCCTGTTCGTCTGTCGCCCTTTTCTGCTGCCGGGTCTGATTCGATATTTTCCACAATCCTGCCTTTTAATCCGTGTTTATTGAAACAATGACCGTTTATTATCCTTAGACCTGAAATCGGTGGCTGAACTTTTTATAAATCATGCAAAATTCAGGCCGATTGCAGATCGAAAAATCATTGTTATGTTGTATATTCGCAGGTTATGGGAATATTCAGTCGATCCTTTCAGGATGGGGGCAGCCGATAATCGAATAATTGTGTGGTTTCCTACATATTTTTATGGAAATATTTTCATAATTCGAAATACTGTTACCCAATATTCTACTTTGATTCCGGCAGCAGTTGTTTTACATTTGGTGGATGATGCGGTAAAAAAATGCGGCCGCTGAGGCCATGTATTCAGGATGTAACATTCAATAATCAGAATTTTTTTAATTCTGGAGGTTATAAAGTGACCCGGATGTCTATCTTTAAAAAACCGACCCTGCTCAGCCTTGCCAAAACCTGCGGGTGAGCGGCAAAAATCGATCCGGTCGGACTCGAAAAATTACTGGAAAGTTTACCGAAAAAGAACGATCCGAACCTGCTGGTGGGGTTTGAAACGGCAGATGATGCCGGTATTTACCGGTTGACTGACGAACTGGCCATCATTACCACCGCCGATTTTATTACCCCGCCGGTGGAAGACGGCTACCTCTATGGACAGATTGCGGCGGCCAATGCCATCAGTGACGTCTACGCCATGGGAGGGCGGCCCGTCACCTGTTTAAACCTGGTGAGTTTTCCATCCAAAAAGCTGGGACCGGAGATTCTGCACCAGATCATCAGCGGCGCCCTGAGCAAAATTACCGAAGCCGGAGCCGTTTTGGCTGGTGGACACTCCATCGAAGATGACGAACCTAAATTCGGGCTCGCCGTCACCGGAACTGTTCACCCTGAAAAATACTGGACCAACGGTGGCGCCCTTCCCGGTGACGTGCTGGTTCTCACCAAGCCCATTGGCAGCGGTGTACTTTTTAACGCCAATCTGAAAAAATGGGTGTCGCCGGCGGCCCTTGACGCATGCGTGGACACGCTGATCACCTTAAATAAAACGGCCGCCGAGGTTCTGCAGGAATTTAAGGTGCATGCGGTGACCGATGTGACCGGATTCGGCCTGGCCGGACACGGATTTGAAATGGCCAAAGCGTCTAATGTAAAATTCTCAATTGATCTTGAAACGGTGCCGATCATGACTGAAAGTCTTGAGATGTATCGCAGGGGAATGAGTACCGGCGTCAATGCCTTTAACCGGAAAATCGTTGAAAAATACCTGCACTTTGAAAAAGACCTGCCGGCATGGCATCAGGAAATCGTTTTCGATCCCCAGACCAGTGGCGGGCTGCTGGCAGCTGTCTCCGGGGCGCAGGGACAACCCCTGCTGGATAAACTGCATGCCAAAGGGGTTTTACAGGCCCGAATCATTGGCCGGGTCGATCCTTCTGAAGACGGCCCCTTAATCCGGATTCACTAATGGATCGGATTCGGCATGTGACAGGCAAAAAGAGGTAAACATGGTTTTATCCAATGCACTTATCTGGTTTCTATTCGGCGCGGGCCTGTTAATTGCCGAGTTGATGATTCCCGGCATTATTTTAGTGTTTTTTGCGGCGGGGTGCTGGATTTCCGCCCTGGTCAGCCTGCTGATTGATATCACCACGACCGCTCAAATCGGAATCTTTATATTCTCATCACTTGTGCTGCTTTTCACCTTGCGAAAATTTGCCTTGAATACATTCAGAGGGATCACCCGGGATCAGACGGATGACCACTACGCAGATACAAAAATTGGAAAAACGGCGATCGTCACTCGGGCCATTCATCCGCATATTTCAGGCGAGATAAAAGTCATGGGAAGTTTCTGGATGGCCGTTTCCGATGTGGATATTGAAGCGGGATCGTCTGTTATGATAGAAAAACAGACATCCGAAGATGGCCTGACATTTAAAGTGAACCCCATATCAGGAGAAAAAAATGAGTGAATCTCTGGTTGTTATTGCGATCCTGGCTGCTATTGTCATCGTTTTACTGGTCAAGACCGCTGTGGTCGTCCCCCAGCGCTCGGAATTTATTGTTGAACGTCTGGGAAAATACAATAAATCGTTAAGTGCCGGTTTCCATATTCTTATCCCGTTTCTTGACCGGGTTGCCTACAAGCGAACCCTCAAGGAAGAAGTGATGGACATCCCTTCCCAGGAATGTATTACATCCGACAACGTATCCGTTTCCATTGACGGCGTCTTATATTTACAGGTCATTGACAGCAAATTGTCTGCCTACGGGATTGACGACTATCGGCTGGCGGCCAGCCAGCTGGCCCAGACGTCTCTGCGGTCTGTCATTGGTAAAATTGAACTGGACCGGACGTTTGAAGAACGTGAATCTCTGAATCAGCAGGTGGTCGCCGCCATTGACGAAGCCGCTCAAAACTGGGGAATCAAGGTGCTGCGCTATGAGATAAAAGACATCACTCCGCCCAAAACGGTGATGGATGCCATGGAAAAGCAGATGAAAGCCGAGCGGGAAAAACGCGCGGCCATTGCCACATCCGAGGGCGATCGCCAGTCCCGGATAAACCGCTCCGAAGGGCTGAAGAAAGAGGCGATCCAGGTGTCCGAAGGTGAAAAACAAAAACGGATCAACGAAGCCGAGGGAAATGCCCGGGAAATTGAACTGATCGCCCAGGCCACCGCCGAGGGTATCCGCAAGATTGCCGAATCGTTAAACCTGTCGGGCGGAAAGACCGCGGCCAATTTGAGGGTTGCCGAAAAATATATTGCCGAATTCGGCAACCTGGCCAAAAAGAACAACACGATGATCATCCCGGCTAATATGGGAGATGTTTCTTCAATGGTCGCTACGGTAATGTCGGTTCTGGAACAATCAAAACCCGGGCCGGAGGCGTAGACAAAAATGGCGACTGGAAAAAATTGCCTGCTCCCGGTTGATCCTGTTCCCGGTTGATTCCGGGCAGAAAATTCACCCGGCGGCTGTCCGGATATGTGAACCGTTAAACGATATTTTTTGGAAGGGGTAAAATGAGAAAATCCTGGAAAGCCCATGTATCCGTCTTTTTAAAGGGATGGATCGGCAGCATCCTCATTGCACTATTAATCGCCACATCGATCAAATCTGCCATTGCCGACTGGAATGTCGTGCCCACTGGATCCATGAAACCGACAATTGTGGAAGGAGACCGGATTTTTATCAATAAACTGGCCTACGACCTGAAGGTGCCGTATACCACCTGGCATCTGGCCCAGTGGGACAATCCGAAACGCGGGGATATCGTGGTTTTCTTTTCCCCGGCAGATGAAAAGCGGCTGGTGAAACGGGTGATCGGCCTTCCCGGAGATTCCGTTGCCATGTCACGCAACCGGTTGTTCATCAACGGGAAGATGATGTCGTATGAGAAAGTCGGCCTCCAAAAAACAGATACCGCGACGAGGAAGGAAAATGCCCGTCGCCGGATTTTGATTGAAAATCTTGAGGGCCGGAAACATCCGATGGCGGTTTTACCTTTCGCGCCGTCAATAAAATCGTTCGGCCCCGTCATCGTTCCGGAAGGACACTATTTCATGATGGGAGACAATCGGGATAATAGCGCCGATTCACGCTATTTTGGGTTTGTTGCACGGAACCGGATTGTCGGCCGGGCCAATGCCATCGTAATTTCCCTGGATATTCATGACCATCACCGGCCGCGATGGAAACGTTTTTTTACCTGGTTGCCGTAAATGGCCGGCCCCGGCTTCCATCGGTAAATTGAGCCATCTTCTATCTTTTGACCCGGCTTAAAAAGATGCCCCGATACCAAAGCCGAATCGGATGCGCGGACCCATTCCCCGTCCCGGCTGCCAGTGCCTGATGTTAAGGGCCTTGATCCTGGGGTAGCGATATGGCCGTTCGCCGATCAGCCGGTTTTCCGTTGATATAAGTGTCCCCACCACGGTTACCAGGTGACCTGTTTTATAAATGGCCGGATCAAGAAATGTATCAGAAACGACGAGAAACCGCCCCTCGGAGTCGTCATTGTCCTGCGGATACCCCCGGTTATCCAGGGCCAGTTGCAGAACCATCAGCTCCGTTGTCTTCTGAAGAGATTTGGCGGCGATGATTTTCCCGCCGAAAAAAACGGTTTCCCCGATGAAATCCCGGGGGTGCTGCTGTAATGCGGTGAAGGTTCCATGGTACGTGACCGCGGAGCGGGCCTGTTTTGAAATACCTGTTGCACATCCCGTCATCATCCCTGTCAGGACGAAGAGTATCAACAATAACCAGCACTTTTTCAACATGGACATCTCCAGCCATCTCCTGAAATATTTTACCAATAATGATGCCGGCGGTGGTGATAGCGTCGATACACGGGGCCATGAAAATAATACGGCCGATGCCACCCGTACCACCACGGGTCGTCCCAATACCAGAAAGGATCATCGTATGGATACCGATACGGTAATTCTTTATATTTTGGCCATAAATACAGTTCTCTGGCCGCCAGTTTCAGATAGGGAAACAGTGGCTTATCGGCCGCCTCAACAGAACTGCCGCTGATTTTGCCACCCACCGTGATTTCACGCCCCCGTGTATAGATTTCCGGATCAAGGAACCGGGATGTGGAGATGATTAATCGCCCCTCGGATCGATCCTTTGCGCCTGGTTTGCCGTCCAGCTTGAGCGGTGCCTGCAAAAGGGTCAGCTGCGTCTGGCCGGGTATGTTTTTTATTTCGATCAGATAACCGCCAAGAATAACCGTCTGGCCCCGGTACTGATCGACCTGGTTGATCATCGTCGCCAGAGAAGGTGGAGAGATCGCATCCTGGCGCACCTGCCGGGACATGACCGAACAGGAAACGGTCAGTAACGCTGTGAAAAGGATGGTGAATGTAGATTTCATCGTCCATGCCCCCCTGAAATTTACGTCCCTGTCAAATAACATGGGAATCGATTACCGATTCGTCAAGCGTAGACGGTGTCTGCCGCAGCCGGAAACGCTATTCAGCGGCGCCCGGCGATGGTTTTGAACGGCTGGCCACCCAGCGGTTATAGGGCCGCCAGTAAAGCCGGTTAATCCATTTTTTAAATCGGCCCATTGCCTCGCCGGTGGTCACAATCAGGCTGTAGAGCACCGGCACCACCACCAGCGTCAGGAAAGTAGCGATGAGAAGGCCGAAAATGACTACGATAGCCATGGAACGCCACCATTGGGTTGATTCACTGACCCAGGAGATGGCCATAATGTGGAAATCATATGAAACGCCGGTGACCATGGGTATCAGGCCCAGGATCGTGGTGACGGCCGTTAAAAGAACCGGCCGCAGCCGGGTGGCGCCGGCGGCCACCACCGCATCGGTCAGGGAAAAATTTCGCTCGCGGAGTTTATTGGTATAATCGATCAGCACAATGGCGTTGTTGACCACCACGCCGGCCAGCGAGATCACCCCGACCCCGGACATGAT
Source organism: Deltaproteobacteria bacterium (assembly GCA_003973265.1). Classification (GTDB taxonomy): domain Bacteria; phylum Desulfobacterota; class Desulfobacteria; order Desulfobacterales; family QNYZ01; genus QNYZ01. Next base: position 23,551 of record QNYZ01000060.1, on the reverse strand, counting down.
GATGCCGAAAGGAGAGCGGATTACAATCAGGCCCAGGAATGCGCCGCCCAGGGAAAGGGCCACGGAGGTCATGATGATCAGGGGCTGGGAGACCGAGTTGAACAACGTCACCAGGGTGAAAAATATCAGGAAAATTGCCACCATAAACGCCTTGGCCAGAAAAGCCTCCGATTCCTGTTGAAACTCAAATTCACCGGTAAACTTGAGTTGGTACCCCGGCGGTATCGGTAACCTGGCCAGCAGGGCTTCACATTGCCTGCGGACCACGGCACCCGGCGCCCGGGTTTCATCGACATTGGCCTTGACGGTCACCGTGCGCTCATGGTTGATCCGTGTGATATCTCCCAGGGTTCCCACGTAATCGATGGATGCAATAGCCGTCAGGGGGACCAGCTGGCCGGAAGGGGTGGGGATCATCAGTTTCCTGAGGACGTCGGTGACATTGCGGTCTGCCCGGGGAAGCCGCACCACGATATCGTAGTCGTCGTCCCCTTCGCGATAGGTGGAAACGTCGAGGCCGTTATAGGCTGTTTTTAAGGCAAACCCCACGGCATTGGTGGATAAATCGAACATGGCCGCCCGTTGCCGGTCGATGCGGACCCGGATGGACGGCAGGCTCGCCATGTAATTGTTGCTGATATCTTCCACAAAGGGCACCTGGGCGATGATGGCTTCGATCTGGCTGGCCAGCCGGCCCAGAATACGGAAATCATCGCCGGAAATTTCGATATTAATCGGTGGTCCGGTGGGCGGCCCCTCCTTGGCTTCCGCCACGGTGATCCGGGCCCCGGCGATCTGTTTCACCCGGTCACGAACCTTTTCCAGATCATCGGCCGATGAATGGTCCCGGTCTTTTAAATCAAGAAATTGAATCCCGACATGGTTGGGGAGATTCGCCGTAAAGCTCGACGCGCCTCCCGATGCTCGCGCGGACCTGGCGTAAACATGTTCGATATCGTCCAGATCTCCGGGTCCGTCAAACGTCTCCCCCCCGGCTTTTTTATGGGGGTGGGGGGTATACGCCGCCTGGTAACCGGCACCAAACGGCCGGGGCGGGAGCGTTCCTGGATCAACGCCGGCACCGATAACGGCCAGCTCCACCTGGCGGACAATCCGGTCGAGATATTCCAGGTTGGCCCCTTCGGGCGGGTCGATATTCACATACGCGTTTTTGGGGTCGATGGCGGGAAAGAATTCCACCGGTTTTTCCAGGCCGACAAGCAGCAGCCACGCCTCAATCATCAGGACCAGGCAGGCAAATGAGACCAGGATCGTCGGAATCCGGTGCCTGAGGGTATACCCCAGAAACCGGGCATACAGGGTCAGAAATATTCCCTTTATTTTCACCGGTTGTTCACCGGAAGCGGCGAGTTTCCCGGCATTCACTGCGTGGCCGCCGGTGTTCTCACCATGCGGTGTTTTCATGAAAATCGCCGTAAGGGCCGGGTTGATCACCATGGCTACGAAAAGACTGGAGGTGAGGGTGACGATCAATGTAATAGGGAGATACTTCATAAACTCGCCCATGATACCCGGCCAGAATATCATGGGGAAAAACGCCACCAGGGTGGTAATCGTCGATCCGATTACCGGCCAGGCGACTTCCCCCGTGGCCTGCATGGCCGCCTCCAGCCGGGGGACACCCTGCTGCATGTAGCGATAGATATTCTCAACGATCACGATGGCGTTGTCCACCAGCATGCCCAGTGCCAGGGTTAAAGAGAACAGAACAACCATGTTCAGCGTGATATCGAGCAGATAGAGGACAATAAAGGATAACAGCATGGAAAACGGTATCGCCAGGGCGACGAGCATGGCGTTTAAGGGGCCCAGTGCGAAAAACAGCACCACGGCCACCAGGATCAGGCCGGAGATAATATTGTTTTCCAGGTCGGCCACCATGAGGCGAATTTCCCGGGCCTGGTTGATCAGCTTGGTGATTTCCGTGCCCCGGGGCCAGGCCGGCTGGCGGACGGCAATGAGTTGATCAATCCGGTCGCTGATGGAGATGATATTTTCACCCACCCGCTTTTTAACGGAGATGGAGACCGCCTCACGACCGTCCAGGCGCGACCGGCTGGTCTCTTCTTTATAGGCGTCCACCACCGTGGCCAGATCCTTGAGGTAGACGGGGCGGCCGTTAAACGTTCCCACCACCAGGCCGAACAGCTCCTCGGGGGTGGTGAATTCGCCGGGCACCCGCAGCTGGTAGCGGCCGTCGCCCAGGGTAATGGCCCCACCGGATGTATTCTGGTTTTCACTGGCCACCACCCGCTGAAACCGGGTGATCGGGATCCGGTAATAGGCCAGCTTGTCCGGGTCAACTTCGATCCGGATCTCCCGTTCCAGGCCACCGCTCACCTCGGCCTCCAAAACGCCGGGAATGGCCTCGATGTCATCGGCCAGGTCATCGGCAATCTTTTTCAGACAGGCGTTTCCGCAGGTCCCGCTCAACGAAAAAATCACGATGGGCTGTTCGGAGACGTTAATTTCGAACACAGCAGGATCATTTTCCAGATCGGAAGGCAGATCTCCCATGGCCGCGTCCACTTTGTCTTTAACCTTGGTGAGGACCTCGTCAATATCGGTGCCGGGGATAAATTCGATGTTGATCCGGGACTGCCCTTCCGCGCTGATCGATTCAATTTTTTTTACCCGATCGAGCCCCTTGAGCTTTTTTTCGATGGGGATCGTGATGGACGTTTCGATGTCGGCCGACGATACCCCCTTGTAATGGGTGGAAATAAATACGTTGGGGATCGTGATATCCGGGGCGCTCTCGCGGGGCAGAACCCGATAACAATAGGTCCCGAAAACGAGGATGATCACGGCCAGCACCATCACGCTTACCCGGCTTTTTACCGCAGCATCAGATACAATCATCGATTGATCTCCTCCAGCCGGTATAGCTGCCGCACCACATGGACATTTTCGCCGTCATTGACGCCACGCTGGCCGATGACGATGACTTTTTCCCCGGCCGACAGGCCGCTCACCACCTGGACCCGCCACCCCTCCTGAATGCCCAATGTCACCTGCCGGGCATGGGCCTTGCCATCTTTGACCACAAAAACGATCTGGGCGTCCGACCTGGACAAGGAAGCGTAGAGCGGAATCACCAGCGCATCCGGGACAGTTTTTTTGAGAATATCAACCCGGACAAACATGTCGGGTAATATCTCCTGGTCAGGATTGTTCACCTTGATAATCAGATCGTACAGCCGGGCCATGGGATCGGCCGTCCGGGAAAGGAAGTGCTTGGTGCCTTTAAAAATGCGGCCGCCCAGGGCGTCTATCTCCACATCAAATCGATCGATCTGTCGAACCGCGGCCACGTCCGATTCGGGAATTCCCACCCGGACCTTAACACGGCTGAGTTGAAGCACCTCTGCCACCCAGTCGCCGGTATTGATAAACCGGCCCGGTTCGGCATCGATCCGATTCACCACACCGGCCGCCGGGGCACGGATACGGCACCGGGCGGCGTTCAGTTCGGCCGTATTCATGGCTGCTTTTAATGCGTCGACCCGGGCGGTGGCGGCATCGAGCTGAGACTGGGTAGCGAGCTTTTCCCTGTGCAACCCCCTGATCCGTTTCAAGGTCTTCCGGGCGGCACTGAAATCGGCACGGGTGCTGGCTAAAATATTATCATAATCCCGGGAGTCGATCCGGGCGAGCAGTTGCCCTTTTCGGACGGTCTGGCCTTCTTCTACCTTTTTGCTCACAATCCGCCCCCGAACTTCGGCCAGAATATTGAGTTTAACCCAGGGTTGGACGTCTCCGGGTAACCGGATCCGGTCGTGGATCGGTGAGGGAACCATTTCAAGGGTGACCACGTTGGTTGCCGGGCGATCTTTTTTAAGCGCCTGGGCCTTTTCGGCCTTCAAGACGGCCTGTTTTTCCGTGATCCGGATAAAGGCCATGCCGATGATGACCAGCAGCAGCAAAAAAAACAACCAGGGAATGGCGCCCCAGATGCGTCGGGACCACGTGCGGGCAGCCGGGGGGAGATCGCTTCTATCAGGTGATTCCTGGGTCTCCATGGAAATGACTCCTTTTACTGGCCGGAAGAAGAAATTTTCAACCGGGTTTGTACATGATCAAGTAATTGGCCGGTGGCCCGTTCGATTTTCAACCGGGACAGGTATCCTTCCAGGATCGCTTCGGTCCACTGCCTTTCGGTCGTGACCAGCAACGTGTTGGCATCGACCACATCGACACTGTTGGCCAGGCCGAATTCAAACTGGCGGGTGACCGCCTTATAGTTTTCCCGGGCAAATACACGCTGGTCCGTGAGTGCGGTAATCGTGCTTCTGCGCGTGATGTAGTTGTAATAAGCGCTGTCTACTTCAACGGCGATCTGTTTTTTTAAGGCCGACACGCCGAGCGTGGCCTGGCGATTCCGGGAAAGGCTCTGGTTCAGGTCTGCTCTTCTCAATCCGCCGTCAAACAGTGAAAACCCCAGGCTCACCTTGGCCCACATGCTGTCACGCAAAGGTGCAAATGGTTCAGAGGACGCATCCTGCCTGGCCCAGACGCCTTCAATTCCGATCTCTGGCCACCAGGCGCTTTTGGTAAAGCGAACCTCGTCTTCGGACATGGCCCTGGAAAGCTCCAGTGCTTTCAAATCCGAACGTCGCCGGACCGCTTCCCGTTTTAATTGTACCAGATCAAATTCCGGCAGGTTCGGCCGCGATAAATCCGGTGAGGCTAAATGAATCGGTGTTGATATACCGATGAGGCGTGCCAGCATCGCTTCCGCTATTTTCACTCCACTGGCCGCCTGAATTTGATCCGACACGGCACCCGACAATTCGGCGCTGGCCCGAAACAGGTCGGTTTTTGTCACCGCGCCCAATTTCAAACGGGTCTGGACGGCCGCCTTGTATGTACGAAGCCGGTCAACATTGGCCCGGGCTATGTCCATATTTTTTTCGGCTTTCAATACCTGATAATACGCGTTTGCCACACCCATCAAAAGGGTTTCCCGGCTGTTGTTCAGGGTGAATCGTTCTTTTTTGATGGCTTTTTTGCTCATTTCAAGGGCGATCAGCTCCTTGCCGTTCAGGGTAAAGGATTGGTCGAGACGAAGCCCGTAGGTCGAAGACCATTTCGGCTGGACCGGTATCCCGGCCAGAAATTTTTCTTCGCTGTAGCGGGTATAACCACCAAAAGCCGAAAACCGCGGGACGAGGACCGACAAGGCCCGTTTCTTGTTTTGCTCGGCCACGTACAGGGATTCTTCAGACAGCTTGACATTTTCGGACAGGTTCAAAGCTTTTTGAAAAAGCATATCCAATGTATATACCGGCCGTGTTTCCGCAGCCAGACCGGCGGTGGAGAAAAGAATCGATGTTATTGCCCAGAATACGATCATTCGTCCGGGTTTCATGTTACCTCCTCTGTCTTCCCGGTGGTATCGGCAAGATGGTGTCTTGGGATGGGTACTCGAATGGTTTCAATGAAGGTATTTAAGTAGTAATCAACCTGCCATTTCAGATCAAAGAGATGATTTCCCAGCAGATTGTGCAGCAGCAACCCGTCGATACAGGCGGTCACATTGGCGGCGATTCGTTCGGCATCCCTGGCGATTTCCGCCTTGAAGACGCCGGTGGAAATTCCGTGCAGAATCACATCGGTCAGGATGCGGCGGATGCCGGCGGACATTTCGTGAACCAGATCGCCCCGCTTATACAACACGCCGGTTTCCACGATCATCTGTTCGTATACTTCAATATACAGTCGGTTGAGCGCATTATCTCCCTGGCGCCCTATTTCATTAACCAGTTCCACGGCGGCCCGCATCTTTTCAATGGGGTCGATTTTATCCTCCATCAGGGCGGTCATTCGACAGGTGATCTGGTCGATCCAGGCCTGGATGGCCGCGATGAAAACATCGGCCTTGGATTCAAAGTATTCGTATAAGGTGCTCTTCCCGACGCCGGCCGCCTCACCGATCTGCTGCATACTGGCGGCCGCGTAGCCCTGTCTGGAAAAAACGATCAGGGCAACCTGGACAATCCGGTTGTATTTTTCTTTTTTGTCGACAATCAGAGGAGACATAAATACATTCCCCGTTTTTTAGGTATTTAGGGTTTTTACCGACCATCGGGTATGAATATATTAATTATAAATCAAAAATCAACTTTTTTATCGACTATACGTTCGATAAAAATATTTTCGTCGTGAATCGTGAATACTCTGGAACTGTTAAAATGACGACAATCAACTTGCAATACCACCGGATAATCGTTATGAAGCCCCTCATGCTTGACGAAGTACGGATTTTAATCTTCCAATCAGACGATTGTGCCCTACTATGGTATTGAATATCGTTCTCAATAATGCACGTAACACCCGTGTCCGGCTGGATCTGAGGCCTGTGGCCGACTGGATTGCAACGGTTCAGCAGCCATCCGGCGAAATCCCGTGGCATTGCAACGGAAAAACCGATCCCTGGGATCATGTCGAAGCGGCCATGGGCCTGACGGTAGGGGGGTATCTGGAGGAAGCCCGGCGAGCATACCGCTGGCTTGCAGCATGTCAGTTATCCGATGGAAGCTGGTATGCTGCCTATCGAAACGGTATGTCTGAAGATTTTACCCGCGACACGAACTTCAGCGCATATATTGCCGTCGGGCTTTTCCATTACTACTTACGCACAGATGACACGGATTTTCTGGCGGAGATGTGGCCGACCATGCGGTCGGCCATCAACTTTGCCCTTGGCCTCCAGGCCCCGGGCGGCGAGATCTACTGGGCCGTCAGCCCGACCGGGCAGACAGATAAAATGGCGCTGCTGACCGGATCCAGTGCTATCCATATGAGCCTTAAATGTGGCGAGGCGATCGCGGCCCTGCTCGGACAGCCTGTTTCGGAATGGCATTCGGCACGAAAACGCCTCGCTTTTGCGATTCGACATCGTCCCCATCATTTTAACATGACGAAATCCCGTTTCTCGATGGACTGGTTCTATCCGATTCTATCCGGTGCGATTACCGGGGATGACGCCCGCCGGCGGATCCACCGCTGTTGGAAAAAATTTATGGTAAAGGGAGAAGGCGTCCGCTGCGTATCCGATAAACCCTGGATAACGATCGCGGAAACCGCAGAACTGGTGCTGGCACTGGAAGCGATGGGAAGCCGGGGACAGGCACAGGTGGTATTTGACTGGATCTGTGACCGTCGTTTTTCAGATGGCACCTATTGGTGCGGCTATAACATCCCTGAACTGGAAATATGGCCGGACGAACGCATGACCTGGACCAATGCGGCCATGCTGCTGGCTGCAGACAGCCTCTACGACCTAACACCCGCCGGCCGGCTCTTCAGGCATCACTTCTGGGAAGACGCCCCGAGCCGTAAATAATTCCCCCGCCAAGAGCGGCAATCCCCGCACTGATTAAAAAAAGTGTGAAGATGCTGACATGCGCGTAAAGCCATCCGTTTAAATAAAAGCCGACCATCAGCCCCAGCCCGTAGGTCACCGAATTGTTGACGGCCTGGCCCAGGGTTTTGCCTGCCCCGGGAGACAGCCTGTCGACGTAAAGAATACTGGCCATATGAAACATACCATAGGTAAAGGCATGCAATACCTGGGAAAGGATGATAATGACCGGCGAGACCGCCCAGTAGAGGATCGACCATCGGATGACGGCCACCCCGAAGGCAATCAACATCATCTTTTCCGGAGAAAATCGGTGAAACAACCGCGCCGAGGAGATCATCACGAGAATTTCGGCGGTGGAAGCCACCGCCCAGGCAACCCCGATCAGGGTCCCGCTCAGCCCGAGTTGTTCCAGGTGAATCGAGAAAAAACCATAATAGGCGCCGTGGCTGACCAGCATTAAAAAAGCGCAAATGAGGAAAACAGTGAAGCGGCGGGTAAAAAGAGCCCGGATTCCGGCCAGGGAAACAGGGGGCTGTTGACGCTGGCTCGGTGGAAGCGCCAGGGCCAGCACGGCCTGAACAGCCGAGCCGGCCAATACCAGCGTCAGGATGATTTGAACGCCAAACGCATCGATGACCCGCCCCAGCAGAAGCACGACCAGGATAAAGCTGACCGATCCCCATGCTCTTGTACGGCCATAGCTGGATTTTTCACGCCCCAGGATATCCATGGTCATTGCTTCCAGAAGGGGAATGATCGGTGTATAAAAAATTCCGTAAGCCAGTGTGATCACCACCATGGGGCCAAAATCAACCGTAAAAAAGTATCCCAGCCAGATCACTGCTGCGAGGAAATTACAGGTAATATAAATCGGCTTATGGATCCGCAGCCGATCGGCCAGCCCCCCCCACAAAACCGGAAACAGTACAATGGCAGAGGATCGAAGGGCGGATAAGACGCCGATCTCATAACCGGTGAACCCAATATGATAACAATAGAGGTTAAAATAGGGGAGCACCGCCCCCATGACGGCAAAATAGAGGAAGTATTGGGAACGGAGAATGATCAGCGGAGAGCGAAAAGGCATGGCCGGGTCTCCAAGGTCAAATTGGGAAAAAACAGTATTTCCGACAGATTCCGCGAACCCGGTATCATGTGACTGAGAGATAATATCCCAATCCGGATGGAGATGATACCGCGCAGAGACAATAAAGGGAGCGCCCGGTGAGGCACTCCCCGAATTGAAAAGAATGAACGATCGACACGCTCAGGCGATCCGGCGTATTCAGGCTTGAACTTCTTCCTTCACACCAATGGCGATTTTGAACAATACCGTCAGGACCAGTAGACCCAATGCCCAGACGGCCAACGCAATCATGGCCTCGGGAAGGGTCGGCCAGTATTCATTGATATGGTGCAGGGGGTTGGGCACAAACCCTCCTGAAATCATCCCCAGGCCTTTATCAATATAGGTGCCGATAAAGATGACGATGCAGGCCACAATAAGGACGGATTCATTTTTACGGGTCACCGGATTGACCAGCAGAACAATGCCGATTCCCATGAAAATCAGCGAGGCCCACATCCACGGAACCAGCAGGGTGTGGCCGTTCAGCCCGGCATACAGGTATTTTAAATGGACCATATGCTCCGGAATATTGCTGTAAAAAGCGACAAAAACTTCACAGAGGAAAAAGAAGACATTGATACAGATGGCATAGGCCACGATCTTGGCCAGGGACTGAATCTGTTCTTTTCCCGGATCGAAATCGGTTGTTTTGCGGACAATCATGCAGAGCAGAATTAAAAAGGCCGGCCCGGCGGCAAAGGCCGATGCCAGAAACCGGGGTGCCAGAATGGCCGTCATCCAGAAGCCCCGTCCGGGCAGCCCGCAGTACAGGTAAGCGGTGACGGTATGGATACTGACCGCCCAGGGAATCGACAGATAGATAAACGGTTTGAGCCAGGCACGGTAATGAACACCGTTTCGTTCGGCCTCGAGCACATTCCAGCCGACGAGCAGGTTGAGGAAAAGGTAGCCGTTCAAGACAATCGTATCCCAGAACAGCACCGAGCGGGGTGAAAAATAGATAAACACGTTAAACACCCGCATGGGCTGGCCCAGATCGACGAGGATAAATGTGACGCACATAATCACGGCGGCAATGGCCAGAAACTCGCCCAGGATGGTAATCCGGCCGAAGGCCTTGTAATCGTGAAGATAATACGGCAGCACTACCATGACGCCTCCGGCGGCCACGCCGACCAGGAAGGTAAAGTTGGCGATGTAAAAACCCCAGGTGACGTCCCGGCTCATCCCGGTGATGCCCAAACCGACATTGAGCTGTTTCAGGTAGACCAGAAAGCCGATCCCGATGATAAGGAGCAGGGCGGTTACCCAGCCGTAGTATTTTTTGGATCCCTTGATGGCAAGTTCAAGCATGTTCACCTCATACGATATAATAAACGGACGGCTCGGTACCCAAGCCCTGTTTGCGTCGGATGGTATAGTTCTCTTTCAGTAATTGCCTGACCGTCGAATCCGGATCGTACAGATCGCCGAAGGCAAGAGCCCCGTTGGAGGCTTCCACGCAATACGGCATTTTCCCAACGGCCAGTCGTTCGGCACAAAAATTACATTTTTCAACCACCCCCCTGGTACGGGTGGGAAATTTTCTGTTCAGCCTGGGAATTCCGGGACGCGGGTCTCTGAAATTAAAACTTCGGGAACCGAAAGGACATGCCGCCATGCAAAACCGGCAGCCGATACACCGATGAAAGTCCATCATGACGATGCCGTCGGATTTCCGTTTAAAGGTAGCCTTGGTGGGGCAGGCCCGGCAGCAGGGCGGGTTTTCGCAGTGGTTGCATAATACCATGAAGGGTCGGTGTTCGACGGCCTCATTTAAAAATTGGGTCGTCTTATTGGGAAAGGCATGATGATATTCTTCTTCCCATATCCACTTGATCTCATGGTTTTTGTTTTCAAAATCAGGAACGTTATGTGCCTGGTGGCAGGCGTCGATAAGGGGTTTCAGGTCATCGGGAGAGTGAAACTGTCGCGTATCGATCACCATGGCCCATTGCCTGGCCTTTAACGCATTTTTCCCTTTTTCCATCCGATACCCGGTTAAATGGCCCGCTTCACTGGCAAAGGCGTTAAAAACCGGTTTGACGCTCACCCCCAGCGCGGAGATCCCGAAAAGTTTTAAGATATTCCTTCTGGTGCGCTCCATTACTCGTTCTCCTTCGATCGATCGAGATGGCAATCCCAGCAATAGGGGGTTACCGAGGCGTAATTATGGCACTTATCACAAAAATCGGCCTTGTTGGAATGACAGTCGAGGCAGGTATTGGAAAGGCTCATGGTAAAGACCTTTCCCTCGGGGTTAACGAATTCCCGCTTGCTATTTCGAACCACAGCGTGCCGCCACTGACCGAGCAGTTGCATATGGTTGGCGCGCATGTATTTCTCGGGCATGACACATTCCCTGGCCGCCTTGGCTTTCTCGGTCAGTATCAGCTCAGGTGCGGGGGCTGCCCGGCCCATATTATACCATAACGGAAAGGTGAAGAGAGCCAGAAACACAACGATTCCGGCAATGATCCACTTTTTATCATTCATCAGCCGCTTCCTCCTTGACCTCACCCTCGGTCTCTGTTTCCACGTTGGGCAATGGTTCCAGTCTCAAATCAACTTCCCTTTTTTGTTCTCCCGGAAGAATCAGGGCATTGCCGACCATTTCATGGATCCCGGTGACGTCCACGTCCGGCACCCAGTATTCCATCAAGGGGGGTAATGCCGCCCGGTCAATGGCACAGATACACGCCAGCATATTCACGCCGTGTTTTTGGTGAACATATTTTACGGCATTGGCCCGGGGCATTCCGCCGGCCATGCGAAGCTCCATATCTTCCCCGGCATTGAGTCCGCTGCCGCTGCCGCAGCAGAAAGTCTGCTCCCGAATCGTATTGGCCGGCATCTCGTGAAAATGATTGCAGACACTGTTGATCACATAGCGGGGCTCTTCAAACAATCCCATCCCCCGGGCCGGGTTGCATGAATCGTGAAAGGTCACATTTAAATGATCGTTGCGGGAGGGATCCAGATCGAGTTTGCCATGTTTGATCAGGTCGGCGGTAAATTCGGTGATGTGCACCATCTTGGTTGAGCGGGCATTTTCGAATTTGGTGCCGGTAATGGGATTTACCGGCTCTTCAAGAAAATCGGCCGGGCCGTTGAGGGTGTCCATATATTGATGAATCACCCGCCACATATGGCCGCACTCACCGCCCAGAATCCACTTGACCCCCAGGCGTTTGGCCTCGGCATACATTTTGGAGTTCAGGCGCTTCATCATCTCGTGGGACGTAAAAAAACCGAAATTCCCCCCCTCCGAGGCATAGGTGCTCCAGGTGACATCCAGCCCGTATTTTTCTTTCAAAAAATGAAAGAGCATCAAGTATCCCATACAGGTAAAGGTTCCCGGATCAGCAAAGACGTCGCCGGAAGGGGTGATAAAGAGGATGTCCGCCCCCTTTTTATTGAATTGGGGCTGCAGCTGAAGGCCGGTGACCTCTTCAATATCATCGACAAAAAATTCAATCATCTCTTTAAAAGCATGGGGCTGGATCCCCAGGTGGTTTCCCGTCCGGTAACAATTGGCGACGGGTGTCGCAATCCAGTCGATATTCAGGCCGAGCAGATTGAGCAGTTCCCGGCCCATAATGGTGATTTCAGCGGTATCAATGCCATAAGGACAAAACACCGAACAGCGGCGGCACTCCGTGCATTGAAAGAAGTAGCTCCACCATTCTTTGAGCACATTGAGCGTCATCGGTCGTCCGCCGCCGAGACGCCCCAGGATTTTCCCGGCCGTGGTGAAATCGTTGCGGTAGACCGATCGGATCAGCTCAGCCCGCAGCACCGGCATGTTTTTAGGATCGCCGGTACCGATAAAGAAATGACACTTGTCGGCGCAGGCACCGCAACGCACGCAAATATCCATAAATATTTTGAAAGACCGGAATTTTTCCAGCCGTTCTTTCAAGCCGTTGTGGATAATTTCCTGCCAGTTTTCGGGCAGTTGCCAGTCTTCATCAAAACAACTCCAGGTGCGGGGGTTGGGAAGGCCTGTATATTCAAGGCTTTTCGGGTTTCCCGCATAACAGGCAATTCCCTTTTTGATTTCAACCGGCGTATCCATCCATCCGGTGGCACCTGGCCTTCGATCGATCGTTAACATCTCTTCGGGTTTGGGAAGGTCGGACATCGATGACTCCTTATTTAGCCGATGAATCAGCCGGTTCTTCAGCCGGTTTTACGAATGGTTTGTCAACCGGAAGCCCGGCTTCCACCATCTTTTCCCTGAATTCATCTTCATATTCTTCGTAGGTATGAATCGGTACCGGGTAATTCCAGGGATTCTCATGACGTTTTTCCCGGGAGTTGGTCGTCATGTTCCGGGTCGGGCTCAGAAACACACCCCCGGCATGCATCAGCTTGCTAAAGGGGAAATAGGCCAGCAGGGTACTCACAAAGAACAGATGCACATAAAATATCCCGCCAATGCCCGCCGGTACCGTGGGGTGCAGGGTTACCAGTCCCATGGTCAGTGTTTTGGCTGCGGTGACATCGATTTTGGTGACATACCGCATCAGGATACCAGTGAACGCAATCCCGAAAATCAGAAAGAGGGGAAAATAATCGGCCGCCAGGGAAATATATCTGACTTGTGGAATAACCAGCCGCCGTAACAGCAAGAAGGTCACGGCTGCCAGCAGTACCAGGCCGGAAAGGTAGATCCCCGGCAGACCGACCTGGAACGCATCGTACAGAACTTCAACGCGAAAGAAGCTGTCCACGTTTTCGAGCATCCGGACAAAAAACGGAACCGGCTCAATAAACAGACGCAGATGGCGAACTATCACCACCAGAAATGCGTAGTGGAATGCCAGCGCGGATACCCACAGCCATATTTCCCACTTGTAGGTGAGCCGGTTTCCCTCTTCCAGCCGCATCTTTGTATTTCTGAAAAGGGAGCGAAAGCAGGTGACTTCCAGAATCATCCGGATAATTACTGCGCCGGTCGAAGACGGACAGTCGATTTTGTTCGACCGAATCCAGGGGAGTGATTTTTGCTGCCCGCAAGTGGTCGGGATGCAAAACGGCACTGCCGATCGGGCCCATCCCATTATCTTGTAGACAATGCCGACGATAAAAACCGTTACCGCCAGGTAAGGGATCAGAACGCCGAAAATGAGTCTCAGGCCCAGCACTGCCGTCCCGACATAGGCGACCAGAAAAAGAGCAATGACGGCTGAGAGGGCGTACAGATAGTGTTTGTTCATTGACCGTACCTCACTTACCTCGAATGAATGTCACGTACATTAAGGGCCGTGACCGGATACCCTGGCTGTTAACCATTTAAACGCTGAAAATTAAAAACATCGGCCCTGCCCGACGCGGCCTGCGGCCATTGCCAAATGGACAATAGAAAATCACACTCATCATACCGGCCGGATATCGGGTCCATCTTCCGGGTCTTCAACGACCAGACCGGCGCGGTGAAACGCCTTATAAATGGTATTACGTTCCACGGTGGCCTTGAGATCGTAAATTTTTTCCCGGCAGCCGACATAAATGTCGAACGCAATCAGGCCGATGCCGTCTATTTCGGACTCCAGCGCCCACAGGGCAGAGATGAATTTCGGATCCGTGAACAGCTGCGGATATTTTGTTTTCAGTATATTACGAATAATCGGTTTTAAAAAAAAGATAATCCCGACCGCCTCGGCCGGTGTAAACTGCTGTACGGCCCGAATCCGGATGGCCGGATCGAGATGCTTGCGGATGACGTCGTGATCGCCATTCCCCAATAATTCAGTGACCACGGCATTCATCCCGGCAAGGGTGTTGTTGCGGACCGGATTGGCAAAAGGATCTTTTTTATTTTTAAGAAAACCGGCCGTGTCGGCTGGATACGTTTTAACGACCCGGTCAAACCATTGATCGATGATGGTATCCTTATGTTTTTCGAGACGGGCTTTTAAGTTCATGTGCCGAACATCCCTCCATGTCCTGTGCAAAACATGTCCTGTGCAAAACATGTCCTGCGCAAAACAGCATTTCCGACGATCGGGTAATCACTCAATCAGGGGTTGCGGGCTTTTTGCCCAAGAGAAGATTTTATAGTCGGGCGTCCGAATATTGTCAAGCATAATTGTTCCTGCCCATGGCGGTTAGTCGCTTTTAAAAGTCGATTTTGCGCTCCCGTGGTATCCATGGAATCAGCCGTCCGGGCAAGGATGCAGGTCGCATATTATAATATTGTTTTTTTTATTGATTACATGTACAAAAATAGTTTATGCTACGCAAATAATGGGAAAACAGACAAAGGCATGGCCCATGCAGTTTCATCTGGTCGAAAAGACCGATACCGGGAAAGTCAGGAAACGAAACGAAGATTTTCTTGGAGAACATCGAAATGAGAAATTAGACGCCTGCCTGTTCTGCGTGGCGGATGGCATGGGTGGCTATGGCCTGGGCGACATCGCCAGTAAAATGGTGGTTGAATGCGTTTTAAAAGAATTTGCCGCGATCTCCGAAATCAACAAACCCATTCGGCAATGGATTATCGATCTATTTAACCTGGCCGAAGATCGCCTTCGGGTCTACCGGGAAGAAAACGACATCACCCGGTTTGGCACCACCCTGGCCATGGTTTTATTCATGAAAGACCAGACCGTCTGTGCCAATGTGGGAGACACACGGATCTACTCCCTGGACGCTGATTCAATGGTTCAGGAGAGCCATGACCACACCCTGGTTAACCAGCTGGTCGAATCCGGTCAGATTACCGAAAAAGAAGCCCATACACATCCCAACAGGCACATGCTGACCCTGGCCCTGACCGGTGAAAGAGATCATATTGACCCGTATATTTCCATCTGGCCCTTCGACCCGGTGCGGACGTATCTGATCGCCAGCGACGGGCTCTATAATATGTTGAACAACGCATTTATTGCCCGGACATTACTGGATAATTCACAAGAAGACGCAGCGGAAAAACTGCTTGATTATGCGTTGGAAAATGGCGCCACGGATAACATTACCTTTCAGATTATCAAACCGCTTGAGGAATAGTACCCCATTTATTTCCACTCTCCCCTGATGGCAAAAACGACATCATCCCGCATCGTAAGGGTTGTTCGTCTCTGCCCGGACGATTTTTGCGGATGGGACCTATCGCTTGATATTTGAATTTCATCCGAATATCTATTACCTTTAGCCGTTCCCGTCACGAGGAATTTTAATGGATTTTTTTCTTTGCGTTATTGGCATGGTCATGATTTTCGAGGGATTGCCCTATTTCGCATTCCCCGAGCGGATGAAGGAGTGGGTCAAGAAAGTGGTCGAAATGCCGGAATCGACACTCCGGGTAATGGGCCTTGTCCTTATTACCCTCGGCCTGCTTTTTGTCTATTTCGGCCGCACCTGAATACTATCTCAGGATCGCTGTAAATATGTATTCACTGTCCGATTACGACTACCATTTACCGGTGCATTGTATCGCCCAGAAACCGGCGGACCAGCGGGACCAGTCCAGATTGCTGTGGCTGAACCGAAAAACCGGCTGCCTGTATCACCGGCGTTTTGATGAGCTGGAACAGATGCTGACACCGGGCGATGTCCTGGTTGTCAATAATACCCGGGTGATTCCGGCACGAATGTTCGGCCGCAAGGAAACCGGCGGCAGGGTCGAAGTGCTGTTGCTGCACTATCCGGAAAAAAAAGATTTCAATCCGGCGGGTGTCGTGACCTGCCGTTGCCTGATGCGGGCATCGAAACGACCGGCTGTCGGTGCCCGAATAATCTTTGAAGCAGGCATCTCGGCCCATGTCACCGGTTTCAGCGACGGTATTTTCGATATCGATTTCTCTTTTTCAGGTGACCTTGACACGGTCCTTAACCGGATCGGCCAGATGCCTCTGCCGCCATATATTCATAGAAATGGTGCAAATAGCGGCGAAAACGATACGCAAGCGTATCAGACCGTTTTTGCCAGGGAAAAAGGAGCGGTGGCGGCACCTACGGCCGGGCTGCATTTTACACCCGGCCTCATCAACCGCTTGAAGACCTTCGGTGTTCAGATCGTTGCCCTCACACTCCATGTGGGGTATGGTACATTCTCGCCGGTCCGGGTGGAGGATATTCGGGATCACCAGATACACAGTGAATGGTACCGGATTCCGGCGCATACCGCTTACACCATCAATGCCGCCCGTGAAAAAAAACGGCGGATTATTGCCGTTGGCACCACGAGCTGCCGCACGCTGGAATATGCGGCGGATGACACCGGGCGGATCGTACCCGGCGATGGTGTGTGTGATCTGTTTATCTATCCCGGATACCGGTTCAGGGCCATTGATGCATTAATCACAAATTTCCATCTGCCCCGGTCGACACTATTAATGCTGGTATCCGCCCTGGCAGGACGTAAGGAAATTCTGGCGGCGTACGAAATCGCCAAAGAAAACGGATACCGGTTTTTCAGTTACGGCGATGCGATGTTTATCGGATAATTTTATGGCGGATCCCATTTCAAACGCTTTTACATTTACGCTCCAGGCCACGTCTTCCACATCACGCGCCCGAACGGGAAAGATCACGACTGTCCATGGCGCGATAAAAACTCCTGTCTTCATGCCGGTAGGAACACTGGCCACCGTGAAGTCCCTGACCCCGGAAGATCTGGAGGCCGCCGGGGCGCAGATTATCCTGGGCAATACCTACCATTTATACCTTCGGCCGGGCTGCGGGGTGATCGACCTTTTCGGCGGGATCCACCGGTTTATGCATTGGGATCGCCCCATTCTGACCGACAGCGGCGGGTTTCAGGTTTTTTCCCTGGCCAGATTATCGAAATTATCCGATGAGGGATATGCCTTTCAATCCCATATCGACGGCTCAAGGCATCTGCTCACACCGGAAAAAGCCGTTGACATCCAGCTTTGTCTGAACTCGGATATTATGATGTGCCTGGATCAATGCGCCCCCTATCCGGCAACCCGGACCGAAATCCGTCAATCCCTTGAGCT
This sequence comes from Deltaproteobacteria bacterium, assembly GCA_003973265.1. GTDB lineage: Bacteria > Desulfobacterota > Desulfobacteria > Desulfobacterales > QNYZ01 > QNYZ01. The sequence goes on along the minus strand of QNYZ01000060.1, from coordinate 6,060 downwards.
GACCACCCACTGGGCCGAGCGGTGCCATCGGGCCTGGACAGGTGCGGACCGGCCCCAAAACAGCCTGTTCGGGATTGTTCAGGGAGGAATGTTTTCCGATCTGCGCCGGCAATCCGCACAGGCGTTGGTGGATATCGGTTTTCCCGGATACGCGGTGGGGGGCCTTAGTGTGGGAGAGCCCAGGGACCTGATGCTGGAAATGGCCGAAGAGACCCTTTCCCGGCTCCCGAAAGATCGCCCCCGCTATGTCATGGGCGTGGGGACGCCCGAAGATCTGGTCAACCTGGTGGCATTGGGCGCTGATATGTTCGACTGCGTCATGCCCACCCGCAATGCCCGTAACGGCCAGCTTTTTACCCCGAAAGGGACGATCAATATTGCCAACGCCCGGTTTAAAAAGGACCGGCACCCGGTGGACTCGGATTGTACCTGCTATACCTGCCGGCATTATTCACGGGCGTACCTGCGGCACCTGTACAAGACCCGGGAACTGCTGTCGTACCGGCTAAATACGATCCATAATCTTCATCATTATTTACACCTGATGGACGCCATGCGCCAGGCCATCCGCCGGGATGAATTTTCCGACTTTCAGCGCCGGTTTTTTGAAAAGCGTTAAGCCCGATTGGTGGTTGCGATGACACCGATTAAGCGGTAGTTTATAGCCAGCATAAATCATAACGGATGTATGTCATGAAAACAATTCAGCTTGAACCTCACGATCCGGTCGTCGTTTTGCGTCTGTCCCGCGGCGTCACCAATGCCATTAATCTGGAGATGGTGTCGGAGCTCAGCGATGCCCTGGCGGACGTGGCAGATAAATACCGCGGACTGATCCTGGCCGGTGGAAACAAATTTTTCAGCATCGGGCTCGATCTGCCGGCGCTGGTCCGGCTCGATCGGGATCGAATGGCCGATTTTTTAAGCCGGTTCCACCAGGTTATTCTTTCGCTTTATACCCTCCCCATTCCCACCGCCTGCGCGATGTCAGGACACGCCACGGCCGGCGGAACCATCCTGGCCCTTGGGTGCGATTATCGGTTTATCACCCGGGGAAAATGCCTGATGGGGCTCAACGAAATCAGAATCGGCCTGCCGGTTCCTTATCTGGTCGACCTTCTCCTGAGACAGATCGTCGGCGATCGCGTGGCCACGGAAATGGCCTACACCGGTGAGCTGGTCGGCCCCGAGCAGGCTGACGCTTCCGGGCTGGTAGACCGGATTTTTTCCAAAGCGGATCTGGAACCCAGGGCCATTGAAAAGATCGCCGGTATCGCATCCAGCCGGCCGGATGCCTTTTCACTGATCAAAAAAAGCCGGGTGAAAGCCATTGAACAAAGCTACCGGCAATATGCCGAATCCAGCCAGGTAGAATTTCTCGATTGCTGGTTCCAACCGGAAGTCCGGCAGCTGCTCCGCCTGGCAGCGGAAAAATATTAATCTGCGACTCAGGCCCCGACGGGCTCAGTATCGAACTTTTCAAAAGGAGATGTCATGCAGGAAAAAGTTGAAGCCGCGTTAAACGAGATCCGCCCGATGCTTCAGGCCGATGGCGGCGATGTGGAACTGGTGGAAGTGGACGGAAATATCGTTAAAGTTCGCCTGCAGGGCGCCTGTTCCGGCTGCCCCATGTCTCAGATGACGTTAAAAAACGGGATCGAACGGGTTCTCAAAGCGAAAATTCCCGAAATCGGATCGGTGGAAGCGGTGATATAGATCCGCCGGCCGGCCAACCCGCGGGAATTTCAGCCCGTGGTTATTGAGGGGCCGCTTTTTCCACCACCCTGAGCGCTTTTTCGTAAACGGCGCTGTTAAATCGTAATTTCAGCGCGGCTTTCAGCATTTCCACTGTCAAGATCTTGTTTTGCCATGCCAGGATTGCCAGTGCCGCCAGGGCCCAGTCCGGTGCCTTGATCTTTCTGGCCCTGAAATCCACTTCGGAAATCACAGCCTGGCAGGCCGGCAATTCAATCCCCGCCGCTTTAATGACATGGGTATCTGATGACAGCTCGGACAGCATTTTTTTGCGTCGATTCACGCCCTCTGCTGCCAGAACGATAACGCTCGACGGATTTTCGATTCCGGTGTATTCAATCTCGGTATCGGATAGAATCACCTCGGTGACCGAATGGCCCCGCATGACCGTAATGGGGTAATCGTTCTTCTGCGTGGCATGGCACCCGGCCGCGGCCCCTGAAAGACAGAGCAGCTCTCCCGCGGTGAGGATACGCTGGCCGGCGCTTCCCAGCAGAACGATTTCGCTGCGCCCGGCCATCGGGGAGGTGCATGACGCTTTGATACGAATCGGGTCCGATACGACCGGTTGCCGGGCGGCTTCCTGCCGGTAGGCCCGGCTGTATTCAACTCTGGCGTTTCGGGCCATAAAATCATCCAGGCTCGGCAATTGCGCCAGGTCGGATTCGATGGTTTTCGGCGTCAGTTTATTCCGGCGGGTGTATCGACCGGGGCAGATGCCCCAGATATCGACCAGTGAAAACCCGTCAAAGGCCATTGCGGCCTTGAGCGCCGCCACCAACCCCTTGTCGTAGGCAGAGACGCGGTCCAGATAGCCGGCTCCGGCAGCACCGGCCACCTGGCAGATATCCATCGGCTTTTCAATCCTGTTTAAAAAACCGGATCCGACCACCGCCTCCCGGGGAGTGGTGGCCGAACATTGACCGCCGGTCATGCCGTAGTTGAAGTTGTTGAGTACCAGGAGGGTAAGATCGATATTGCGCCGGCAGGTACTTAAAACATGAGCGCCGCCGATACCCAGGCCGCCGTCGCCCATGGTAACGATGACTTTAAGGTGCGGCCGGGCCATCTTGATCCCGGTGGCATACGTCAGCGCCCGGCCATGCAATCCATGAAACGCATGGGTATTAAAAAAGACATCGAACAGCCCGGAACACCCGATATCGGACACGATAACCACACCTTCAGCGGCAATCCCCATCCCTGTCAGGGCCTGATCGACCCCATGCATGACTTTTTCGTGTGAGCATCCCGGGCAGAACACCGCTGGGCGACTTTCGTTCAAAAGGCTATCCATGCGCGATTACCTCCATAATCTGACCGGGTTTAATCAGTTCACCGTTCATCTGTCCCAGAAAATCGATCTTCTTATCGGGTAACAACCGCCGGAGTTCCCGAACATACTGCCCCAGGTTCATTTCCACCATGACGATGTGTTGGCAGGAAGCTGCCTTTTCCCGAATCAGGGCCTCGGGGACGGGCCACAACGTTTTTAAAATCAGCAGCGACGCCGGGTGATCGCTTTTTTCGAGTCTTCTGACCGCCGCCTTTGCCGCGCGCGCCGTTACCCCGTATGCAATCACCAGCGTATCGGCGTTTTGTACATTCAATTCCTCGAAACAGGTAAACTCGGAAACGGCTGTTTTGAGCTTGGCATCCAGGCGTGCCTGCATCGCGGCGATCTGTTCCGGATCGGTCGTGATATAACCATCCGCGCCGTGGGTGGACGATGTCTGGCGTACCGGGCGATCTCCACCGATGGGAAGAAAACCGGGCACCTGTTGCTTGCCGCCTGTCCCAAAGGGTAAAAAAGACGCAGTTGAATCGGCCATCTGGCGGTTGATAATCGATGGCATATCCAACGCTTCAAGATCCAGGGTCTCCCGGGTCATGGAGATTTCCTTGTTGGCGGCGATAAATACCGGGCAGCGATACTGCTCGGCCAGGTTAAAGGCCTGCCCGGTGAGCAGATAGCAGTCTTTTACATCGACCGGTGCCAAAACGATCACCGGCAGTCCGCTGCTGCTGCCCCATCGCAGAAACTGGATATCCCCGTCGGCGCCTTTGGTGGCAGACCCGGTGGAGGGTCCCAGGCGCTGGACGTCAATGATAACAACGGGAATCTCACTGCCGATGGCAAACGATATCTGTTCGCTGTACAGGCTGATTCCCGGCCCCGATGTCGCCGTCATGGTTTTCATGCCGGCCATTGATGCACCCAGACAGAACCCGATCGATGCGATTTCATCTTCCCCCTGAAGGCAGACGCCCCCCCGGGGCGGCAGCAGCTTGAGCATGGTATTGTAAATGCCTGTCGCGGGGGTAATCGGATAGCCTGCGAAAAAGTTGCATCCCGCCGCCATGGCTCCCCAGCCGATGGCTTCATTCCCTTCCATTAGATTTAAGGCCATCTCTACTCCTTTATAGGCTTTTTTAAAATCAAAGGGCACCGCTCTGAATTGACGCCTGATCCGTTGATCTGTAAATATTGTGACGTCTTGTGCCAGTATCATGTGCCGGAAAAAAGGACAACGCATGAGAATATGGTTTCTGCCGGGATCATCACCCTGTTGTAGAGAAACAGGGCAAAAAGAGGCAGACCGGTATTGTACTTTACCGTGCAGGCTTTTTCAGATTTTCCACCCGGGAAAGACCGCTTAAGCCTGTCCGACTCAAAGGTTAAATCGGTTAAACCGATATCCTTATCACCCGGGGTTTCCTGAAAAGCCGGGCAGGAGGGGCCAGTCCCAACGGCAAAGGCTCTGCATTCGGGGTAAAATTCTACGTTTCAGTCCTGTTTGCGTATGAGATCGATGACTCCACAAACGGCTTCAATCACCAGAAGTTCCAGTGTCGGCGATTTGGCCTTCAGTTGCAGGAGCCGTGGTCCTGGCAATTTTTGGCCCGGTATCCGGTAAAACCGGTACCAGGGGCAATGGCATCATACAGCCGGACCATGGGGCTGTTAAAGGGGCTGTTAAAATTTTCTATTCAAAGATAGCCAAAACAAAATAAGATATTGATAAAATTATATAAATATTTTATAATAAAAGTATGCGGATGCATTCAGAGAGGGTAAGTCCGGGCAGGGAAAGCAACGGTTCAGCTTATTGTGGATCAAGTGTAAACGGGCAAGGGCATCTGAAATGGCCATCCTGGTATCATTTATCGTGATAAATCTGGAGAAACGGGTGAAGATTCAATTATTTCGTCATATGGGATTCCTGAGGTGCTGTTTGATGGTTCCTGTTTGTTTTTAATCGCGATTGTAATTTTCAAAGAAACGCCTTGGGGTTATCTGTTGTCAAATTTTGACCGTCTTTACGGCAGTTGCTGATTATTCAGAAAAACCCTGTTTAGAAATCGGATAATTAAGGAGCAAGCCTTATGCGTGTGGCATCCATCCAAATGAGTGTCGTTGAGGGCGATAAAGAGAAAACGGTTGTCAAAGCCCTTGAAAATATCAAAAGGGCCGCTGATGCGGATCTCGTCATTCTGCCCGAGATCTGGAACGTCGGATTTATGAGCTTTGACCGCTATGCATCCGAAGCCGAAGACCGTGAAGGCCCGACCCTGACCGCTCTCAGGCAGGCGGCCCGGGAAGCGGGTATATTTCTGCACACCGGTAGCTTTGTGGAGAAAGATAACAACAACTACTTTAACTCCAGCTATCTGTTGTCGCCGGAAGGTGACATACTGGCCAATTACCGTAAGATACACCTGTTCGGTCATAATTCACGGGAAACCCGGATTTTGAAGCCCGGCAAGAAGGTTATCGTTGCCGATACGCCCCTGGGTAAGATCGGCATGGCCACCTGCTATGACCTGCGGTTTCCCGAGTTGTTCCGGCGCATGGCCGAAAAGGGGGCGGCACTTTTTCTGATCTGTTCGGCCTGGCCCTACCCGCGCCTGGAACACTGGATCATATTCAACCGTGCCAGGGCCCTGGAAAACCAATGCTTTCTGGTTTCGGCCAACTCGGTGGGCCCCAACCTGGGCACCACATTTGTGGGGCACAGCATGATGCTCAATCCCTGGGGCGTGATCTTGGCCAGCGGCGGTGATGAGGATGTTATTATAAAAAGCGATATTGATCTGGCAGATGTTCAAAATGCGAGGGATAAATTTAGTGCTTACAATGACCGCGTGTCCTGGCTTTCCAGACGCTCTGAATAATTCAGTCATAATATGCGTAAATGATGCGGTGAGCTGGAGGTGACAACTATCCTGGCAGAAGGGGTGCTCGTAACATGTTGATTTAATTTGAACCAAAACCTGCTTTAAGATTTATTTTGGACAGCAATG